>NZ_JANYEK010000106.1 GCF_025363195.1 Sphingomonas sp.
CGAGGACCAGGTGATCGGCGTCAAGACCGGCGACGAGAAGCAGATTTCGGTGACGTTCCCGGACGACTATCAGGCCAAGAATCTGGCCGGGAAGCCCGCGACGTTCGATCTCGTCGTCAAGTCGGTGAAGACCGCAGGCGAAACGAAGATTGACGATACGCTGGCGACCTCGCTCGGCCTCGAGAGCCTGGAGCAGCTTTCGGGCTTGTTGAAAGGTCAGATCGAGCAGGAACTGAACGGCCTGACGCGCACCTATATGAAGCGCAAGCTGCTCGACCAGTTGGCCGAGGGCCATGATTTCCCCGTGCCACCGTCGATGGTCGAAGCCGAATTCAGCCAGATCTGGTCGCAGCTCGAACATGAAGCGACGCATGAGGAAGATCCGGCAGCGGCGATGGCCGAGATGGAATCCGAGCGCGACGATTACCAAAAGATCGCGGAGCGCCGCGTGCGCCTGGGGCTGCTTCTCTCCGAAATCGGCCAAGCCAACGGCATCGAGGTTTCCACGCAGGAAATGAACCGCCTGATCGCCCAGGCCGCGCAGCAATATGGCCCGGAAGATCGCAAGCGCTTCATAGATTACGTCCAGCAAGAGCCAATGGCGGCTGCCCAGCTGCGTGCGCCTCTGTACGAAGACAAGGTCGTCGATTTCCTGTTCGAAAAGGCCGAGATCAGCGACCGCGAAGTGACGCGCGAGGAACTGGAAGCAGCGATCGAATCGGAAGAGGGCTTCTCCTCCGGCACCCACACGCACGATCACGAGAACCACAAGCCTAAGGGCAAGAAGACGGCCGCCAAGAAGGCTGCACCGGCCGAGGTTGAAGCTGAAATCGCTGCCAAGCCTGCGAAGAAGGCCGCAGCCAAGAAGGCTGAAGCGGCTGACGTCGAACCGGCGGCGGCTGGCGACGATGTGGGCGAGGCTGCTCCGGTGAAGAAGGCGGCGACCAAGAAAGCCGCTGCTCCCAAGGCAAAAGCGGACGAGGCCGCTCCGCCTGCGGAAGAGGCAGCACCGGCCAAGAAGCCTGCGGCGAAGAAGCCGGCGGCCAAGAAGGCCTAAGGTACGTCCTCGCACACATCGTCACCCCAGCGAAGGCTGGGATCTCGAGCGGCTCTTGCGGGACAAGAAGCGCATGAGTTCCCGGCTTACGCTGGGTTGGCGAGGAGGACATGTCGGCAATGGATGTTAGGCGGGAGCAGGCGATGATAACCGAAACCGCTCCAACCATCGCCGTCTTGCTCCCGTGCTATAACGAGGAAGCCGCGATCGCGCAGACGGTGGCGGGGTTCCGCGCCGCGTTGCCGGATGCGACGATCTACGTCTACGATAACAACAGCAGTGATCGCACGATGCAGGTCGCGCGCGAGGCCGGGGCGATCGTCCGGATCGAGCGCATTCAGGGCAAGGGCGCGGTCGTGCGGCGGATGTTCGCCGATGTCGATGCCGACATCTATGTCATGGCGGATGGCGACGCGACCTATGATGCCACCGCCGCCCCGGCGTTAATCGCGCGGATGCTCGACGAACAGCTCGACATGGTCGTCGGTTCGCGCGTTACGCAGGAGACCGCCGCCTATCGCCGCGGCCACCAACTCGGCAACCGGGCGATGACCGGGTTGCTCGCGCAATTGTTCGGGCGCAGTTTTACCGATATCTTCTCGGGTTACCGGGTGTTTTCGCGACGCTTTGTCAAGAGTTTCCCGGTGTTGTCGGCTGGGTTCGAGATCGAGACCGAGATCAGCGTCCACGCGCTGGAACTGAAGATGCCGACCGGTGAGATCGAGACGCCGTATTTCGCGCGGCCCGAAGGATCGGTGTCGAAACTCAGCACCTATTCGGATGGCTTCCGCATCCTGCGCACCATCGCCACGCTCTACCGCATCGAACGACCGGTGCTGTTCTTCGGCGTGATCGCCGCAATGTTCGCCTCACTCGCGTTGATCCTGTCGATTCCGCTGCTGCTGACCTATATAGAGATCAGGCAGGTGCCGCGTTTCCCGACCGCGATTCTGATCACCGGGTTGGGCATCATGGCGGCGCTCAACATTTTCGCAGGACTTATCCTGGATACGGTGGTGCGCGGGCGGCGGGAGATGCGGCGACTGGCCTATCTGTCGCATCGCGCACCCGGTGGGGCCGATCGTCGGTCCTAACGGACTGCGGCGGTCGCAGGGCTTGAACTCGTTTCCGCCAAGGCCGATGTATGCGGTTCATTGGGGCATAAGGACTGAAACTCTCCATGCATAATCCGTTCGAAACCGGTAATTTCGCCCCTCCGGGGTTCCGCGCAGACCCGATCACCGGCGGCCTCGTGCCGATCGTGATCGAGCAGTCGAACCGGGGCGAGCGCAGCTTCGACATCTATTCGCGCCTGCTGCGTGAGCGCATCATCTTCATCACCGGCGGCGTCGAGGACCATATGGCCTCGGTCATCACCGCACAGTTGCTCTTCCTGGAGTCGGAGAACCCCAAGAAGGACATCTTCATGTACATCAACTCGCCGGGTGGCGTGGTGACGGCTGGCATGGCGATCCACGACACTATGCAATATATCCGTCCGCGCGTCGGCACGGTGTGCATCGGGCAGGCGGCGTCGATGGGCAGCTTCCTGCTCGCGGCAGGCGAGCCGGGCATGCGCGTGGCGCTGACCAATTCCCGCATCATGATCCACCAGCCCTCGGGCGGGGCACAGGGCATGGCCAGCGACATCCAGATTCAGGCGCAGGAAATCCAGCGCATCAAGAACCGGATGAATTCGCTGTATGCGCAGTACACCGGCAAGCCGCTGGAAGAGATCGAAAAGGCGATGGACCGCGATACGTTCCTGGAAGCCAATGAGGCCAAGGCGTTCGGCCTGATCGACGAAGTGTTCGACAAGCGCCCTGCGGTGGCGGACGAGAGTGGATCGACCCCGGTGTTGCCGGCTTCTTAAGGCGTTATTGCTACTTGTACGATTGAAGGCGGGCGGCCTAAGATGGCCGTCCGCACTAACGCGCACCACGGCGCGAAGGATGGATTGAATGACGAAGTTGAGCGGCGGCGATTCGAAGAGCACGCTATATTGCTCGTTCTGCGGCAAATCGCAGCACGAAGTGCGCAAGCTGATCGCTGGACCGACCGTGTTCATCTGCGATGAATGCGTAGAGCTGTGCAACGATATCATCCGCGAGGAGACAAAGTCCGCACTCGTCAGCAAGAAGGACGGGGGCGTGCCGACGCCGCAGGAAATCTGCAACGTGCTCGACGATTACGTCATCGGCCAGAAGCGCGCCAAGCGCGTGCTGTCGGTGGCGGTGCACAACCATTACAAGCGCCTCAACCACGGTCAGAAGGGTGCCGACGTCGAACTCGCCAAGTCGAACATCCTGCTCGTCGGGCCGACGGGTTGCGGGAAGACGCTGCTCGCCCAGACGCTGGCGCGTATCCTCGACGTGCCGTTCACGATGGCCGATGCAACGACCCTGACCGAGGCTGGCTATGTTGGCGAGGATGTCGAGAACATCATCCTCAAGCTGCTGCAGGCGTCGGATTACAACGTCGAACGCGCCCAGCGTGGCATCGTCTATATCGACGAGATCGACAAGATTTCGCGCAAGGCCGAAAACCCGTCGATCACGCGCGACGTGTCGGGTGAGGGCGTGCAGCAGGCGTTGCTCAAGCTGATGGAGGGCACCACCGCCAGCGTTCCGCCGCAGGGGGGGCGCAAGCATCCGCAGCAGGAATTCCTGCAGGTCGACACGACGAACATTCTGTTCATCTGCGGCGGTGCGTTTTCGGGCCTCGAAAAGATCATCGGCGATCGTCTGCAGGGCAAGTCGATCGGGTTTGGCGCCTATGTCGCCTCGCCCGAGGAACGCCGCACCGGCGAGACGCTGAAGTCGGTCGAGCCGGAGGATCTGCTGAAGTTCGGCCTTATCCCGGAATTCGTCGGCCGCCTGCCCGTCATCGCGACGCTGGAAGATCTCGACGTTCCGGCGTTGGTGACGATCCTGACCGAGCCGAAGAACGCGCTCGTGAAGCAGTATCAGAAGCTGTTCGACATGGAGGACGTGAAGCTCGGCTTCACCGACGACGCGCTGGTGACTGTGGCCAAGAAGGCGATCGATCGCAAGACCGGCGCGCGTGGCCTGCGCTCGATCCTGGAAAGCATTTTGCTCGACACTATGTTCGATCTGCCGGGGATGGATTCGGTCGACGAAGTGATGATCGACGGTGACGTGATCGAGGGCCGCAAGGAACCGATCCGCGTGTACGCCAAGAAGGAAAAATCGGGCGCCGCTTAAGGGTTTACCTGAATTCTGCAATCGAGCGGGCGTCGAGCGATCGGCGCCCGTTTTCGGTTGGCGCTCGTGTTCCCCTGCTCAATTGCCGTTCATCACGCCGGCGAGGATCGTCAGGTCGCTATTCTCGACTGCCACGCCCGTGGCATCCTGATCCACCGGAGCAGCGGCATTGGCGGTATTGGCGGGCGCATCGGGGGCAGAGGAAAAACCGGCCACATCGACCGCCGTCCACAGGATGCCTGCCGCCCAGATCAGGGCAGCCCAACGACTGCGGAAAAGCTTGGCGTAGGGCATGCACCGCAGGCTGCGACCGGATGGGTTAAGATTTCGCCATACCGGGACGGGGTTCCGCTGGCGGGCAAACCATAGCGCCCGTGCGGCTCCTATTCCGCTGGTTCTTTAGCCAGGCGGTCCAGCCATGCCTTGGCCTGTTTCGGTTCGCCGACCGCGCTCGCATCGGCGGGCCCTCGGGCGGCAACGAATTCGGGATGCAGTGCGAAAGGGTCTAGCCCGAGTTGCCCCCGCAGCCGATCAATCGCCACCGCCAGCTCCTCCAGTTCTTCCAGCGCCGGAGCCACCCGCGCCGCCATTTGCCGATCCTTGGTGTGACCGAACAGGCCCCATTTCCCGCGGGCGCACTCCTCCAGTGCAGCGGTCAGGGTGTGGCGATATTCGGTCTCTAATTCTCCCCGACGGAGATCGGCCTGTTCGAGTCGGTCGGCCTTGGCCATGTCAGAATATCCCTGGGACGAAGCGCTTCACGCGTGCGGCATAGGCGTCATACGCCGCGCCGAACATATCGCGCAGCAAGCGTTCTTCATGGCGGATGCGCAGCCAGGTGCCCAGGGCGTAGACCGGCACGCCGACCAGGAGGCGTCCGGTGTGGCCGAAGGCGACCGCGATGGCGACCATGAACAGGAACAAGGCGACGTAGATCGGGTGGCGGACATAGGCGAACGGCCCGCCGGTAACGAGCCTGTGGTCGGAGCGGGTTCGCGCGACCAGGCTCCAATTCTTACCCATCGTGCGCGATGCGGCGAAGAACAGCCCGATCGTGGCGATCATCAACCCGGCGACGATCGCCGCCTCGGCCAACGCCACAGGAGAAGCGGGATAGAGCGTGACATTCTGTGGTCCGAAGGCGACCAGCCCGATGCCGAACCCCTGCACCGCGATACCCACCCAGGAACTTCTCACCTGTCGCCCACCCGGACCTTCCGGCTTTTTCTCGCCACGCCGCCGGGCTGCGAACAAGGCGGCCATGAACACGAAGAAGCCGATCGCCATAACCATGATACCGGGCCAGCCGACCGGATCGCCGGGATGCATCATTTCGACCCTTTCCTTGCCGCCTGGGCGTCATGCCACGCCTGGGCCTGCTCGATCGCGATCGAGCGACGCAGCACGCGCGCCATCGGGTCGATCACGACATGCGCGTTAGGCGAAACGGACAGCGTGCCCTTCCCATCGGTCATCGCCAGCCGCTCGACCTTGCCGTCTATTTCGACCTCGATCGGCATCGGAAAGGGTACATCATGCGGCGTCTTCCAGGTCAGCGTCAGGGTGCCGCCTCGGCGTGCCTCGATCAGTTCGGGCAAGGCCGCCTGACGCAGATACACGTCGAAAAACCAGCGATAATCCTCACCGGTCACCTGTTTGACGAAGCCCTGATATTCGCTCGAACTGGCGAAGCGCGGCGCAAAATTGCCCGGCTCCGGATCGGTCCGGCCATAGACGGCCAAGCGGGTGACGTCGAAAAAGTCCCGGTCGCCGATCAGGGCGCGCAACGTGTGCAGCATCCACGATCCCTTGACGTAGATGTCGCCGCCGGGGCCGCCATTCTCGGTCTTGTAGACGTCCTCCTCACTGCGCGGCTTACCCGAGATGATCGGCGCGGCATTGAGGATGGTCTCGCGCGATTTCAACATCATCGCCATATAACGCGCATCGCCCTCGCGCCATTTGCCGTACAGCGGCTGCATGTACGAACCGTACCCCTCGTGCAGCCACATATCGTCCCAGTCGGCGACGGTCAGCTGGTTGGCGAACCATTCGTGGCTGAATTCGTGCTGGAACAGCCAGTCGAACCCCTCGGCCGCCTTGGCATATTCGTTGCCGTATCCGTTGATCGTCTGGTGTTCCATGCCCTTGTGCGGTGTCTCCACCACGCCGACCTTCTCGTCGCCCCACGGGTAGGGGCCGATCATAGTCTCGAAGAAGTCGAGCGTCGGGGCGAATTCGGCGAACAGCCCTTCGGCTTGCTGTTTCTCGCCGGGCAGATACCAATAGAACATCGGGATCGTGTTCCCGAAGCGGCTCCTGTAGGTGCCCTGAATCACCTCATACGGCGCGATGTTGAGCGCGATGCCATAGACGGTCGGGTTCTTGACCCGCCAGTTCCACGTCGTGCGCCCATCGGGCAACGTGGTGACGCCCTGCAACACGCCGTTCGAGGGCGCTTTCAGCCCTTTCGGCACGGTGATGTGGAGGTCCATCCGCTTCGGCTCGGCGGTCGGCGTGTCCATGCACGGCCAGAACAGGTCGCAGCCTTCGCCCTCTACGGCGGTGGCGATCCACGGCGCGCCGGCAGGCGTATGCGACCAGACGAAACCGCCATCCCACGGCGCGCGGATCGCGACGTGCGGTGTGCCGCCGTATGTGATCTTCGCGCTGACCTTTGCGCCCGCCGCAACGTGCTTCGGCAAGGTGACGGTCAAGATGCCGTCCGGGTTGGAAAAGGCCTTGAAGGGCAGGGCAACGCCGTCGATCGCCAGCGCCGAGACGGGCAGGTTGCGATCGAGATCGATGATCAGCCGCGTCAGCGGCGCCCTGGCGGTGAAGTTCAACGTGGCGACGCCGCTGATCGTTTCCGTCTCCGGCATCACCTCGATCGCAAGATCGACCGTATCGAGTTGCTGGCGCATCTGTTCCGGGTTCACCGCCCCACCGGATTTCTGCGTCTGTGCGGTGATCGTCGGCTTGCCCCGCTCGGCGACTGCGCCTGACAGGGGGATGCACGTCAGCGCGACGGCAAGCAGGAGGCGGGCGATCATAGCGGTGAATCTCCGGGCAATCTCCCCGATCTTGAACCGTCGCATCGCGCATGGGAAGCGGCAGTGGATAAGCAAAAAATTCCCGTGATTGATGGATCGGCAACCATCACCATATAAGACAAAGTGAAGCGCTCCCGTTCGGGCGCACCCGGAGTATGCATGACCCAGTCCTACCCTGTCCTGCCATTGCGTGACATCGTCGTTTTCCCGCACATGATCGTGCCGCTGTTCGTCGGTCGCGATAAATCCGTCGCCGCGCTGGAAGCGGCGATGAATGCCGACAAGGAAATCTTCCTCGTCGCGCAGCTCGACCCGGCCGAGGACGATCCCGCGCGCGAGGATCTCTACGATCTCGGCGTCACGGCCACGGTGCTCCAATTGCTCAAGCTGCCCGACGGCACCGTGCGCGTGCTGGTCGAGGGCAAACTGCGTGCGCGGCTCGAGACTTTGGTCGAGGACGGTCCATTCCTGACCGCCGCCGTCGAACTGCTCGAAGGCGAGCAGGGTGCCGAGGAGCTTGACGCCGCCGACGTGAAAATGAGCAACGAACTCGCGGCCCTGATGCGCTCGGTGGTCGACCAGTTCGAGAATTACGCCAAGCTCAACCGCAAGCTGCCGGCCGAGACCGCGGTACAATTGAACGAGATCGAGGATGCCTCGCGCCTCGCCGATGCGGTCGCCGCGAACATTTCCGTGAAGGTCTCCGACAAGCAGGCCTTGCTGGTGGAGAGGGATGCCGGCCGTCGTCTCGAAATGGTGTTCGGCTTTATGGAAGGCGAACTTGGCGTCCTTCAAGTCGAAAAGAAGATCAAGAGCCGCGTGAAGCGCCAGATGGAGAAGACGCAGCGCGAATATTACCTCAACGAGCAGTTGAAGGCGATCCAGCGCGAACTCGGCAATGAAGGTGAGGACGGCGAGGGCGACGAAATTGCCGAGCTGACCCAGAAGATCGCCACGCTAAAGCTGTCCAAGGAGGCGCGCACCAAGGCGACCGGCGAACTGAAGAAGTTGAAGTCGATGGCACCGATGAGTGCCGAGGCGACGGTGATCCGCAATTATCTCGATGTGCTGCTCGGCCTGCCCTGGGGCAAAAAGTCCAAGGTCAAGAAGGATATCGCGGCGGCACAGGCGGTGCTCGACGAGGACCATTATGCGCTGGAAAAGGTCAAGGACCGGATCGTCGAGTATCTCGCGGTGCAGGCGCGGACGAGCAAGCTGAAGGGGCCGATCCTGTGCCTTGTCGGACCGCCAGGTGTGGGCAAGACGTCGCTTGGCAAATCGATCGCCAAGGCGTGCGGGCGAGAGTTCATCCGCCAGTCTTTGGGCGGCGTGCGCGACGAGGCCGAGATTCGCGGGCATCGGCGGACGTATATCGGGTCGCTGCCAGGCAAGATCGTCACCAACCTGAAAAAGGCCGGGACCAGCAACCCGCTGTTCCTGCTCGACGAGATCGACAAGCTCGGCCAGGATTTCCGCGGCGATCCGGCATCGGCATTGCTCGAAGTGCTCGATCCGGAGCAGAACGCTAAGTTCCAGGACCATTATCTCGAGGTCGATTACGACCTGTCGGACGTGATGTTCGTCTGCACGGCCAATTCGCTCAACCTGCCACAGGCATTGCTCGACCGCATGGAGATCATCCGGCTCGAGGGCTACACCGAGGACGAAAAGGTCGAGATCGCGCAGCGTCATCTGCTCGACAAGCAGATCGAGGCACACGGTTTGAAGAAGGGCGAGTTCGAGCTGACCACCGAAGGTCTGCGCGCGCTGATCCAATTCTACACGCGGGAGGCTGGCGTTCGGACGCTGGAGCGCGAGATTGCGCGTCTTGCACGCAAGGCATTGCGCCAGATCCTCGAGGGCAAGACCACGAGCGTGACGATCACGCCCGACAATCTCTCCGAATATGCCGGCGTGAAGAAATTCCGCCACGAGCTGGGCGAGGAGGAGAACCAGATCGGCGCCGTCACCGGTCTGGCCTGGACCGAGGTCGGCGGCGAATTGCTGACGATCGAGAGCGTCACCGTGCCGGGTAAGGGCGCGGCCAAGGTCACCGGCAAGCTCGGCGACGTCATGAAGGAATCGATCGACACGGCGTTGAGCTTCGTCAAGGCGCGCGCCCCGAGCTACGGGATCAAGCCGAGCCTGTTCAATCGCAAGGACATCCACATCCATCTGCCCGAGGGTGCGGTGCCGAAGGATGGTCCGTCGGCGGGTATCGGTATGGTCACGGCGATCGTCTCGACCCTAACCGGCGTTGCCGTGCGCCGCGAGATCGCGATGACGGGTGAGGTGACGCTGCGCGGGCGGGTGCTGCCGATCGGCGGGTTGAAGGAAAAGCTGCTCGCGGCATTGCGCGGCGGGATCAAGACGGTGCTGATCCCGTTCGACAACGAGAAGGATCTGGTCGAAATCCCCGCCAATATCCTCAACGGCCTGACGATCGTGCCGGTCAAACATGTCGACGAAGTCCTGAAACTGGCGCTGACCGAACCGCTGACCGCGATCGACTGGACCGACGCCGACGAGCTTGCCGCACTGCCTCCGGCAGGCGTCACGCCGGCTGGTGGGGAAGTGCATCATTGATACGGACTGCGGCGTGTCGGTAACGGCCCGCGGCAATTTTTCGCTTTCGGGTAACCGTAGCGTCATTTTGCTTTGACAGCTTGTATGTGAATCGCCTTACTGCACCACCGGCTCCGCGCCGGGAATCATTTTCGTACATAGTAACCGGGGGCATTTGGGCATGAACAAGCAGGAATTGATCGGATCGGTCGCCGATACGTCGGGCCTTAGCAAAGGTGATGCGAGCAAGGCGGTCGAGGCGGTGTTCGACGCGATTTCGGCATCGCTGAAAAAGGGCGACGAAGTCCGTCTGGTCGGTTTCGGCACGTTTTCGGTCAGCAAGCGCAAGGCATCGACCGGTCGCAACCCGCGCACGGGCGAGCCGATGACGATCAAGGCATCGACCCAGCCGAAGTTCAAGGCCGGCAAGGGCCTGAAGGACGCGGTGAACTGATTGGCCTGATGCGCATGCGGGGCTGGACAAGGCCTGCGCGCTCGCATTAAGGCGCAGTCTGCAGGGCGGCGGTTACGTCGCCCTGTTCCGTTGACAGCCCCGTATTTCAGGATGCAGGGCGCGAACGGAGCAACGGATGGGCGCGTAGCTCAGCGGTAGAGCACACCCTTCACACGGGTGGGGTCACAGGTTCAATCCCTGTCGCGCCCACCATCCGACAAAGCCCGCCGGTCGAAACGACTGGCGGTTTTTTGCATTCTGGGGGGCTCGACGTCTGCGCTTCCGCGGCGGCAACCGATTCGGTCGAACCAATCCGGTCCACGGCGATGGACTTGTCGATGATCAGCGGCTTCTTGCCCTCCAAGAACGGCGGATGCGCAGGAATGCTGCAACATCGTCGCCATGACGACCGACGAGAGGCGAATCCCGCCCCCTCAAAACCCCCACGACCGTTCACGAAACCATTTGGTGATCACATATTTCACGCCCGCGCGAACTTTCATGCCCTGATGCAATGTCGCCGGGTTGGGCGTCCCGTCGGCGCGCAAATTGTTCCACGCCAACAGCTTGCCCGTTTCCGGCTGGACGATCTTATCCACGCTTTTGAACCGCGTCGCGCCCCCGGCGAGGGGATCGTTGAGATACAGCATCACCGTCCAGGTCCGCTGCCCGGCGACGCTGCAATATTTGGCGAAGTCCGCGCCATCGGGTTCGAAATAATCGGTATGGCCTTTGAACTCCTGACCCACGCCGTAGCGCTGGCCCTGCATCGGTTCGCCGTGCGCGGGATCGAGCCCGGTAAAGGCCAGAATGCGGCGTTCGACCTCGGCCACGGACGGATCGGCCGGATTCAGGTCGCACGTCTCGCTCGTCCGGAACGCGGCGTCGCCATTTGGGTCGGACACGGTGGACGGGCGGCGTTGCCCCTCGATCAGCGCCACCACAGCCGCGCACAATTCCGGCTCCAGGAATCCCCTGCGCAGGAACAGCGTCAGCTTCGGGCTTGGCACGCGCTGCACACCGGGCTGCGCGCGCAGATGCTCGACCATCAGGTCGGAAGGGTGGCCGGAGCCGAAAACTGCCATGTCTGTTGGAATGCCAAAAGCGTGGCGGATTCGCCAGCGCGAACAATCACCTGCAATATCGCCACAATCAGTTCACATGGTCGGCATCCGTCTGTAACACAGGCCCCTTAGCAAAGCGGGACCCCGAGGGAATTTCAATGCGCCTCGAACTCGATGCCCGCGCGCGACGCCTGCTCAGGCGCTTGCCGCGCACCAACCTGTATACGGCGTTCGAGCTGGTGTTGCTCGCCGCGCTGGCCGTGCAGTGCGCGCGCTTGCTGTGGGTGATCGTCACGCCGGTCACCCCGCTCGGCAACTGGCGCCCGACCGAGCCCGGCGTGGCCGGATCGCCGGTCTCCATCCTGCGCGGCTTCGATCCCTTCTTCCGTCTGAGCACCGATGACGGCAAACCGGCGGTCGTGACCGCGCTGCGGCTCACCTTGTTCGGTACGCGCATCGACGATGCGACCGGCGGCGGATCGGCGATCGTCGCCGGGCCGGACGGCGTGCAGATGAGCATCGCGGTCGGCGAGGAAATCATCCCTGGCGTCAAGCTGAAAGCGGTCACGTTCGATCACGTCACCATTGCACGCGGCGGGGCGGATGAGGACCTGTTTATCGACCAGTCCGGTGCGGTTGCCCCCGTCGTTCCGCCTGCCTGTGGCCCGGCTGCCGTATCGCTCGCGCCGCCGCTGCCGGGCGGTAGCACGGCGGGTATCAAACTCGCCCAGATCCAAAGCGATATCGGCTTCATTCCTCGCGTCGATGCCGGGCGTGTCAGCGGCCTCGTGGTGCGATCCCAGGGAAGTGGCGCGGCGTTCCGCGCCGCTGGCCTGCGGGACGGCGATATCGTCACCGCAATCGGCGGACGTCCGGTCACCGGCCAGGGCGATATCGAACGCCTCGCCGCGCAATATGGCAATGGCGGCACGCTGTCGCTGACGGTAGAGCGCGGTACTGACACCCTTCCTCTTGCCATCACGATTGCGGGCCAATGAAAAAACCGATTCTCGCTGCTGCGCTCGCTCTCGCGCTGGCCGCCCCGGCGCTGGCACAAACCACGCTCAACGTGCGCGATGCCGATATCCGCGCGTTCATCGCCGACGCCGCTAAGGTGACCGGCCGCACCTTCATCATCGACAGTCGGGTCGCCGGCAAGGTGACGGTGGTGACGGATCGCCCGCTCAGCCGATCGGAATATTTCGAGGTCTTCCTGTCCACGCTGCGCGCCAACGGCCTCGTCGCCGTGCCGACGGCGGGCGGCGCCTTCCGCGTCCAGCCGGTCGACAATGCCGCCAGCCAGCCGAGCCGCGTCGGCCTGAACGGTGCCAATCGCAACAGCCTGGTGACGGAAATCGTCCGCCTGCGCTCGGTCGACGCGCAATCGGCGATGGAGACGGTGCGGCCGTTGGTCAGCGCGCAAGGCTCGGTCAGCGCCAATCGCAGCGGCAACAGCCTGGTCGTCGTCGATTTCGCCGACAATGTCCGCCGCGTCCGCGAGGTGCTGCGCCGAATAGATACCGACAATGCCGCGACCCGGGTCATCGCGCTGAAGAATGCCGGCGCGCGAGAGATCGCCACCGCGTTGACAGCGCTCACCGCCGGACAGGCGGGCGCGCCGGGCAATGCCTCGGGCGGGGTCAGCGTCGTCGCGGTGACGAGTTCCAATTCGGTCGCCTTGCGCGGCGATGGGGCCTCGGTCGCGCGCCTCGCGGCGGTGGCGCTGGAGCTCGATGCCCGCGCCAAGAACGGCACCGAGATCAGGGTCGTATTCCTCGAAAACGCCGATGCCGAGCAATTGCTGCCGGTGTTGCAACAACTCGTCGGCCAAACCCCGACCCAGCCCACGCAAAGCAACACGCTGTCGCGGTCCAATTTCGGCGGTACCGGCAACAACGGCGCCAATCAGGCGAACAATATCCAGCAACAGCCCCAGCCGCTGCCGCAACAGGCGCAGCAGGCCAATGGCAACCCCAGCGGACAGGCCGCGATCGTCGCGGAAGGGGGGCGCACCGCTTCCGTCGTCACGCGCTTCGCCGGGGCCAATGCGATCGTCATCGCCGCACCCGCCCAGGTGCAGCGCCAATTGTCGGATGTGATCCGCCAACTCGATACGCGGCGCGAACAGGTGCTGGTCGAGGCGATCGTCGCCGAAGTGTCCGATGCCACCGCGAGCCGCCTTGGCGTCCAGTTCCTGCTCGCCGGGCTGCCCGGCAGCGGGATTCCAAGCTTTGCCTCGACCTACAGCAATGCCGCACCGAACCTGCTGACGATCGCCGGGGCGATCGGTGCACGGTCGCTCAACACCACGACGACGACGGTCAACGGTCAGGTCGTCACGACCAGCAACAACAACACCGTCAGCGATTCGCTGGCGCAGAGTGCGATCAGCTCGATCCTCGGCGCGACCGGCGGGTTCGGTGGCGGCGCGTTCAAAATCGGCAAGGATGCGGTGTTCGGCGCGATCATCAACGCGGTGAAGAGCGATACGACCTCGAACCTCCTACAGGCCCCGAGCCTTACCACGCTCGACAATCAGGAGGCGCGCATCCTGGTCGGCCAGGAAATCCCCATCACCACCGGGCAGGCGCTCAGCACCAATTTCGACAACACGTTCCGCACCGTGCAGCGCGAGAATGTCGGCATCCAGCTGGAGGTGAAGCCACAGGTAAATTCCTCTGGCGCGATCAAGCTGTTCCTGCACCAACAGGTGTCGAGCATCGCCGGGCCGGTGAGCGGCAACAATAGCGACCTGATCCTTAACAAGCGCGAGGTGGAGACGACGTTAACGGTCGATGACGGGCAGATCGCGGTGATCGGCGGCCTGCTGAGTGACGACGAACGCCGCACGATCGAAAAGATTCCGCTGCTCGGCGACATCCCCGCGATCGGCCAATTGTTTCGCTCCAAGGCACGGCAGCGCACCAAGACCAATTTGATGATCTTCATCCGCCCGACGATCCTGCGTACCGCCGAGGACCAGCGCCGCGTGACTGAGCAGCGTTACGGTTATCTGCGCTCGCAACAGGCCGGGCAGAACCCCGATGCGGAGCCGAGCATCGACCAACTCGTGCGGGATTATTTCGGCGCCGCCCCGCCGCTGCCGCCAGCGGGCAAGGACGGCAGCATCGAGGATCCGCGCGTCGCGGTGCCGGTACAGCGCAACATCTCGCGCGTGAAGCGGAAGCGTGGCGAGTGATGGGTGCCGCCCTCCGCCACACCTCCCCGGTCATCCTGAGACACGTTCAGGATGACGACCTGTTCTCGACCGGGGCTCGCCCATGAACATCGACACCCCACAGGCCGATCCGCTGCCGATGGGCGCACCGGTCATGCTTCCCGAACCTCTAGTCATGCCCGAACCCTTCGTCATGCCCGCCGAGATCATCGGCATCCCCTACGCCTTCGCCCGCCGCTTCGGCGTCGTGTTGCAAGCCAGCGAAGGCGCCCATGCCCAGATCGCGATGCGCGAAGGCTCCGACCCCAAGGTGCTGCTCGAACTGCGCCGCCACCTTGCGCGCCCGTTCGACGTGGAATTTGTCGCTGCCGACGCGTTCGACCGCCTGCTGTCGGACCGCTATGCGATGGACGGTCAGGCCGCCGCTGTCGCCGCGGGAACACTCGGACTGGGGGACGAACTCGATTTGCTCGCCGGAGACCTGCCGACGGCGGACGATCTGCTCGACACCGCCGACGATGCGCCCGCCATCCGCCTGATCAACGGTATCATCGCCGATGCCGCGCGCAACGGCGTGTCCGACATCCATGTCGAACCTTATGAAACCGGCCTCGTCGTGCGCATGCGCATCGATGGCGTGTTGCGCGAGACGTTGCGCATGCCGCCGCACGTCGCGCCGGTGGTGGTCAGCCGCATCAAGGTGATGGCGCGCCTGGACATCGCCGAACGCCGTGTGCCGCAAGACGGGCGCATCGGCCTGACGCTTGGAGGCAAGTTGCTGGACGTGCGTGTCTCCACCCTTCCTAGCCGCGCGGGGGAGCGCGTCGTGCTGCGCATTCTCGACAAGGACAATGCCGGGATCGACATGGACGTGCTGGGCTTGTCCCCGGCGATCAACAATATCCTCAAACAAGCGCTGTCGGAACCCAACGGCATCGTGCTGGTCACCGGCCCGACCGGTTCGGGCAAGACGACCACGCTCTACGCCGCCTTGCGCACCCTCAACGATGGCAGCAGCAATATCCTGACCGTCGAGGATCCGGTCGAATATGCGATGGACGGGATCGGCCAGACCCAGGTCAATCCCAAGGTCGGGCTGACCTTCGCCGCCGGTTTGCGCGCGATCCTGCGACAGGATCCCGACGTGGTGATGGTCGGCGAAATCCGCGATCGCGAGACCGCCGAGATCGCAGTCCAGGCCTCGCTCACCGGGCACCTCGTGCTCTCCACCGTCCACACCAATGATGCCGTCGGCGCGATCACGCGCATGCGCGACATGAAGATCGAACCGTTCCTGCTCGCCTCGACGTTGCGCGCGGTGATCGCGCAGCGGCTGGTGCGCAAATTGTGCGGCCATTGCCGCCGCCCGGTGCAGGCGAGCGGTTCCATCTCTGCGCTGCTCGGCTTCGATCCCGGCACCGTCGTCTATCAAGCGGTCGGCTGCGAACAGTGCGCGCAGACCGGCTTCAAGGGGCGCATCGGCGTGTTCGAGGCGATCCGCATCGACGACACGATCCGCCGACTGATCAACGATGGCGGCGACGAAGCGATCATCGCCCGCCACGCCTTCCTGCATGCGCCCAACCTCGGCTCGGCCGCGCGGCAACTCGTCCGCGACGGGCTGACCACGCCAGAGGAAGCGGTGCGCGTGTCACGCCGCGACATGGCCGATATCGAGGCGCCCTTGGTGGTCGAGAGTGCGACGGCGGAGGGGGCTGGTGGCTGATTTCGATTATCTCGTCATCGACACTGCCGGGCGCGAGCAGCGCGGGCACATCGCTGCCGAGTCGATCGATGCAGCGCGTATCTCGCTCGACCGCCGCAAGATGTACATCGTGCGGATCGAACCCGGCTCGGGTGCGCCACCGCGCGCCAAGCCGCTCATCACCGGCCTCAGCCTGACGCGGCGCAAGATGAACGTGAAGCAGCTCACATTGTTCACCCGTCAGCTCGCCACGCTCAACCAGGTTTCGCCGTTGGAGGAATCGCTCCGCACCATCACCCGCCAGACCGAACAGGACAGCGTGCGCGAGATCGTCGCCACGGTGCATGCCGGGGTGATGGAGGGCCGCCGCCTCGCCGAGGCAATGGGCCGTGAGCCGAAAAGCTTCCCGCCGCTGTATCGCGCCATGGTCTCGGCGGGCGAGCGCTCCGGTTCGCTGCCGGTGATCCTCGATCGCCTGTCGGTGCTGCTGGAACGTCAGGCGGAAATCAACGGCAAGATCGTCACAACGCTCGCTTACCCCGCGATCCTGTCGATCGTCGCGGTCGGCGTGGTCACCGCGTTGATGGTGTTCGTCGTGCCCCAGGTGGTCGAGCAATTCGATACGGTCGGTCAGCAATTGCCCCTGCTTACCCGCATCGTCATCGGCCTGTCGGGCTTCCTCGTTTCCTATTGGTGGGTCATGCTGCTCGTCATGGGCGGCGGCGGATTGCTCGCCTGGCAGGGGCTCAAACAACCCTCTATCCGCCTCGGCTTTGACAGCTGGATCCTGCGCGTGCCGCTGCTCGGCCGGCTGCTGCGTGATCTTCATGCCGCACGCATGGCGCGCACGCTCTCGACGATGGTCGCCAGCCGATTGCCGTTGCTCGAAGGGTTGACCCTGACGGCCGGAACGATCCACAACCGCCGCCTCCGCGCGGCGTCGGACGAGATCGTCGATGCCATTCGCGGCGGCGGGAGCCTGTCCGCGGCGATGCGCCGCACCGGCGTCTTTCCCCCTCTTCTCACGTACCTGACGGCCAGCGGCGAGGCGGCGGGAAGGCTGGACGAGATGCTCGAACGCGCGGCGGATTATCTGGAACGCGAATTCGATCGCTTCACCGCGACCGCGCTGTCGCTGCTCGAGCCGGCGATCATCGTCGTGATGGGCGGCGTCGTCGCGACGATCGTCTTGTCCATCCTGCTGCCTATCCTGCAGCTCAACACCCTTGCTGGCCAATGAGGTTTCGTATGTCGATCCGCCAAAACTCCCCCGTCATCCTGAACTCGTTTCAGGATCCATGCGAAGTCGCCCGACCCTGGCCCAGTGTCGCTTTTGGAAGCCGTCGCGCATGCACACTGAAACAAGGTCGGCATGACGGCGACGAGCACAGCGAACACGGCGTCACGGGCCTGAGGCGCCGTCCAGTCCCCGTACCAGCCATAGACCGCCTGCCCGATGACCAGGACTCCGCCGTCGAAATGGCTGCCGATCAGCGGCCAATGCAGCGTCAGCGGCCCTTCGCCGATCGCATCGGCACGCTCGCCAATCGCGGCCAGG
>NZ_JANYEK010000125.1 GCF_025363195.1 Sphingomonas sp.
ATCTGGCCGCGCCGTTCGAGATGTTCGACCGTGCGCCGCTGCTCAAGTCGTCGGGATTGGTCCTTCCGGTGCTAGGCGCTAGCGCCGTCGTGCTGCTGCTGACGCTGCTATACTGGCCGCTCGGCTGGTACGTCCGGCGGCGGTATCGGGCAACTGCGGCCATGGGAACAACCATCAGGGCCTATCGCGCGACGCGGATCATGGCAGGGCTCGACCTTGTCGTGCTTGGCGGTTGGGTGGCAGCGCTCAGCGTGATGCTATCGAGCCCCGATGCGCTAGCCGGGGGGCTCGATCCGCTCCTATGGCTGCTCAAAATCGCCGGCATCGTTGTCTTTGTCGGTGCAGTGCTGGTCACCGGCTGGAACGTGTGGGTCAGCTGGACCGACGGCCGCGCCAGGTCGCGCAAGGTGTGGAATACGCTGGTGTTCCTCAGTACGGTGGCAATCCTCGGCATCGCCGTCGAGTTCAGCCTGCTGACCCTGTCGGTGCATTACTGATGGCGCTGACCCTTGACATCGCGCGGCGCGAGCTGCGGCTGAAGTCGCCGTTCCGCATTGCGGGGCACGTTTTCGACACGTCGCCAATCGTGACAGTGACGCTGTCTGACGGCATTCACCGCGGTCGCGGCGAGGCGTCGGGCGTGTTCTTCCTCCATGACGATGTCGACCACATGGTGGCGACACTGGAAACGACGGCCGCGCACACGAAGACCGTCGGGTCGAGGGCCGACCTGCGCGAGGTGCTGCCCCCCGGCGGCGCGCGCAATGCCCTCGACTGCGCGCTGTGGGATCTCGAGGCAAAGCGCGCCGGTACTCCTGTCTGGAAACTGGCAGGCCTCGGACCGCCAAGGCCGCTACGGACCACGTTCACTATCGGGGCGGACGCGCCCGCAGCAATGGCCGAGACGGCGAAGAGCTATATCCAGGCGAAGTCGATCAAGGTCAAGTTGACCGGTGACGTCGATCTTGACATCGCCCGCGTCGAGAAGATCCGCGCTGCGCGGCCGGATGTCTGGCTCGGAGTTGATGGCAACCAGGGGTTCACCCGCACGGGGCTGGAAGCGCTGCTGCCAGCGCTCGCCCGTCTCGACGTCCGCCTCGTCGAGCAGCCGCTGGCGCGGGGCCACGACGCGGAACTCGAAGGCATCGCCTCACCGATCCCGCTCGCTGGGGACGAGAGCATCGTCAGCCTCGACGATGTCCCCGGGGCCGTCGGGCGGTTCGACGTCATCAACATCAAACTCGACAAATGCGGTGGGCTGACCGAGGGGCTGATGATGGCGGCCGAGGCCCGCCGGCTTGGGCTTGGCGTGATGGTCGGGACGATGGTCGGCACCAGCCTCGCCACCGCACCAGGCTTCCTTCTCGGCCAAGTCACCGACCTTGTCGACCTCGACGGCCCAACCTTCCTCACTGAAGATGTCAGCCCAAGCGTCGTATATGACGGCGGCACCGTGTGGGCCGGCCCGGAGGTATGGGGATCGCCGGCAGCTGCTCCCGCCACGTGACAGCGGCAATAAATGTGCCGCCGGAGGCGCCGTGGTTCGGTCAGCCGCGCGGGCTGACCGTCCTATTCCTGACCAATATGTGGGAGCAATTCTCCTACTATGGCATGCGCGCCATCCTGGTCTATTACATGACCAAGGGACTGCTGCTCGGGCAGGGCCGAGCGTCGTTCGTTTACGGCGCATACACCGCAACCGCCTACTTTACCCCGATCGTCGGCGGGGTCATCGCCGACCGCTGGCTCGGCAAGCGTCGCGCCGTGGTGGTTGGCGGCACGATCATGGCGCTCGGCCATTTCATGATGGCGTTTGACGGGCTGTTCTATCCGGCGCTGGCGACGATCGCGCTTGGTAACGGCCTATTCCTGCCGACGCTGCCTAGCCAGATCAACGACTTGTACCCGGGCGACGATCCGCGCCGGGCGAGCGCCTACACCGTTTACTACGTCGGCATCAACGCCGGTGGCCTCGCCGCACCCTTGATCTGCGGAACGCTCGGCGAGGTGTATGGCTGGCACTACGGCTTCGCTGCCGCGGGCATCGGCATGGTGGCGGGGCTGCTGATCTATCTCGCTGGAGGTCGTTATCTGCCGCCGGAGCCGCCGCGCCGCGCCGCGCGCGAGCCCGCTGGCCGCTTCGACCGCGCGACGATCGCCGTTCTCATCGCGGTCGCGCTGGCGGTGACGGTGTTCCGCGGCGCGTACGAACAGATCGGCAATACAGTCGCATTGTGGGCCGACAGTGGAGTCGATCGCCGCGCGGGTGGCTTCGTCAATCCGATGACGTGGTTTCAGGCGCTCGATCCGCTACTGGTTATGGCTCTGACTCCGCCGCTGCTGGCCCTTTGGAGGCGGCGCGCCGCGGCGGGGTACCGCAGTGACGCGGCGCGGCGGATGGCGGCGGGCGCGGCCATCGTTGCGGCGGCGTACCTGCTGCTCGCCACGGCGGCCGCGGGTGCCGGCGCGGCCGACTGGCGCTGGCTCGTCGCGTTTTTCGTCGTTTACACTACCGGCGAGCTGTTCATCCTGCCAACCGGCCTCGGCCTGTTCGCGCGCCTCGCGCCACGCGGGCTCGGCGCGACGACGGTCGCGGCGTGGTACCTGACCATCTTCGCCGGGAGCCTTGCGGCGGGCCTCGTCGGCACGCTGTGGAGCCGGATGGGCCATGCCGCCTATTTCGTGGTGCTCGCCGGACTCGCAGCTATTGCGGCGGGGTTGTTGCACGCGAGCAGTCCGCTGTTGCGACGTGCCGAAACAGGCGACAAACGCTCTGAAACGTGTTGACTCTTCTCTGATCGGGCCCATACTGACGGAATCGGGATCGAGCGGGATGACCTGCAGGCCCCAAGGGGAACACAGATGCGACACGCCAAGTCGGTTCTATTAGCAACGGCAATGCTGCTCGCAACCGCGACTCCGCTCGCCGCTGCGGAGTTGCCGACGGCTCATGTCGACGCCGCCGGCACGGGCGAGGACATCATCGTTACCGCGCAAAAGCGCAGCCAGACGCTGATCGACGTTCCGCAATCGGTGTCGGTCGTCGGCGGGGCAGCGCTCGAGCGGGCGGTGGCGACAACCTTTCAAGACTACCTCAAGCTTGTTCCCGGACTTCAGCTCGAGCAGAGCGAGCCCGGCCAGACCCGCCTTATCTTGCGTGGGCTGAACACCGGTGGCGTTGTCTCCACCGTCGCGGTCTATCAGGACGAGACGCCGTTTGGATCGTCGACCGGTCTCGCCAACGGCGCCATCCTCGCCGGCGACTTCGATACGTTCGACGTCGCCCGCATCGAGGTCCTGCGCGGACCCCAGGGAACGTTATATGGTGCGAATGCGCTCGGCGGCATCGTTAAGTACGTCACCAATCTGCCGACGACAGCCGCGTTTTCGGTGCGCGCGCGCGGCGGCGTCGAGACGACGCAGGGCGGCGATATCTCGTATTACGGCAATGCCGTAGTCAACGTGCCGTTGGGATCGAACCTCGCGTTCCGCGCATCCGGCACGTATCGCAAGAACGGCGGCTGGATCGATTCGATCGGCACCGGCGGCTCGCGCCTCCGCGACAACATCAACAGTTCGCGTGTCTATGGTGGTCGCGCGTCGCTGCTGTTTACGCCGACGCCGAACATCTCGCTGCGGCTAAGCGCGCTGTTGCAGAACTTCGACGTCGGTGTGCCATCGCTCGAGGAAAGCGACGGGCAGTCGCTGACGACGCGGTTCGGCCGCCCCACCCAGTCGGTCTTCGTCAGCCCGTACCGCAACATTCGCTATCGGGTTTACGACGCCACCGCGACGGTCGGGCTCGGCTTCGCGACGCTGACGCTGGCGTCGAGCTACAGCACCCAGAAACAGCCGAGCCGGACCGACGAGACCAGCCTGCTCAGCGGACTGATCG
>NZ_JANYEK010000069.1 GCF_025363195.1 Sphingomonas sp.
GGCTCTGATCAACGAGTCCTGACCCTAGGGATCGGCACCGGCACGGCGATTTTCCGGTACACCGGCCGCGCTTACCACGCCGGCTTCCGCGCCAGGTTCTAATCCGATGTGACTGCAATTGGAGGGGGCGAGAGAAATCTCGCCCCCTTTGTTTTGCGGAACTTTCACCCTGCGACCGCTGTCGGCGGCGCACCTTGCAAGGCGTCGGCACTATCGTCCGCATTTCGATAGTATTGAAGGTGACGCCTACTCGCGGATCGGGCCAGCCCTGACATGCTTCGACAAAGTTTATACCGGGGGCAAGACCCATGGATTGTCTGGTAGTCGCACCGCAGGCCTGCAATGCCACTTGAGGATCACATCCAATATCGATCGAACCGATCACCCAACCCGGTCAGCAATTCATATTGCGACATGCCCGCCAGGACAGTGGCGGCCGGTAGGCCATAGTCCATCGCGATCCATTCGCCTTCCCGCACGTCCGGCGTGGCGGAGACATCGAGTGCGACGAGGTCCATCGAGACGCGACCGATCACCCGGCACGTGCCGCCTTGCGCGGTACCTTTGTCGGAAAAGCCCCGGAAATAGCCATCGGCATACCCCAGGTTCAGGATCGCCACCTCGGTGTCGGCCCGCGCGGTCCAGGTTGCGTTGTAGCCGACCGTCTGGCCAGCCGCGACGCGGCGGCGCTGGATCACCTGCGCTTCGGGCGTGACGACCTGACGGATCGTGTCGGCGAATTCGGCCCGCGGGATACCTCCGTAAAGCGCCAGGCCGGGGCGGGTCAGATCGAAGGCATAGTCGGCACCAAGCGCGATACCGGCGGAATTGGCAAGGCTCATGCGGCGCGCCGATGTTCGCCCGGCCAAGCCCGCAAAGGCCGCCAATTGCCGCGCGTTCATCGCCCTATCCTCGTCGGCACAGGCGAGGTGGCTCATCAGGGTGTGCACCCTCAGGCCATCCAGCAACGGCAGGTCGTCCGGCGACAGGCCCAGCCGGTTCATGCCGGTATCGACCATCACGTCGCACACGCCGCCCCCCGCCGCCTTCCAGCGCGCGACCTGCGCAGCTGTATTGAGTACCGGGCGCGCGTGACCCGCGATGGCCGCCGGGAGATCCTCTTCGCGCACGCCGTGCAGCACGGACAGCGACAGACCGAGCGGCTCCAGCGCCTGCGCCTCGGCCCAGGTGGCGACGAAGAAATCGCGGCATCCTGCCCCGGCCAGCCGCTCCGCAACGCCCAGCGCGCCAAGACCGTACCCATCGGCCTTCACCGCCGCGCCACACGCCGCCCTCCCGCTCATCCGCGCGAGCGTGCGCCAATTGTCGGCAAGCGCGGTGGCATCGAGGCGGAGACGTAAGGGCGCGATCATCCCGACGCGGTTAGCCGCCCGCACACGCCCACGCCAGCCCCAGCTGGCGTATACCCGGCGCCTATTCGGTCTCTATCCGGTGTCTATTCGGGGGCGGCGTGGCCCGGTTTCGGTTCCTTCAACCCGATCACCGTGACCACCAGTGCCATCGCCACCACACACCATGTGTACCACAGGCCGGCATAGGGATCGCCGGTGCGCGCGACGATATATTGGCTGATAAAGGGCAGGAAGCCGCCGAAATAGCCCGTGCCGATGTGATAGGGAATCGACATCGAGCTGTAGCGGATGCGCGGTGGAAACATCTCCGCCAACAGCGCCGCGACCGGGCCGAACGTCACGCCGGACAATGCGCCCAACACCAGGATGGCAAGCAGGATGAGCACGATATCGAGCGGCGCCGGGATAACCTTGTCGAGATTATAGCCCGCCTTGATCAGTGCCGCATCCAGTTCGGCCGGGCTGTCATGCGGGATCGCGTCGCCGCCGACTGCGACGATCGTCACCGGCGTGCGGCCCTTGGTGTAGGGAATGCCCTTTTTGGACAGATAATCGAGCAGCTTGCCGCAGTCATCGACCTGCTTGGCGGCGAACGGATCATAGGCGCAGTGCGGGCCGGACACGAACACCGGGGCATGCCGCGCGGCGCGAACCATCCCGGGGTTGGCGGCACTGCCGATCGCCCAGAAAACCGGGAACAGCAGCACCAACGTCAAGGCGTAGCCGACCACGATCGGCGTCTTGCGCCCGATGCGATCCGACAGGCGGCCGAACAGCACGAACCAGAACAGGCCCGACGCCGCCCCGAGCCCGACGATCAACTGCGCCGCGGTTTCTTGCACGCGCATCGTCTGCTGCAGGAACGACAACACGGTGAACATCGCGGTATACCAGATCACGGTCAGCCCGGCGGCGATGCCAAACAGGGCGACGAACAACCGCTTGAGGTTCCCCGGATAGGTGAAGCTTTCGATGAACGGGTTCTTCGCCGTCTCGCCCGCCGCCTTCATCGATTGGAACACCGGGCTTTCGGACAGTTTCAGGCGCATCCATAGCGACACGGCGAGCAGCACCAGCGAGAAGACGAACGGCAGGCGCCAACCCCAGGCTTGCCAGGTTTCGGCGGGCAGCACGCTCTTGGTCGTCAGCACCACGACTAGGCTGAGGATGAAGCCGCCGACCACGCTGGCCTGGATGAAGCTGGTATAGAAACCGGATTTCCCCGGCGGCGAATGCTCCGCGACATAAATGGCCGCTCCACCATATTCGCCGCCGAGCGCGAGGCCCTGCAGGATGCGCAGCACGATCAGGATGCACGGCGCAGCCAGCCCGATCGAGGCAGCGGAGGGCACGAACCCCATGCCGGCGGTGGCGATGTCCATCAGCGTGATGGTGACGAGAAAGGTGTATTTGCGCCCCAGCCGATCACCCAGGAACCCGAACAGCACCGCGCCGAGGGGTCGGAAGCCGAAGCCCACCGCAAAGCCTGCCCAGGCGAACAGCGTCTGCAACAGTTCGGACCCGCCGGGAAAGAAAGTACGCCCGATGATGCCGGATGCGGCGAGCGTGCCGTAGATGAAGAAATCATACCATTCGAACGCCGTACCGAGCGACGACGCGGTGATGACGAGCTGAATGTCCTTGCGCGTCGGCGGTGGTAATGTCGCGCCCGTATCAGCCGCTATGGTGGCCATCTCGTCGTCTCCCCTTGACCGCGGGTGTAACGCGGCTTTGCGGGATGCGGCAAGCTGCCAAAAGCGCGGAAGCAGGTCTTGAAACTTGACGACGCATAACTCGCCAGTTATCGAAATACAGTACTTCAAGGTTATGTGATGTCTGATGCGATTGTTCCCCACCCCACCATCGAGGTGGTTTTTCAGGCGTTAGGCGATTCGACCCGCCGGGCATTGTTCGAAACGCTAACCCGCGACGGGGAACGCAACGTCCGCGCATTGACCGCGACCGCCGGGGTATCGCAACCGATGGTGTCGCGCCATCTCGCGATCCTGCAACAGGCCGGCCTGGTCGGCGCACGACGGCAAGGGCGCGAGACGCACTTCACCGCGCGACCCGAAGGGCTGGTGCCGCTGGCCGGGTGGATGACGCGGCAGGGCGGATTCTGGAACGTGCGGATGGACGCGCTGGAAGGGGTTTCGGAGGACCGGGAATAGGGCGAACACGGCTTGCAACAGAACCCCGTAACCCGGATCACGTCGGCGCATATCCCCTTCGACCATCCTCGTCATCCCCGCGTAGGCGGGGATCCATAGTCTCGAACGTCGGGTCTGAACCGAACCGTAAGCCTGTATGGATCCCGCCTGCGCGGGGATGACGTAACACTTGGTCGAAAGGCGTCGTCACCGATCAAGTCCGGGTTGACGGTATGTGGTGCGACGATCCTCAGTAATTCTCCGTCTTCAACCTTCGACACGGACGAAGGAGCCCCGACGTTTCAAGCCGTCCCGTCCAGCATGCGGATGATGCCGGAGAAATCCACCTTGCCCTGCCCGTCCGCGTTGAACTTCTCGTACAGTTCCGCCGCCTTCGCGCCCATCGGCGTATCGGCGTCGGCGTTAGCGGCCGCTTCCATCGCGAGGCGTAGATCCTTCAGCATCAGCGCGGTGGCGAATCCGCCCTGATATTCGTGGTCGGCGGGCGTATCCGGGCCGACGCCGGGCAAGGGCGCGTAACTGGTCATCGACCAGCTCTGGCCCGACGACACGCTGGAGATGTCGAAGAATTTCTGCGGATCGAGCCCCAGCTTCTGGGCGAGCAGGAACGCTTCGCACGTGCCGACCATCGTTACGCCGAGCAGCATGTTGTTGACGATCTTGGCTGCCTGACCGCTGCCGTTCACACCGGCATGGATCACCGCCTTGCCCATGTCGGACAGGAACGGTTCGGCACGGTCGAACCCTTCCGCGCTGCCGCCGACCATGAAGGTCAGCGTACCGGCATTGGCTGCGCCGATCCCGCCCGACACGGGGGCGTCGACCGCGGTGAAGCCCTTGGCTTGTGCCGCTTCCGCCAAGCGCTTGGCGGTGGCGACGTCGATCGTCGAACAGTCGATCAGGATCGCGGAGGTCGGCGCGGTAACAAAGACGGCATCTGTATAGACGCTTTCGACATGCTTGCCCGCCGGGAGCATGGTGACGACGGCCTCGGCCCCGTCGAGCGCTTCGGCAGCAGATCCGGCGGGGAGGCAGCCTGCCGCCTTGGCGCGGTCCAAAGCCTCGACCGAGAGATCGAAGGCGCGGACGTCATGCCCCTTCTTCGCCAAATTCGCGGCCATGCCGCCGCCCATATTGCCGAGCCCGATAAATGCTACGCGTGCCATTTTTCTCTCCTTGCTTCTGCCTCCCTCCCCGTTTGCGGGAGGAGTGGGGGGAGGGCCTGATCGCGACCGTCGGATACCGGCCAGGACGGCCCCTCCCCCAGCCCCTCCCGCAAGCGGGAGGGGAATTAGATCATTTCCCCGTCCACGCTCCCGGCCGTTTCTCGACGAACGCGGCCATGCCCTCTTTCTGGTCGCTCGTACCGAACAGGCCGTGGAACAGGCGACGTTCGAACTGCACGCCCATTGCCAGACCGGTCTCGAACGCGGCGTCGACCATTTCCTTGTTCGCCTTCACCGCCAGCGGGGCCATGCCCGCGATCGTCGTGGCCGTCTTCACCGCCTCCGCGACGAGATCGGCGGCGGGGATGATGCGGCTGACCAACCCGGCGCGCTCCGCCTCTTCCGCACCCATCATGCGCCCGGTGAGCACCATCTCCATCGCCTTGGCCTTGCCGACCGCGCGGGTCAGGCGCTGCGATCCGCCCATGCCGGGGGCGACCGCCAGCTTGATCTCGGGCTGGCCGAACTTGGCGGTATCGGCAGCGAGGATGAAATCGCACATCATCGCCAGTTCGCATCCGCCGCCCAACGCGAAACCGGCGACCGCGGCGATGATCGGTTTGCGGGTTTGCGTCAGCGTCTCGTAACCGCTGAAATGGTTGGTGCCGTACATTTCGGCAAAACCCTGGGCCTGCATCTCCTTGATGTCGGCCCCGGCGGCGAACGCCTTTTCGCTGCCGGTCAGCACCGCGCACCCTTGCGTGTCGTCCGCATCGAACGCGGCCAGCGCGGCGAGCAGGTCCGCCAGCACCTGGGCGTTCAGCGCATTCAGCGCCTGCGGGCGGTTGAGCATAATGAGCGTGACGGGGCCGCGCTGTTCGACCAGGATGGTTTCGTAATCAATCATGACGTCATTCCCGCGAAGGCGGGAATCCATACATCCCGCAGTGGTTATGGATCCCCGCCTGCGCGGGGATGACGGTTGTTGGGGTAGGTTATGCCGGCGTCCAAGCCTCTCCGTCGGGCAAAGGCGCGAAGATCTGGTCGATGACATGGTCCGTCACGCCTTCGGGCGTCGCCGGGTTCCAGTTCGGCGCATTGTCCTTGTCGACGATCACCGCGCGTACGCCTTCGAGGAAATCGTGGCGCTGTACGACATGCGCGCCGACGGCATATTCCTGACGCATCTCATCCTCGAAGGTCGGCATCATCGCGCCTTCCTGAAGCAGGCGGAGCGCGACCTTCATCGTCTGCGGCGACTTCGTCTTGAGCGTGGCGAGGTGTTGCTGCGCCCAATCGCTGTGGTCGAGGGCAAGCGCGGCAAAGATATCTTCGAGTTCGTCCGACGCGAACAGCCGGTCGATTTCCGCGCGATGCGCGAGGATGCGGGCCTCCGGAGCAGGCCCAGACTCCTCCGCCAGAATTGCCGCGATGGCTTGAGGATCGGCGGCGATTCGCGTCTTTGCCGCATCGAGGCGATCGCTCGACACATAGTGCGTCGCCAGACCGA
>NZ_JANYEK010000174.1 GCF_025363195.1 Sphingomonas sp.
TGTAAAATCGCGAGCAATAACGACCCCCTGAGGGGCGGATTTCGCGTCCAATAATGACCCCTCTGACGTTGCGTGTCAGTTTCCTTTCCGTTGGCTTTTGGCTGCCGGGAAGGTCTTTTGGGGATGATAAATGTGGACCTGATTGGCCAGATACGGCGTGCCTATTTCGAGCAGGGGCGGCCGATCAAGGAGATCGTGCGGACGCTATCGGTTTCGCGGGCGACCGTTCGCAAAGTCATCCGGGGCGAGGAGACGACGGAGTTAAGATACACAGCGCGGGCTGCGCAACCGTCGCCCAAGCTGGGGCCGTGGATCAAGGATCTGGTCGAGATCCTGGAGGCGGAAGCCAAGCTGCCTCGTCGTGAGCGGCGTTCGACGCAGCGCTTGTTCGAGACGTTGCGGGGTCGCGGTTATGAGGGCGCACACGACAGCGTACACCGGTACGCCAAGGCATGGCGCAGCGATCAGCGGCGGACGCCGGCGCACGCCTATGTGCCGATGAGTTTTGCACCTGGCGAGGCCTACCAGTTCGACTGGAGCCACGAGACGATCACGTTCCAGGGGCTGCCGCTGATGGTCAAGGCGGCGCACATGAAGCTTTCGCACAGCCGGATGCCGTTCGTGCGTGTCTATTTTCGAGAGACGCAAGAGTTGGTGTTCGACGCCCATGACAAAGCGTTCGCCTTTTATGGCGGGGTTTGCCGACGCGGCATCTACGACAACATGAAGACTGCGGTGGAAGCGATCCTCGTCGGCAAGGCGCGTAAGTACAACCAACGCTTCCTGCAGATGTGTTCGCACCATCTGGTCGATCCGGTGGCCTGCTCGCCGGCATCGGGGTGGGAGAAGGGGCAAGTCGAGAACCAGGTCGGCAACATGCGCGACCAGTTGTTCCTTCCCAAGCCGCGGGTGACCAGTCTGACCGAGCTCAACGCCTGGCTCGAGGATCAATGCATCGCCTACGCCAGACGGACCCGGCATCCCGAGTTCCGGGACCGGACGATCTGGGAGGTGTTCCAGGAGGAACGGGCGAGCCTGATGGCGCTGCGCGGGCCGTTCGACGGCTTTGTCGAGAAGGCGGTGCGCGCGACCACCACCTGCCTGATCATGGCCGATCATAACCGCTACAGCGTCGGTGCCCGCGCCGCCGGCCAAATGGTGCTGGTGCGGTCGTATGCGGAGCGCATCGTCGTGCTCTTCAACAACGAAGTGGTCGCCAACCATCTGCGGCACTTCCGGCGGGATCAGATCATTTACGACCCCTGGCACTATCTGCCGGTCCTGGTGAAGAAGCCCGGCGCCTTGCGCAACGGCGCGCCGTTCAAGGACTGGGATCTGCCGCCGTGTCTGACCAGGGTCCGTACCAAGTTGAAGAGCCATGCCGATGGCGACCGTCAGTTCGTCAAGCTGCTGGGCGCGGTGCTCGACCACGGCCTCGACGCGGTCGAGGCGGCCTGCGCCGAAGCCCTGGAGGCCGGCATCGCCAGCGGCGACGTCATCCTGACCGTTCTGGCGCGCCAGCGGCAGCCGGCGGTGCCGGCCAGCATCATCACACCCGCCGCGTTGCGGCTGAACATCGAACCGATGGCCGACTGCGGCCGCTACGACAGCATAAGGATGCTTGCCTGATGGAACGCCATGAGATCATGGAGGCCATGACCGAGCTGAAGCTCTACGGCATGCGCGCCGGCTTCGACGAGATTACCGGTAAGGGGCTGGCGCGACGCGACGACATCTATCCGCTTGTCGCCAGCCTGATCCGGGCAGAGCGCACCCACCGTCAAGCGCGCTCGATCAGCTATCGCATCGGCGGCGCCAAGTTCCCGGTCCTCAAGGATCTCGACGCGTTCATCTTTACCGGCACGCCGATCGACGAAAGCCGGGTGCGCGAGTTGGCCACCGGCAGCTTTCTCGAGGGGCGGCGCAACGCGATCTTCATCGGCGGCACCGGCACCGGCAAAACACACCTGTGCATCGCGGTCGCCTCGGCGGTCATCCGCGCCCAGGCTCGCGGCCGCTTCTTCAACCTCGTCGATCTGGTCAACCAGCTCGAACAGGAAAAGGCCGCCGGCCGCAGCGGGCGTCTGCTCGAGAAGCTGCTGCGCTACGATCTCATCGTCATCGACGAACTCGGCTATCTGCCGTTCAGCCAGTCAGGCGGGCAGCTGCTGTTCCACCTGATCAGCAAGCTTTACGAAAACACTTCGCTACTGATCACCACCAATCTCGCCTTCGCCGATTGGCCCCAGGTGTTCGGCGACGCCAAAATGACGACCGCCATGCTCGATCGCCTGACCCATCATTGCGATATCATCGAGACCGGCAACGACTCCTGGCGCTTCAAAAACCGCAGCTAACCCCGCAGACGGCAGGGAAAAGAATTTATAGCTGGAGAGGCTGCAACTCCGGTCGGGCTACGCCCTCCCTGCGTTACAGCCTCTCCAGCATCCCAATCTCTATCAACGCGCCGCCCCTCTGAAACACAGCAGTCCAGCACCTTGAGGGGGTCATTATTCGGCGCGAAACAGGGCTCGCCTTTGAATGCGATTTGACACATCGGGCCGATAGGCGTCCGAGGCATCGATTGTCCCAAAATCTCTTCCCGAATGCTCTTTCTTTAATGGCCAATTGGCGACGGGAAAACTGGGAATGACCGCGCCTAACGAATGGCGGCTTTCGGGCTCGCGGATCACGGAGCCGCGCGTCCGCCAATGGGTGAAACCTACCGCTCCATCAAAATACGGATCGCGCCGAAAGCCGCTGTCCTACATTCGGATGGCATGTCACGCTGGTCCGATGCCGCATCCCCCTTCCTCACGCGTCCAGCCATCGCCATACAGTTGCGCATTCGATCAATCGTTTCGATGGCCTCGACAACGACCCTTCCCGATGGTCCGCCTCAAGCACGGGGGAGAGCGCGACTCTTGTGACCTTTGCGTCGAAACCGACGCTGCCCGCCGCATCCGAAAACCGCATTACCGTCTCAACATTCTCAACGTTCGCCGCGCTATGTCATGCGGGCGACGCTTATCCCGATTTCGTTAGGCATCTGTTTTCGGGTCGAAACCCGCCTCCGTTACTTACCGTCCATCCCCGCCACCGCCCCCGTAGCCTCCGGTTCGCTGCTCATCGTCGCCGCCACGCGTTCCGCCGCTTCCATGACCCGCAGCACATTACCCCCGGCGAGCTTCGCCAGATCCGCGTCGCTCCACCCGCGCCGGCCGAGTTCGGCGAGCAACGCGGGATAGGTCTGCACGCCGTCCAGCCCCTGCGGCAATTCCGATACGCCATCCAGATCGCCGCCGATGCCGACATGGTCGTGGCCCGCGACCTGCGCGATGTGGTCGATATGGTCCGCGACCATCGCCAGGGTGACGACCGGCTTGGGGTGCGCCTTTTCCCATGCCGCCAGCGCCGCCTTGGCCTTGTCCGGTTGGCCGATATACAGCCCGCCGAACGGCGGCGCGTTGTAGCTGGCGATCTCGCCGTTGCGCGCGGCCTCCCAGCGGCGGCGCGCGTCTGAGACATAGCTTGGCGCGTAATCGACCATCACTACGCCCTTGTTCGCCGCGACCAGCTTCAGCACCGCGTCCGACACGTTGCGCGGATGATCGTTTACCGCGCGCGCACCGGAATGCGAGAAGATCACCGGCGCCTTGGTCACGCGCAACGCATCCAGCATCGTGCCCTCGCTGACGTGCGACAGATCGACCAGCATGCCGAGCCGGTTGAGTTCATGCACGACGGCCTCACCGAATTTCGTCAGCCCATGATGCTTCGGATCGTCGGTTGCCGAGTCCGCCCAGGCGATCGTGCGCGAATGGGTCAGCGTCAAATAGGACGCACCGAGTCGGCGATAGGCACGCAGCACGGCGAAGCGCCCGTCGATCTGCCCCCCGCCCTCGACACCGAGCATCGAGGCGATCTTGCCCTGTGCATGGATGCGGCGCACGTCGGCGGCGGTGGTCGCCGCCTCGAACACGGTCGGATAGCGGCGGAAAATGTCGTGCATCAGCCCGATCTGTTCGATCGTCTGTTCGACCTGTTCCGGCCCCGGCAACGTCGTATCGACATAGACCGACCAGAATTGTCCGCCGACATGTCCCGCGCGCAGCCGCGTGATATCGGTATGGTATTTCGCCGGATCGAGCCGGGTCAGGTCCATCGTCCAGCGCGCCTCGCCATCCCGTCCGACCAGCGTTTCGGCCCAATCGTTATGCCCGTCGATCAGCGGCGTGGCTTTGAGTATCCGGTCCACGCGCACCTTGATGGCGGCGTCTTCATCGGGCGCGGCGGCGAGCAGCAGCGGCGCGAGGGCGAGCAGGAGGGCTGGCTTCATGGAGGCCAGCATAGTCGCACGGTGATCGCCTACAAGGTCTCGGCCACATGCTCCACTGGCAGCACGACATCCGGCGCAGCCCCGAAATTGCGCAGTTTCACGTCGAAGCCCCCGTCCACGATTCGGATTTCGTTGAAAGACGGCGGCATCGCCCGCGTGCGTTCGGAGAGGGTGCCAGCGCCGATCATGCGCAAAGCGTGTCCATCCACATCATGCACGATGTCGAACGGGTCATGCACATGCCCGGTCAGTACCGCCGCCGCGCCGGCTTTGGCCAAGGCCGCAAACGCCGCGGCCCCGCGCCGGGTGTCGGAGGTCGCCTGTGTCTGTCCCTCGATCAACGGATGATGACAGGCAATGAACACCAGGGCTCCCGGCGGCGCGGCGGCTACCCCGGCCAGCGTCTTCCTCAGCTGATGGTTGGAAACATAACCCTTGGCCCAATTGCGCAACTGGAAGCGCACGGTCGTCACCAGCGGCACGATCGCCACGCCGGGCAGTTCGAGCGGCTGTTCGATCATCCGCTCGATCTTGTGATAGCGGTGATAGGGTCGCAGAAACCGCCGGAACAGGTTCCACAGCGGCAGATCATGGTTGCCGACCTCCACCGTCACCGGAACATCCAGCCGTTGCAGCCATGCCAGCCCGGCGTCGAATTCGGCGGATCGCGCGCGCATCGTAAGGTCGCCGGTCATCACCACGGCATCGGGACGCTCGGCCTTCACCAGCGCCTCGAACCACGCCACCGCCGCATGATCCTCGCGGCCGAAATGGACATCGCTGACATGAAACAATCGGATCATCACAGGCCAACGCGTAACGGCACCGAAAGTCCCCGCCCCGCCCCATTGATTATAGGCGGCGGTCAGACGCGGCGATCAGAACACCGCGCCGCCGTCCCGCCCGTGATGCGTAAGCCGGTCGAAATCCATATCGCGCGCGCTGACCCGCGCCACCGCCGCCATCGCCACCGCGTTCGCCGTGGCACAGGTCGCCCCGGCAATTGCCGACCGGATTTCGGCCCGCCCGGCATAGCTGTTGCGGACGTGCCCGGCCTCATGCCGTTCGAGTGCGGCGATATAGGCGTCCCAGTCTTTCAACACATTCGCCGGCACCACCGCCCGGTCTTTCAGGCGCGGCAGGCGCACGGTGGCGCTATACGTCAAGTTCACGTTAGCCAGATCGCAGCCGCCCGGTGTCGTCTGCCACGACCAGCGCCAGGCCCAGCGTGTCAGCGCATCGACGCGTTCACCATCGTTCGGGTCGGTCGGGCGCACCTCGACCATCGCCGCGCGGATCGCTTTCGGATCACGACCCGCAAGATCATAATAGTCGAAGCTGACATTCGGTATGCCGTCGAAGCCGGGGGGCGTCTGCCCGACACTCGGCACCGCGACCAACGTCACCAGTACCAGCCCCATAGCTGTGGGTCGCATGCTCAAACCTCGGCCCAGCGGCGCAACAGATTGTGGTACACGCCGGTCAATTGCACCACCGCCGCATCGCCCTGCCCCTGCGTCGTCGCGACCGATTGCACGGCGGAATCGAGATCGAACAGGATGCGCCGCGCGTTATCGTCCCGCACCATCGACTGGATCCAGAAGAAGCTCGCGGTGCGCGTGCCGCGCGTCACCGGCTCGACGCGGTGCAGGCTGGAGGCGGGATAGAGCAGCATATGCCCGGCGGGCAGCTTGACCGATTGCACGCCGAATTGGTCCTCGATCACCAGTTCACCGCCATCATACTCTTCCGGTGGTTCGAGGAAGAGCGTCGCCGACAGGTCGCTGCGGATGCGGAAGTCGCTGCCGCGCCGGATGCGGATCGCGGTGTCGACATGCATGCCGAACGCCTGCCCGCCAGCATAACGGTTGAACAAAGGCGGGAAGACCTTCAGCGGCAGGGCGGCGGCGACGAACAATGGCGAGGCCGCGAGCGCATCGAGCACGATGGTACCCGCCACACGCGCCACATCCGAATCTTCCGGCAATTGCGCGTTGCGTTTGGCCAGCGCCGATTGCGCGCCCGATGTGGCGCTGCCGTCGATCCAGTCGGCCCCGTCGATCATGGCGCGAACCCGCGCGACGTCCTCCGCCTTCAGCACATCGGGGATGGCGATCATCATCGTGCGCCGCGCCTCAATGCGGTCACGCCGTCCGTGGGGAAGCCCGGCACGTCGGACGCGGCCAGCCACGCCGCCGCCTTGTCGATGAACGCCGGGGTCGCCGTTTCGCCGACGCGCCCGAGCCAGCCCAGCGCCTCGTCGGTCCGGCCTGCTTCGCCCAGCATCCGCGCATGGTTGAACGCCCCGCGAAAATCGCCGCCTTCCGCGGCCCGTGCATAATGATCGGCGGCGATCTCCATATCGCGCGCGACCACCCAGCCATCTTCGTGGAAGCTGCCGACAAAGTTGATCGCCTTGGCATTCCCCATCCCCGCCGCCTTTTCCAGCCAGCCGAGCGCGGCGGCTTTATCCTCCGCCACACCATCACCCAGCGCGAGCGACGTGGCGTAATTGTACATCGCCCAATCCAACCCCTGCCCCGCCGCGATGCGATAGCATTCCGCCGCCTTCGCCTTGTCCGGCGCGGTGCCCCAGCCGAGATCGTAGCAGCGCCCGACCATATTCAGCGCCATGACATGATGCTGCGCCGCCGCCTTGTTGAACCAGCCAAACGCCGCGCGCGGATCGGCCGCGACACCGGCGCCGTCGAGCAGCATCTGCCCGTACACCGCCTGCGCCTCGGCCAGCCCCGCTTCCGCCCCGGCACGTACCAACGCCGCGCGCTCCTCCGGAGACCCGGCAAGGCGCGCGGCGACGGCGGCGGGACTGAGCGTATCCAGATCGATCGTCATGCCGTCTTTCAGAATTTCACGTTCACCGTGCCGAACACCGTGCGCGCCGGGGCAAGCGCGGCGAAATGATTGGTGTAGGTCTGGCTGAAATACGTCTTGTTGGTCAAGTTCTGCGCATTCACACTGAGCGAGACAGCGCCGTTCAACTGATAGCTCGCCCGCGCATCGAAACGCCAATAGCGCGGAACCTCACGGGTCAGCACCTTGGTCGCCGGAACGATCGTCACCACGCCAGCGGCGGTCTGCGTCGCCGCGCGATTGTCGGCATAGCCGCCGATCTGCGTGTCCATGTAGATCGCGGTGCCGCCGATCTGAAAGCCCTTCAGCACCTCGACGTTCGACGTCATCGTGAAGCTGTTCTCCGCCGTCTGCGGGATCTGTTTGCCGGTGTTGACCGAGGGCACGTAAACCACCTGCGCGGCGCGGATAATGGTCGTCGCGCCGCCCACAACCTGCGTAATCGCCGGCGCGGTCAGCGCCGTGTTTCCGGCATCGATGATCTTCGGATCGAGGTGTGTGAAGCCACCAAACATCGTCCATCCCGGCACGATCGTACCGCTGACGTTCAGTTCGACACCGCGAATGCGCGTCTTGCCCAGAAAGGCGACGGTGTTGGCGTCGACCTGCGTACGGGCGTTGGCGATGTCGGTCTGGAACACCGCAGCGCCGAGTTGCAGATGCTCATTGAACAGGCTGGCTTTCGCCCCGACCTCATAGCTCCTGGTCTTTTGCGGCTTCAGCGCATCCAGGATGGCGAGATTGACCGCCGTGTTGGTCGTCGGCAGCGCATTGTCCTCCCGGCCTTCGCCGAGCAGGCTGTTCGGCGGCGTCGCGGACGTCGCATAGCTCGCATAGAGGCTGCTGTCCTTGGTCGGCTTGAACACCAGGCCCGCCTGCCAGTTGAACAATGCGTCGGTGCGCGTGAAGCGCTGCGCCGATGTCGCACCGGCGGCGATCGGCAGCGTCGTCCGCGACTGGAAGCGATCGTAACGCGCACCGAGATTCAGGATCAGCGCTGGTACGATTGTGATCGAATCGAAGCCGTAGACCGCGCGCGTATTGGCGTCGTTCTGCGTCTCGCCCAACCTGCCGATCCTCGTGATCGGGGTCTGCACGTTGGACGTATCGCTAACGTAATTGACCCACGGATCGGACGGGTTCGGGTTGAACAGATCGGTACAATAATAGCGCGCGACCGTGGCGGCATTGCAGCGCGGGGTGATGGTCGATCCGGTCGCCGCGACATAGGTTCCGCGCCGCGTCTTTTCCCACGCGAATTCGGTGCCGACGGAGAAGCTGTGTTCGATACGGCCGGTGTGGAATTTGCCGAACAGATCGGTCTGATTGATCAGGCTTTCGCTATAGCCATAGCGGGTGTTGCCACGCCGCCAGACTTGCCCGGTGTTATAGACGTTGCCGGTGCTGTCATCGGGCAACAGGAAGATGTAATTCTGTTCGCTATGGGTAAAGCGCGCCGTGTTGCGCAGCGTGATACCGCCGAAATCATGCTCGGCACGGATCGTCGCCTGATGCGTCTTGGTGTCGCGGAAATCGCGATCCTTTAGGCCGTAATAGGTATCGCGCGAGACGAAACCGGTGCGACCGTTCGCTGTCGTGATCTGCCCCAGCGCCGGCGTCGTCACGACGGTACCGGTGCCCGGATGGTTGGCGGTCGTGTAGAGATATGGAATGCCGCTGTCGGGCAGTTCGTGACTTTCGAGGTAATAGTAACCGGCCGTCAATCGGGTCGGCGTGCCGAGGCCGATCGTTACGGACGGCGCCACGCCCCAGCGGCGCGCGTAGATCGCCTCGCGCCCGGCCACGTCCTGATCATGCCATGCGCCCGCGATGCGGAAGGCGGTGGTGTCGGACAGTTTAACGTTCACATCCGCGCCGACGCGCTTGTAATCCGCCTCGCCATAACTGGCGCTGGCCGATCCGAACGTGCCGGGTTCCGGCTGCTTGGACAGGATGTTGATCGTGCCGCCAGCGCTGCCGCGCCCGCCCAGCGTCGAATCCGAACCACGCACGATCTGCACCGATTCGATCGCGAACACTTCACGGCTCTGCGACGCCAGATCGCGTACGCCATCGACATAGATGCTGCCCTGGCTGTCGAAACCGCGGATGAAAGGACGGTCGCCGATCGGATTGCCGCCTTCCGCCGCGCCGAAGGTGATACCGGGCACGGTGCGCAATGCATCCTGCAAGCTGGTCGATCCGGTCTGTTCGATGATTTCCTTTGGCAGCACGATCACCGAGCGCGGTGTATTGACGATCGGCGCGACCTCCTTCGCGTGGCGCTGGGCGCGCGCACCCGTGACGAGAACCTCCTGATCACTATCGGTGCTTTCGGGCGCATTCGGAAGGTCGTTCGCCCAGGCAGCGCCGCTGGCGAAAGCGCCCGCGCATGACATTGCCAGGAAAGCGGGCTTGGCAAAGAAGGTCGGCTTGATGGCGGCTGGGCGCTGGCTGGTGGTGTTCACGGATAGTCCCCTTGATTCGCTGGGGACCGGCTATTGCGAGTCACTCGCATTGTCAACGCTATTGAGAATAATTCGCACTTCTGTCGCAATGTATCTCGGTGGCTACGTATGCGTGCGCATCCCCCTTGCCGCGCGTCGTCAATCGCGGCACGCCCGCGGCATGGAACTCGACACCCTGCTGCGTCACTATTTCGACACCACCGATCTCGCCACGCTGGACGAAGGTGCATTCGAACGCGGCGTCGAACGTCTCGGCACCGCGTTCGGAATGGAAAAGGAACCCGGTCGCCGCTTCGCGCTCTGGTCGCTGCTCCACACGCTCGGCGACGCGCCAGATCCTGCCGTCGCGTTCAAAGATCCGCGCGAGCGCCGCGCGGCGGAGACGTATGCCCGCGCCACCAGCCGGGCGACCGAGAACTGATCCCAACGCTCACCCTGCCCCAGGCGCGCCGCATCGCGCTCGCCGCGCAGGGCTTCGGCGTGCCGCATCCGGCGCACGTGACGCAGGGGCAGATGCGGCGGACGATCGATCGGCTTGCCCTGCACCAGATCGATAGCGTCAACGTGCTGGCGCGCGCGCATTATCTCCCCGCCTTCTCGCGTCTCGGCAGCTATGATCGCGGTCTGTTGGAGGCGGCCGCCTGGGGGCGCAAGCCCGAGCGGCGCCTGTTCGAATACTGGGCGCACGAAGCCTCGCTGCTACCGCTCGATCTGCACCCGATGCTGCGCTGGCGCATGGCGCGGGCGGACCGCGGAGAGACCGGCTGGGCTGCCATGCGCCGTTTCGCCACCGAGGGCCGTGCCGAGGCCGAGGCGATCCTTGCGCGCATCCGCACCGAAGGACCTCTCGCCGCCTCCGATTTCGCCGAGGGGAAAAGCAGTTCCGGCTGGTGGGAATGGGGTGAGACCAAGAAGGCGCTGGAATGGCTGTTCTGGGCCGGGCATATCACCACTGCCACGCGGCGCGGCAATTTCGAGCGGGTTTACGACCTGACCGAACGGGTCATTCCGGCGACGATCCTTGATTTGCCCACGCCGGACGAAGGCGATGCACAGCGCGCGCTGATCGAGCGCAGTGCCGCAGCCCTTGGTATCGCCACCGAAACCGACCTGCGCGATTATTTCCGCCTCAAGCCCGAGGAGGCCCGCACGGCGATCGCCGCATTGGTCGAGGACGGCGTGCTGATTCCGGTACAGGTCGCTGGTTGGACGAGGATTGCCTATCTCCACCGTGACGCCCGTCGCCCGCGTCGCATCGACGGCGCGGCATTGCTGGCGCCGTTCGACCCGCTGATCTGGGAACGCGCCCGCGCCGAACGACTGTTCGGCTTTCACTACCGGATCGAGATCTACGTGCCCGCCGACAAGCGCCGTCACGGATATTATGTGCTGCCCTTCCTGCTCGACGACCGGCTGGTCGCGCGCGTCGATCTCAAGGCCGATCGCCAGCATGGTCGCCTGATCGCCCATCGTATCGGGCTGGAACCGCACGCTCCGCCGGAGACGATGGAGCGCCTCGGCCAGGAATTGCATCGGATGGCCGAGTGGCTGGGGCTCGATTCCGTCATCACTCCGGCGCACACGCTTGCGTAGTGCCGCGACCCTCTGTATCGGCGGCGTCGGTCTAGCGGGTGTAGCTCAATGGTAGAGCTTTTGCTTCCCAAGCAAGTGACGAGGGTTCGATTCCCTTCACCCGCTCCATTTTCCTGTCCACCGTTGTTCATAGGCGTCTAGACAAACCCCCAAAAACTAAGGTATCTAGCGGTTATTAGGCCGCAAGCGTCCACCCATGTTCGCAGTTAGCCACCCTTC
>NZ_JANYEK010000190.1 GCF_025363195.1 Sphingomonas sp.
CTTGGCGCAACGGTAACAATCGACTGGTTCGCTACTGGACCCCGGCCTGCGCCGGGGAACTAGACGATGCTATCGTACAGATCGGCCCAGTCGGGGTTCATTCCCTCGATCTCGCGGACTTTCCACGCCCGCCGCCACTCCTTCATACGAAGTTCGCGCTGTCGGGCTTCCTGGATGTCGTCATGAGCCTCGTACCAGACGAGCATATGGCAACGGTATTTGCGCGTGAACCCGGGAAGCGCGTCTGTCCGATGCTCCCATACGCGACGCTGCAGATCACTGGTGACGCCGATATAGATCGTGCCGTTGCGAGTGCTCGCCATGATATAGACGAAGCCGCTCTTCTCCATTCCACGACCTCCGCTACTGGACCCCGGCCTGCGCCGGGGAACAGTATAGCGGCGCGTCTCAGCTCTTGAACAAATTCTCTGCGGTGCGTTCGACCGGCGCAGCGATGCCCTCGCCTGCTTCCGCTGCTTCGGCGTCGATCGCGGCCTGCGCGCGCTGCTGGCGGAGTTCGGCGATCAGCGCCTCGCGGTCGCCGTCGAGGCGGGTGTCGACCACCGGTTCGAGGCCCGCCGCCTTGCCGGCCTTGGCCACCGCGGCATCGAGCTCGCGCTGCGTCGTCAGGCCCAGGGTCACCGGATCCTTCGGGGTGATGTTGGCGATGTTCCAGTGGCTGCGGTCACGGATCGCGGCGATCGTCGTGCGCGTCGTGCCGATCAAATTACCGATCGCGCCATCGGTGATTTCCGGATGGTTGCGGATGATCCACGAAATACCGTCCGGCTTGTCCGACCGCTTCGAAACCGGCGTATAGCGCGGGCCCTTGGTGCGGCGGACCTGATCCGGCCCCTTGATGATCTTCAGCGTGTAATCGGGATCGGACTGGCCCTTGTCGATCTCTTCCTGCGTCAGCTCGTGCGCGCGGATCGGGTCGCGACCGGTCAGCTTGGTCGCGGCGGTATCGTCGGCGATCGCCTGGATTTCGAGGATGTGCAGGCCGCAGAATTCGGCGATCTGCTCGAACGAGAGCGCGGTGTTGTCGACCAGCCAGGAAGCGGTCGCGTGCGGCATGAGCGGCTGGGCCACGGAGAAACTCCTTAGAAACAGAAAGGGCCGCCCCTTTCGGAGCGGCCGCGTGTAAGCCCCGATCTAGTGCGAATGGCCCGCAGTGGCAAGGCAGGTAACGCAATGCTCAAGCGGCCAGCGTTTCACGTTCGAATGCCGGCACCAGCGCGGCGAGAAACTGGCGTGCGCTGGCTTCCCAGGTGAAACCCGATCCGTAGCGCGCACAGGCCGTGCGATCGAGCGTCAGCGCACGAGCGATGGCGGTGTCGAGATCGTCGTGCATCGCGCCGGTCGCTTCGGTCAGCACATCGACCGGCCCGGTGACGGGATAGGCCGCGACCGGCGTGCCGCAGGCCAACGCCTCGATCATCACCAGCCCGAACGTATCGGTGCGGCTGGGGAAGACGAACACGTCGGCGGCGGCATAGGCGGCGGCGAGATCGGCACCATAGCGGGGGCCGAGGAACTGCGCGTGCGGATATTTCGCCTCCAGCGCCGCACGCGCCGGACCGTCACCGACCACCACCTTGCTACCGGGGTGAGCACCGTTCAGGAACGCCTCGATATTCTTTTCGACCGCAATGCGCCCGACATAGAGCTGCACCGGGCCGGGCAGCGCCCTGATCGCGGGGTCGGGCGCGACGCTGGCGTGGAACAGGGTCAGGTCCACCCCCCGCCCCCAATTGCGGACATGGGGCAGGCCATGTGCGGTCAGCGTGGCGGCGATCGAGGCAGTCGAGGCGAGGATCGCCTGGGCGGGGGCATGGAACCAGCGGATGTAGCGCCAGATCCATTCCGGATTCAGCCCGGTGCGCGCGGCGACATATTCCGGGAATTGCGTATGATAGGCGGTGGTGAAGGGAAGGGCGCGCGCCAGGCACCAGCGCCGCGCGGCGATGCACACCGGACCTTCGGTGGCGAGGTGGATGGCGTGCGGCGCGAAATCCTCCAGCAACCGCGCGACCGCGCCGGTGCGGGCGAAGGCCAGGCGGATCTCGGGATAGGTCGGGCAGGGAATCGAATGGAACAGATCCGGCGAGACGATAAACACCTCATGGCCCTGCCGCCCGAGTTCGCCGCTGACCGCCTGCAGCGTGCGAACGACGCCGTTGACCTGCGGGCTCCAGGCATCGGTGACGATGGCGATACGCACGGCGGTCAGGCCGCGAGCCGGTCCGCGGCGTCCTGCGACTCTCTGGCGGCGATCTCGTCGGCCCAATGGAGGATGTCCATCCGTCCGTCGAAATGCTCGACCAAGGCTGTGCAGCCCTCCACCCAATCACCGTCATTATAATATTGGATGCCGCCAATTTCGCGATATTCGGCGGTGTGGATATGGCCGCAGACTACGCCGTCGACGCCGCGATGTGCGGCTGCCTGCGCCACGACTTCCTCATAATTCGAGATGAACTCGACCGATTTCTTGACCTTGGCCTTGGCATGCTTGCTCAGCGACCAATAGGGCAGGTTGAAGAAGCGCCGCCAGGTGTTGAGCCCGCGATTAAGCGCCATCAGCAGATTGTACGCGACGTCGCCGACATGGGCGAGCCAGCGGTGCGCGAGCGTGATCGCGTCGAATTCATCGCCGTGCAGCACGAGCAGGCGGCGACCGTCCGCCGTCTCATGGATCGCCTGACGACGGATTTCCACGCCGCCGAAATCGAGCCCGGCGAATTGGCGGAACACTTCGTCGTGGTTGCCGGGGATGAACACGACGCGGCTGCCGCGTTTCGCGCGCTTCATCAGCCGCCACACGACATCGTTGTGCGCGGCGGGCCAATAGAACTTCTTCTTCAACCGCCAACCGTCGATGATGTCGCCGACCAGATAGATCGTCGCGCTGTCGACGTGATCGAGAAAGTCGATGAGCATTTCGGCATTGCAGCCACGCGTGCCGAGATGGACGTCGGAGATCCAGATCGTGCGGAACTGCCGCCGCCCCTCGACGATCCGTTCCGGAATATTCGGGGTGGAATTGGTGAAATCCGTGAACTCGCCGAGCGCGTTCATCGAAATATTTGTCACGACGTTCATGCCGATTGCCCCGTCAGCTGACCCAACGGAATTTGGCTATGGACTCCGAATGTTACAGCAACATCGCGCGGATGTTGCAGTTCTGCATCGGTCGTGCGGCGGGTATCGTCTCTATTCCATCGTCAGCACGATCTTGCCGACATGGTCCCCCGCTTCCATCCGTGCGTGCGCGGCGGGGGCTTCGTCCAGCGTGTAGGTGCGGTCGATCACCGGCTTCAGGCGCCCTTCCGCCACATGCGGCCAGACGGTGCGGGCGAGTTCGTCGGCGACGAGCGATTTGAACGCGGTATCCCTTGGCCGGAGGGTGGATCCGGTGAGGGTCAGGCGGCGGCGCATGATGTCAAAGATCGGAATCGTCGCCATCAGGCCGCCTTGTACGGCGATCGAGACGTGGCGGCCGTCCTCGGCGAGGCATTGCAGGTTGCGGGGCACATACTCTCCGCCGACCATGTCGAGCACGACCGCCACGCCCTGGCCGCCGGTGATCGTCCTGACCCGTTCGACGAAATCCTCGGTCTTGTAGTTGATCGCGTGATCC
>NZ_JANYEK010000200.1 GCF_025363195.1 Sphingomonas sp.
GCCCAAGACCCGCTGGAAGACCGCCGCAACCGCCAGTCCCGGATCGCGACGTCCGCGTCACCGACACGCGCACTTGCGAGGCCGAAGCCCTGCCGCGCGGCGCATTCGCCGTGTAGCAGCGTGCCCGTCGTAGCGTCCGACAAGGCAGCATTTGCGAACAGCACTTGTGTCGCAGCGAAGCGGCTCGGGTTGCGCGCATCGACCGGCGGACGCGTGCTGAAGAAGGTGACTTGGAATCCGATATCCTCTCCGGCAGCCGTTTAAATTTGGTCGCTAGCGGTTTCAACCGAGCCGCGCTTTACTCTGACTAAATCTCCTGTTCGGGAAATGGCTTACGGGACGCGGTTGTCCTCATGTGGGTCTGCAAATCCGGGAGGCAGTTGAGCGTCGATGGGCGGAAAAGCCATCTTTTTGTGAAAGTGGATGAGCGGAAGATTGCACCGTCCCGGGTGACCTGGCGCTGCCAAAGTCGCTGCGATCCTGCTATGGGGAGATAATGCTTAAATTACAGATCAGGAAAAAGGCCGCTCAAGCTGGTGAAGCCATCAGGATGCGCGCCGAGGTCGTGTCGTCGATCCAGGCGCTTGCCGATGAGGATTTGCTTGATTTGGCAGACATCTTTTCCGGGAAACCTGCTACAAACCTGAGCCAGATAGCATCGACTGAGATGAACAGGCGCGGCCTGAGCCTATGAGCACGCAACCGGGCTTGCCTGACGGGCTTTGCGATTGGCGCGAGGCGTTACGCGTCCGAGCCATGAACGACCGGTTGCCCGCTGAAAATGGTGGTTATGTGCTTTGCTGGCTTCAGCAGGCTCTGCGGGCTTACGACAACCCCGTCCTCGATGCCTCGATCCGGCTCGCGAATGCTCTGGATGTCCCGGTTCTCGTCTACCATGGCGTGCGCGAAGATTATCCCTACGCGTCGGATCGTTTGCATCATTTTATTCTGGGCGCGAGCATCAGCCTTGCCGAGGGGTGTCGGCAGCGCGGGCTGGCTTTCGTCCAGCATATTGACCGGGCTGACCGGCGCGAGAAAGGCTTGGTATATCGGTTGAGCGTTGATGCTGCAGCAATTGTCCTGGAGGACCAGCCGACCTTCGTCGCGCGCTGGCAGTCCGAGCGGGTAGCCGGGCGTGTCGAAGTTCCGGTATTCGCGGTAAACGCCGCCTGCCTTGTCCCACCCGAGGTCGTTGGCGCAGCCATACAAAGTCGAACGGCTTTTCTGCGACGTCATGAGCCAGCGCGGGCCGATTGGACGCACTGGGACGAGGAAGTGGCAGCACTAGAACCATATGCCGGTGATTTGCCCTTCAGACCTGACCGGCTTGAGCGGCACGATCTGGAGGACCTGATTTCTAGCCTCGAGATCGATCATTCTCTGCCGGTGACGTTGCTGCACCCTACTGGTCGCAAGGCAGCGGTCGAACGGCTCGAACGCCTCGTAACGGATGTATTGCCCGCCTACGCGGCCACTCGGAACGATGCTACTCGCGCCGATGGCGCAAGCGGCCTTTCGCCTTACCTTCATTTTGGCGTTCTTGGGCCTCGCGAGGTCATGGCGGCCGTGAACGGTGCGTCCGCAGGCGATCGACATAAGAAGAAGTTCGCCGATGAATTGCTCGGCTGGCGTGAGTGGTTTCACTATCAGGCCAGGCAGCTGGACATGCCCGAGCGTTATGACCGTATCGCGCCCTGGGCGCGGCAGACGCTTGCCGACCATGCTCGCGATGCCCGCCCCGATTTGGAAACGTTTGCTGCCATGCTCAAAGGCGAGACGCGCGACGAGACGTGGAATGCTGGTCAGCGGCAGTTCCTGGCCGAGGGTTGGATGCACAACAACCTGCGCATGTACTGGAGCAAGCGGATAATCGCGATGACACCCAGCCCCGAGGCGGCATGGACGACCGCCTGCTATCTCAATGACCGGTTCAGCCTCGATGGCCGTGACCCGAGCACATACGGCAACATTGCCATGATGTTTGCTGGCGCTCCCGCTGATCGCGAACGCCCTGTCTACGGTCTTGTGGCTACACGCAGTGATGGCTCAACCAGACATCGGGAAGGGGGCGACGCGTGGCTCGCGGCTGCTGCGGCGCGATCGGCACTGGATGTTTCTGTTCCTGACATGGCGCTGGTCGATCCATATCTGACTGGTGAGCTGACAATTTAATAAGGCAGCCGATCCGCTAGAACCAACGGCTGCTTTCGGTATCCGGCGAGCGTTTCCGAGTATCTGCAAAAGGATCTTTGCAACTGTTGGCCGCCGGCACCGACCGGGAGTGTTGCAGCTATTTTTTCCGTCGCAACACCCCGGCAAGAACCCGACCTGCGCTTCGCGATGGCCCATACCACTCAACCAAACTAGGCAAACTGCTAGACATGTTAATCGTGCAAGCGAAGCAGTTCTGGACGAAGCGCTGCGGCATCCGGCATTGAGCGCGTTGAGGACGCCCGTAAACTGACCCTAGAGCCGAGCGGTAAGATTTCTGTTTTGAAGAAAATCTGATGCCGCTCAATGCGATCAAGACCTTCACCATCGGGCCGGCGACGGGAAGGGAAGGAATCGCGGGGCTCGAGATCGCGGTCGCCGGTATCGAGTCAGCTGCGCGACAGCTCAGCCCTGCCATCCCGACGGTTGCCGACATCATCAAATCGCGCGCCACTTTTGATCAGTGGTGACTGACCTTCCACGCGCTAGCCTGGCGGCTGGAGAGTGTTACGAGATTGCCCATCTCGACCGGCATATCCAAGAGATGTAGACCCCATTCGGGTAGAATGTGGCCACCGACCACGACATCGCCGACGATAGTGTCGGTGCGCATATCCTTGAGATCGGCATTAACCGTCACCGCAAGATAGTTGGCGCCACTTCGCTGAACGCACTCTGCGCTGATCAATCCCGGCACTTTCACGAACGGTGTCGTCACTGGAGCGTTGTCGGTGGTCCACGGTCCCATTCTCTTCGCGCCCTCTCCGGCGCCGGTCGCGCCGAGGATCGCGTCCGTCACAGATTTTCCGCCGGTCAGCGCGGCGGCATTGACGCACGCAACGACCATGCCGGGTTCGGGCACAGTACCAAATCGCGTATTCGCTGGCGGCGGGGCGTCGGCGCGGAACGTGACGTAGCTAACGACGCACCCATATTGCCAATCGCGGCGGCATAGCGGGAACACCTTTAGGTCTCCACCGACGTCTTTGCCGGCGGGCACTGCCAGATTGGTACCCGGCAAATAGGCAGCGATTATCCGGCTCTGGGCAGGTGTTCCTTCAATCGACTGAGCGATCATTGCCTTCAAGATACCTGACCCTTGGCTATGCCCAATTAGAACCACACCTCGTCCGTGATTATCGCGCGCGAGGTAATCTTTCCACGCGGCGGTCACGTCGGCGAGCGCCATGGCTCGATCAACGGCAGATTTGCGCCCCATCATCAATTGCTGGAGGGCGGTCAGAGTTACCTGTCGATAAAGAGGAGCGAACACCCTGCATTGGCTGGTGAAGCGTGCCGCTTGGGAGACGGCAACTAGCCTCTCCTCAGGCCCGGGCGTCATGTCGCTATTCGGGGAGGGGTCGTGTGAGACGGTAGGATACACGTAGAAACAGTCGAAGCCCGGATGCGCGGCGGCTTTGAAGTGCTCGATCGAATGGCTACCGTTGGGCGCGATAACCGTAATGTCCTGGTTCGCGCTGCAAGCGTCGCTTCTCCCCGGCCGACACAACCAAGCGGCGTCCGCACGATAGTCGGGAGCAGCGGAGGGGCTCGCGTTTTGCGCCACGGCTGGATACGCCCCGGAAAGCGCTATGACAGCGAGCATCGGTGTTAGGCGCATCCGGTTTTCTCCCTCGTGTTATCGCAAAAATCATAACACGATTGAGTTAAGTGTCGAGCACGCCCAGATTGCCTCGTGCCCGACGGTGGCCGGATTACCTCGGATGTTCATCTCCCGCACGATTACGGGCAGATCGCTACCCCATGCTGGCCCTGCACGAGCAGCTGGTGGGGTGGCCGGTGGCTGGGATGGGTAAGTCGACGACGTAGCCAATTCGGGCGCCGGGATTTTTCACCTATTTGCGAAGCGCCGCCGTCTTATCGCGAGCAGCCCGGAATTCACTGTCCTTCGACCAGTTGGGCCATTCGCGTGAGTTCGCCAACTTCAAGCCAACCGCGTGCAGGAACTTTGCGTCCGCAACCATGCCCGAAAAGTCCCAGTCGGGCTGCCATTCGTCGGCGGGCTGATGATACATCCGGGTTACATAATCCTTGGCAATCGCCTCCCCCGTCGCGGTGCCGCCGTTGACCAGATCTAGTCCGGGCTCGAACGAGATTGCCGGGACGCCCACCTTAGCCATCGAGAAATGATCCGAACGGAAGAAATGCCCTGCTTCCGGGTGTGCGTCCGGCGTAAAGTGGCGCCCTTCCCGCGCTCCCTCGGCGACGAGATCGTCGAGCAGCCCAAGCTGGGCCGATCCCGAAATAGAGAAGTCTCGTGCTGGTCCGTGGACCCCCATCGAGTCGGTGTTGAGCATGCCTACCGTCGTCGCCAGCGGGTAGAGCGGATGGGTACCGTAATATTCCGACCCCAGCAGGCCCTTCTCTTCGGCGGTGACCGCAAGAAACAGGATCGAGCGATCAGTGCGCGGCTCGGCAGCGAACGCCCGCGCCTGCTCGATTAGTTGGGCAAGCCCGGTGCCATTGTCGACCGCGCCGTTATAGATCTTGTCGCCCTTCGCATCTGGCTGGCCGATACCGAGATGATCCCAGTGCGCCGAGTAAATTAGCGTCTCATCCGGGTGCGTCTTGCCCGGGAGGAGCGCCGCGACATTTTGCGACTTGATAACCGAAGTGTTGGCAGCGGCGCGCGCATCGAGCGTTGCGTGAAGATCGACCGGACGGAAGTCCTTCCGCTTCGCCGCCAGTTTGGTTTTATCAAAGTCGAGTCCCGCGGCGGTGAAGATCTTCAGCGCAACCGCGCGCTGGATCCAGCTTTCGAACGGTGTGTGTTGGGCACGGGGGGTTGCGCGGACGATGTCAAACATCGCGTTGGTGTTCGAATTCTTGACCGTGTTCCAGCCATAGGCGGCAGGCGCAGTTTCATGGACGATCATCACGCCCGCCGCGCCGCGGCGCGCGGCTTCCTCGTACTTGTAGGTCCAGCGGCCGTAATAAGTCATCGCCTTGCCGCCGAAGTCGGCCTCGGCGGGCCCGTCGAAATCAGGATCGTTGATCAGCATGACCAGGATTTTGCCGCGAACGTCGACACCCTTGTAGTCGTCCCAGCCCCGCTCTGGGGCCGTGACGCCGTATCCGACGAATAGCAGCGGCGCCTTGGCGATATCGACGTGCTTCGATCCGTCCATCGGCGCGCGAACCGCGATCTCATTGCCTTGGGTGAGGTGCACCGCGGCACCGGAAAGATTGATTCCAACTACCGGGTCGGCAACGAATTCGGATTTCAGCAGTGGCACCGCTTGCGTCCACTGCCGCTGGCCACGGACAATGTCGCCGCCCGGGACCAGTCCAAAGCTACGGAACTGGCTAACGAGATAGTCGATGGTTTTCGTCTCGGCGCGGGTCGCGACCCCACGTCCCTCAAAGGCATCCGAGCTAACCGTCCTGACGTGCGCCGAAATTCGCTGAGCGTCAAAGGTCGGACCGGCGGCTACGGCGGGCGCGACAAAGACAACAATCGAAGAGGCAAGAAACAGGATGCGGTTCAATGGCAATTCCTTGGGTTGATTAATCTCGGGACGGTGGCGCGATCTGAAGCGCTTGGCAACAAGGTGAGCACCGACCTTGGTCAGAATTATGCGTCGCGGGAGCCACGAAATGCCCGGACTACGCAGCCGCTGATCATCAGTCGGTCATGGGCCAGGCTTCGATCCAGCAGGGATCGTCCCGGATAAGCAAGGATCATTCAACTTCGACCGACGAGAGGCCCTGCAAGGAGCTGAAGCAATCTCACTCAGCCTTTGAGCAGGGACAGAAGCCGTCGTGTCGGCGCCACACCTCGCGGCCGAGGTACGAGATGAATTCTACACCACGCTCTGGATTGCCGAACGTTTTAGTGATGTCTTCACGGACGAGATCGCACATGCGCATGTCCGCAGCGGCGCCTGATCGACACCCAGCCCGAGGGCCGGCCGCCCGGGCACGAAGTTCGGATCGAGGGCGGGCAGACGGTCTGGCTCGGGCAGCGTTGGGATGCGGCTCATACTGTTTCCCCGGGCGCGTCCGGGAAAAGAATTCCGCTGGCAACATGTGCCGCGATTGTGCCGGCCAGTTGCGCCGCAATGAACGCCGGCACACAGGCCGGCGCGATCCCCGCGAAGCTGTCGCTCAGCGCGCGCGCGATCGTGATCGCCGGGTTGGCGAAACTGGTGGACGAGGTGAACCAATAGGCCGCGACGATATAGAGGGCGACACTTGCCGGGACGGCGGTCGAGCGGTTCCGCGCCGTTCCCAATATCGTCAGCAGCAGCCCGAACGTCGCGATCATTTCGCCGACATATTGGCCAAGGCCAGTGCGGATTTTGCCCGAAAGCTGGAAGATCGGAACGTCGAACATCAGGTGCGCGAGCCAGACGCCGAGGATGCCGCCCGCGAGTTGGGCCGCGATATAGGCAATGGCTGTGTTGGTCGTGAGACTGCCGCGCAACCGCATGATCAGCGTGACGGCGGGATTGAGATGTGCTCCGGAAATCGGGGCGAGCATCGTGATGAGGACAAAGAGCATCGCGCCCGTCGCCAGCGTGTTGCCAAGCAGAGCGATGGCGACGTTCCCACCCGCGAGCCGCTCCGCCATGATCCCGGAACCGATCACGGTCGCAAAGAGCAGCCCGCCGCCGAGCGCCTCGGCGAGGATCGCTCGACGGCTCATGCCTGAGCGACGCGTTGGCCATCGGAATTGATGATGCGGTCGCCGTCCTCCTTGGCGAACGCGCCCTTCTGGCGATCCGGCAGGATATCGAGCACCGCCTCGGAAGGTCGGCACAGCTTCACGCCCATCGGCGTCACCACGAGCGGTCGGTTGATCAGGATCGGATGCGCCATCATCGCGTCGATCATCGCATCGTCCGTCAGGTCAAAGTCTGCCAGACCGAGATCGGCGTAGGGCGTTCCTTTCTCCCGCAGCAAGTCGCGTGGCGTCATACCGGCGCGGGCGATCATCTCAACGAGTAACGCGCGTGCGGGCGGCACCTTGAGATAGTCGATTACGTGCGGTTCGACGCCGGAGTTTCGGATCAGCGCGAGCACGTTGCGGGACGTAGAGCAGGCGGAATTATGGTAGATCACGATATCGGTCATCGCCGGCCCTTCAGCCGCAGGAAAGTTCGGCGAGCAGCGCATCGCACAGCTCGGGTCGACCCTGACAACAGTCCTTGGCCAGGAAGATCATGATGTCGCGCAGCGCGACGATGCTCGCTCGCTGGATCTGCTGGCGGCCGCGCTTCTCCGCAGTCACGAGACCAGCCTTTGCAAGGACCGCGAGATGAGTGGAGAAAGTGCTTTGCGTCAACGCGCTCGCTTCGACCAAAGCCCCAGTGGGGAGTCCGTCGGGTTCATGCGTCACCAGTAACCGAAAGGCTTGGAGACGCGTCGGGTGCGCGAGCGCGGCGAGCGTCGCCAAGGCCGATTCCGTGTTCATGTATCGGCAAATACCGATAGTTTCGCGTCCGTCAAGAAACAACGGGTATTACCGATGTAATATGTGTTGGTCCGCTTCGGGGGCGCGTTCGACACGAAACCGCCAATCTCCGCGCCGCCGTTTGTCAGGGTGACGACATTACAGCGACCAAATCGATGCAAGCCATGCCCCCGTCACGGTCAAGATCCACTGCTCGGTCATTCCGCGTCCTCGAGGCTGAACTGGTCGCTGTCTTCGTCATAGGTGAACACCTCGGCATAACGACCCCACAAGGTTACCGTGCGCAGCGTCTCGTCGGCATAATCGGGGGACATATGATCCTCAAGCTCGTCGCGGAAGCGGCGCGCGGGTGCCGCGTGCGTGATGCGCTCGTCCAGGATCCGGCGGATATGCTGCGCCAGCGGGACATAGGCGAGCAGGGCATGCGCGAACATCGCCTTGCGCTGATCGACATCGGCTTGGGCATAGCGCCGGGCGCTCGCCGTCAATTGCATCGCGGCCCCCTGCAATTCGGCGAAGCGCAACAATTGCAGCGTCTCCGCCATCGGGAACAGCTCGTCCGCCTCCAATTGCAACGAGTCGGCCAGTTCGGCCATGCTCGCGCGACCGTTAAACGGCGTGCCGTCGACTTCCTCGATCAGGCCCGCCAAGCTGTTGGTCGATACGCGTGGCAGCACCATCGAGATGCCAGTCCCGGGAAACAGCCCGTCCCGTGCCGGCTGCGACACAACCGGCCGCGCCGTCATCCGCGCGTAGATTTCATCGACCAGCGCGCGAAACGGTGGATCGAGCCGGTCGCGCGGCTGCGGCAGATCGACCTTGATCTCAGCGACCACGCGCCCGGGATTGGAGGAGAATACGAGAATACGGTCGCACATCAGCACGGCCTCCTCGATATTGTGCGTGACGATCAGGATCGATTTGATCGGCATCCGCCCTTCCGACCACAGATCGAGCAGATCGGTACGCAGGGTTTCGGCGGTCAGCACGTCGAGCGCGGAGAACGGCTCGTCCATCAGCAGCAGCGTGGGGTTGACCACCAGCGCGCGCGCCAGTCCGACGCGCTGGCGCATCCCGCCCGACAATTCCTTGGGATAGGCGTTCTCGAACCCGTCGAGGCCGATCAGATCGATCGCCGCGATCGCGCGCGTGCGGCGCTCCTCGGCGGGCACCTTCTGCGCCTCCAGCCCGAGTTCGACATTCTGCAGCACGGTCAGCCAAGGAAACAGCGCAAAGGTCTGGAACACCATCGCCACGCTCGGGTCGGGGCAATCGGCGTTGGCGATTTGCCGGATCTCGCCTTCTCGCGGGCGCACCAGCCCGGCGATCGACCGCAGCAGCGTCGACTTGCCCGACCCCGAGCGCCCGAGCAGGCCGACGATCTCGTTTTCGCTGAGCGTCAGATTCACATCGTCGAGCACGAGGTGGCCGGTCGACGCCGCGCCATAGAAATGGCGCACGTGGCTGACCTCGACGAGGGGGCGAGCGGGCGCGCGGGCGGAGGGAAGCGTGGGCATGGCGGAGGCTCCGGGTACGAAGAAGGATCAGTCGAGACGAAGGCGGCGTTCGGCAAAGGCATACATCGGTCGCCACACCAGCCGGTTGAAGCTGAGCACGAACAGCGACATGACCGCGATGCCGAGCGCGACGCGCGGATAATCCCCCGCTGTCGTCGCCTTGGCGATATAGGTGCCGAGTCCATGGGCCTCGAGATGACGGCTGCCCCAGGACACCGCCTCGGCGACGATCGACGCGTTCCATGATCCGCCGCTCGCGGTCAGCGCCCCGGTGACATAATAGGGAAAGATCCCCGGCAATGCGACTTGCCGCCACCATTGCCACCCCTTCACCCCGAACATGCCCGCCGCCTCGCGCAAGTCGGTCGGGATCGCGCTCGCGCCGGCGATGACGTTGAACAGGATGTACCATTGCGTCCCCAGGATCATCAGCGGCGATAGCCAGATGTCGGGGCTGAGGTTCCAGCGCACGATGACGATCACCGCGAACGGAAACAGCACGTTGGCCGGAAAGGCCGCGAGAAATTGCGCGACCGGCTGCAACCGCCCCGCCCATTTCGGATTGAGGCCGATCCACACTCCGATCGGCACCCACACCAGGCTGGCGAGGACGATCAGCACGACGACCCGCAACATGGTCAGCGACGCGAGGCCGAACGCGATGCCGATGTCGCACAGGCCGAGCGTCGCCAGCACATAGTGCGCCGACCACCACAAGGCCGCGCCGAGCGCGATCAGCACGATCAACTGCCACAGCCGTTCGACCAGCGGGTTGGGCAGCACCGCATGCTTGTGCCGAGTCGGGCGCACCCCCGGGTCGAGCGCGAGCAGCAGGCGCCCAACGCCCGCGATCGGCGCGAACAACAGCGGCAGCAGCCGGGTGCGGCGCAGCAGATCATAGGCCCAGGACCCCGGTCGCTCGGCACTCGCGGTCTGCTCGAACCTAAAACGATCGGCCCAGGCGACGACCGGACGGAAGAACAGTTGATCGTAGAGCAGGATGACGATCGCCATCATCCCCACGGCGAGCGCGATCGACCGAAAATCCTGCCGCTCGATCGCGATCGCAAGCCACGATCCGATCCCCGGCAAGGTGACGGTCGTGTTGCCGACGGTGATCGCCTCCGACGCGACGACGAAGAACCAGCCGCCCGACATCGACATCATCGCGTTCCACACCAGAGGCGGGGTGGCAAAGGGCAAGTCCAGGCGCGGGAAGCGGCGTAGCGGCGACAGGCCGAAGCCCTGACTCACTTCCTCCAGGTCGCTCGGGATTGAGCGTAAAGACTGGTAGAAACTGAACGCCATGTTCCACGCCTGGCTGGTGAAGATCGCGAACACCGACGCCAGTTCGACGCCCAGGATGTTGCCGGGGAACAACCCCATGAAAAACGTGACGGTGAAGGTTAGGAACCCCAGGATCGGTACAGATTGCAGAATGTCGAGCGCCGGCACGATGATCCGTCCGGCTCGCCGGCTGCGCGCCGCCAGCGTCGCCACCACCAGCGTGAACAGGGTCGAGGCGGCGAGCGCGGCGAACATGCGCAGCACGGTCCGCAAGGCATAATAGGGTAAGTAGACCGGATCCAGCGTCACCGGCTCGACATGCAAGGCCGATAGCGGCTGCACCGCCCCCTCTGCACCGCGAAACACCAGGAGCGCCAGCGCGGCGAGAATGATGAAGGCGATGGCGTCGGCGCGATTGGGCGTCGTCAGCGACAGCATCCGCGAGAAGGGCGGGAGCACGCGTAATGGCTGCTTTTCCGGGCTCACCATCTCAGAACGCTCCATGAAGCCGCAGCGCCAGCACATTGGCGGGCCCACGGTCACGATTATAGGCAGGATTGGCGATGAACTGATAATCGAGCGTGACGTTGACGCCGCGTAACGCCTGCCAATCGTAATAGGCCTCGGCGATCTTCTCGTCCCCGGCGTTGGGCAATTGGCCGTCGCCGACCAATACGCCGATGCCACCCGCCCGCAGATATCGCCGATGCGCGTCCGAAATGCCGTTGAGGACGAGCGCGAGGCCGACGACATCGTTGGTGCGCGCCCAGCCCGTCCCCTTCAGTGCGCCGCCGATCGCCACGGTCCGGTCGATGTCGGTGAAGTCGTACGGCTCGATCGCGCCATCGACGATCCCCGCGCGCACGAACAGGCCGAGCGTGGCGGTGACGTCCTGCTCGACGTTGATGTGGCCGCCGATCCGGGTCATCGGCCGCCGCGTGAGGCTCGGGTCGATCGGCTGACCGGTCGCAGCCGCCAACGCGATGGCGTCGTCGAACCGGCTCAGCCGCCCGGTGTTGCCGAACAGAGTGAGCCGCGCCGCGCCGGCGTGCCCGCCGATTTGATGACGATGCTCGATCTCGCCGACGAGTTGATATTGGCTGAAGTCGCGTTCCAGCGTCTCGCCGTTCGGCACCTTCGACAGGTTGAACGCGCCGAGCCGCAACGCCCATGGCCCCTGATACCATTCCATCGCCACGCCATAGCTATAGCCCCAGGCGTCGGCGGCATAGTCGAACGTGCCGGTATCGACGACCGACCAGTTGAGGAAATCGCCACGCGGATCATGCGCAAAGCGATTGGTATCGAATATATCGCCAACGCCGATCTTGCCGAGCGTCAGGACCAGACGATTCGCGCTTTGGCTGCCGGCAAGCTGGTTCGCCGCGCCGGCCACCGCCTGGACGCTGCCGCCGAGACCGATCGTCTGGCGGAGGAACAGCCGCTGCAGCCGAACATAGGGGTTCGACTTGCCGACCTTATACGCTTCCGCGTTCGGAAAGCCCGCGGCACCCAGCGTGTTCGACAGACCGAAGCCCTGATCGATCTCGGGATTGATCCAGATCTCGGCGCCTTGCCATGGCCGGACCCCGGCGTAGAGCGTGGTGTCGAAGGTCTCCTTGACCTGGTTCGGCGAGAGGCTGTTGGGGCCGGTATAGGGCGAGCGAAAGCCGGATACCCCCTGCGCCACGAACGTCGCCTGCGCGTGAATGGCCGCTGTTTCCGGCGGGAGCGAAGCCGCATCCTGCGCTTGCGCCGCCGGCGACTTGGCCAACGAAAGTATCAGCATGATCGCAAACAGGTAGATCCGACTGCGAGAGTGCGCGGGATCCGGCCTATATTTCGAAGGTGTGTTCGGCGTCATGACGATATCCTTGGCGGGCGGCATGTCATCCCGCCCCGATATCGTTTGCGCGGATCAGCCTGGATGCTGCTCCGTCGACGATGGCCGGCGCGGGGTCGGTTCTACGACAGTGAAGATGGGCAGCGAGGTCTGGCCTCGACTGTCGCCTTCGCTGGAAACGGGGTTGGTTCGGCTACGCATCATGGTCCTGTGTTCGACGTTCAAATCGTATCGCATTCTACCGCTCGAGCCGGTGGCCCGACTCGACACGCCCGCCCATATACCTTACGGGGGTATAGGATCAAGGAGGTGTTAGCTGGATAATGAGCCATGTCGCCAAGGAAAAGCAGAAGCTGCTCAATCGACTGAAGAGATTGCAGGGCCAGATCGGCGCGATCGAACGCGCGGTCGAGAGCGATGCCGAATGCGCCCGCGTCCTGCAACAGGCCACAGCCTGTCGTGGTGCGCTCGACGGGTTCATCGCCGAAGTCATTGAAGACCATATCCGCGAACATATGGTCGACCAGGATGCCCCACGGGATGACCCCCGCACGCAAGCGGCGGAAGAACTCGTAACGATCGTCCATTCGTATTTGACGTAGCTGCCGCCCGAATTGGCCGCGATTGACAGACAACATAGCCGCTAGTGGCGGACATCCGGCCTGCCTCGATCACCGGAGCTTGGCGCCGACCTGCCGAACTAGCCGGTCGAAACTTTCGGCCAAGATGCTGGGTTATCGAACTTTCATATTCTGCCAGGGTCGCTGAGAACGCGCTTTTTAAGGCGCGGGCCGCCGTGCTGGAGGCACTGGGGCATCACCGAAATACCGCAGCGCCGGGCATAGTATCGCCAACCAAGAGCCGCTGGACCGCTTCCGCGTTTTGCTGTCGCTGCGGGGGCCGGGTCGGTTGGAACTTGGCTACGGCGGAGCGTCGTCGTTGGTTCAGGTTGCTAGTCATGATCGCGCAGCCTATCACACTCGGCGATGCCCCCGCTTTCGTTTGGGAAGATGTGCCATCCCAAAGGAACGCGCGATGGCCATCTCCGACCCGGCACCCATTGTCCTGATCGTCGAAGACGAAATGGTCTTGCGCATGCGGGCGGTGGACATCGTCGAGGATGCCGGGTTCGTTCCAGTCGAGGCGGTGAATGCCGACGAGGCGATCTAGGTTCTCGAATCGCGCGACGACATATCGCTGCTGTTTACCGACATACAAATGCCAGGAACCATGGACGGCCTGATGCTTGCCCATGCGGTGCACCTGCGCTGGCCGCACATCAAAATCATTTTGGTATCCGGGCAAATCGCCGTCACCGACGCCGACAAACCGGTCGACAGCCGCTTCTTTCCGAAGCCGCTCGAAATCCAGCAAATGATCATCGAGCTTCAACGGATGATCGGCACGGGGGCGTTGAAGGTCATGCCGGCGTTGATCGCTGCAGACGATACGCTGTCGCTGGAAAACACCGAACTGCGCCACCGCCTGCAGCAAGCCGGTATCGATGCCAAAGCGTTGCTTCTCAAGACCGTGCTCGATACCGAGAAGCAGCAGCTCATCATCGACGAAAATCGCCCATTCCAGGACGCGCTCACAACCGAAAACGACAGCCTGAAACTCGCGTTGGAGCAGGCTGGCATCGATGCCACCGCGCTACTCGTCCAATCGGGGATCGAGGCCGATGAACGCGAGGCTTCGGACAAATTGCAGCATTTGATCCATGCCGAACTGCACCACCGCATCAAGAATATGTTGGCGACGGTGAGCGCGATCACCCAGCAAAGCCTGCGTACCGCGCCAAGCGTGGCGCACGCCGGTACCGCCATCGACGGTCGCTTCGCAGCGCTGGCACGCGCGCACGATTTGCTTACGCAGGTCAGTTGGGAAAACGCGACGATCGCCAGCACCATCCGGAGCGCGATCGAACCCTTCGATCAGGGCAGCGGCCGGTTCATCGTTTCCGGCGACGATCTGCGGATCACGTCGAGTGCCGTCATCGCCTTTGCGATGACGCTGAACGAGCTTTGTACCAACACCACCAAGTTCGGCGCCCTGTCGCGGCCCGACGGACACGTTCACATCGCCTGGTCCTTGCAGGCAGAGCGGCTGCGCTTCGAATGGGCCGAAACCGGCGGTCCACCGGTGGAGGAGCCCAAACAACGCAGCTTCGGGACACGCTTGATGTCGTCGCTCGGCCAGCAGCTGAAGGGCAAGGTCACGCTCGATTACCCCCGGACCGGTTTCGTTTACACGCTGGATGTGCCGATCGAGTCGCTGGCGCTCAAGCCGAAGGTCGCAGAACAGCAGCGCGGCTGAGCCCTAGCCCCAGTGTATGGCCGGATGTGCTCAACGCGATAATTGGTCAGTATCGGAGCCTCGCCAAGCACGATGCCGATACAGCGATCCAGTTGCAGGTCTTGCGGGCTTGTTGGAGCGCCGCACCGCGCGGGACAGGCAGGTGTCTCCGCCGCCACGCGATATCCGGCGAAAGCCAACGACCTGGCTGGCTCGACGCGGTTAAATGCGATCTTCCGCAGCAGCATATCATTCTGGGCCTGACCAGGAGCGCACGGTTTCGAATGGCCACGCACGCAGCGAATCGATCCGCTGTGTCGACAGCTCTCCGGGGCGCCGGTGGTTGCCGGCGGTCCGACTTACGGCCCCTCCGACGCGATCACTGTCAGGCTTTGGCCGGTGCGCGCCGCTTTAAGCGTGTCGCGGGTAACCAGCAGCGTGGTTCCTGGGACGAGCAATGTCGCGAGCCGCATCTTGAACTCTGGCGGCAAACGCCCTTTGGACTGTTGATCGGGCGTCAGTTCGACGTCGGACGGTTTTTCCTGACCGGGCAATGGCAAACGGAGCCAGTGCTGGCCCGCACCGCCGGTGCCGACCAGGCTGAAGGCGACCGTCCGCATCACAGGCGCCTCGAGCGCGATCCCGCTCGACGCGATCTTCACGCCATTGCGCAACACGATCAGCTGCCGATCGCTTCCGCTGATGACGATCGAGACCGGTCCGGTCGGCGACCGTTCCGGATGCCATTCATATCCGATCGCGCGATCTTCGGGTGCCTCGGACAAGATTGGGGGCGTGGTGAGGACTACCGGAACAGTCGACGCTGCCGTGATGACGACGGTCATGCCCAGTCGCGTTACGCCGTACAAAAGCCTGGCGAACTCGAGTGGAAACCGCACACAGCCATGCGACGCGGGATAGCCCGGGAGATTGCCCGCATGCATCGCGATACCGCGCCATGTCAGCCGCAGCATGAATGGCATCGGTGCGTTCGAATAGCGGTTAGACTTGTGGTCGATATCCTTCTGCAGGATCGTGAAGATGCCAGTAGGGGTGGAGTGGCCCGGTTTCCCGCTCGATACCGTCGATGCTCCGATGAGAATGCTGTTGCGATATGCATAGGCTCGCTGTGTCGTCAGGCTCACGATCACCACGATCGGGCCTACCGGAGCGACTTGCGGCGCCCATAGATATTCGCCCGGCTTCAGCCGATCCACAATGCCGTCGACCGGCGCAGGCGTGGACTGGCCATGTGCGGCCAAAGGGATGCTGAGCGCAAGAAGCAGCGCGATCGGTCCTCGGAGTGTCATAGCGGCTCCATTCGCTGCGCAGGGGGCACCGGCCAGCGATATCCGGTCCCTGGCATCTAGCGGGACCGCGTCGGGCCGCCACGCTCGTAAAACTACGCAGAACCTGCGTAGTTTTCCCAATATCGCGCCGGCCCGCTCATGACGATAAACCCGACCGAACCAACGGGACGCAAGCGATGCCGATACCTATTCTCGTACTCTGGGCGGTAGCGCCAGACACCAATGCCCACCGGATCGTCGTTGGCCTTGGCGTTCTATCGTTACTGACCGTCGTTCAGTTGCTCGTCGCCTATGGTCACCACATATTCTATTGAGCGACGATGCCGGAAAATCTTCCCAGTGCTGAAATTCCGGCAGGATCGGACGTTGATGCAGCGCGCACCATCGCCACGTCGGCTGATGAACTCGCCCTGCTGATCGATAGCGCGACCAATTACGCCATTTACATGCTCGATCCGCAAGGACGGGTGACGATCTGGAACCGCGGTGCCGAGCGGATCAAGGGCTGGAGCGCGGCCGAGATCGTCGGTCGTCATTTCTCCATGTCCTACCCGGCCGAAGACATTGCAGAGGGCAGGCCAGCGGCGGATCTCGCACGCGCCCATGCCGAAGGGCGCGTCGAGGAAGAGAGCTGGCGCGTACGCAAGGACGGCTCGGAATTCCTCGCCAACGTCACGATTACCGCGCTGTATAACAAAAATGGAGCGTTGCGCGGGTTTGGAAAGGTCGTGCGCGACATTACCGACCAGCGATCCGCCGAGCGCGCCATTGTCGCGCGCGAGCGGCATCTGGCGTCGATCCTCGCGACCGTACCGGATGCGATGATCGTCAGCGACGAACACGGGCGCATCGCCTCGTTCAGCGCGGCGGCGGAAAAGCTCTTTGGCTATACTGAGGTCGACGTCGTCGGCCGTGATGTCACGATATTGATGCCCCGGGAGGATCGCCACGCTCACGATGGCTATCTGGCAACGTACCGCGCAACCGGTGTGAAGCATGTCATCGGCAGCACCAGAACGACGGTTGGGCTTCGCCGCAACGGCGAGACGTTTCCGATGGAGCTGGCGGTGGGCGAAACGACCAGCGGCGGTCAGCGGATCTTTACGGGTTTTATCCGCGATTTGACCGAGCGCCGCCGCGCCGAGCGTCAGGTCGATGATCTGCAATCCGAACTCATCCACATGTCGCGTCTCAGCGCCATGGGAACGATGGCATCCACCCTGGCCCATGAACTCAACCAGCCGCTGACCGTTATCGCGAACTATCTCGAAACGACCCGTGACATGCTGGTCGACGCCGCCACGCCAGAACTGCGGATCATCCGCGAAGCCCTCGGTCTCGCCGCCGCCCAGTCCCTGCGGGCCGGCGACATTGTGCGGCGGTTACGCGAATTTGTGGCCCATGGAGAGGTCGGACGGTCGCCAGAGGGGCTCGATACCTTGGTCAACGAGGCTGCCGACCTGGCGCTGATCGGATCGCGTGAGGCGGGCGTCCGTGTCACGATGGTATTGGATGCGGAGCCGCATCAAGTGCTCGTCGATCGCGTCCAAATCGAACAGGTTCTGGTCAACCTTATCCGCAACGCAATGCAGGCCATGCAGGGCGGCTCGACGCGAAATCTGACGATATCGACCGCTCGGGAATCCCCTTCGTGCGTGCAGGTGACCGTCGCCGATACCGGCCGTGGCATTTTGCCGGACATGGTCGACCGTCTGTTTCAGGCATTCGCCACGACGAAGGACGAAGGGATGGGCCTGGGGCTGTCGATCTGCCGGACCATCGTCGAGGCCCACGGTGGTCGGATCTGGGCGACGTCCACGCCCGGGGGCGGCGCGGCCTTTCACTTCACGCTCGTTCTTGTCGATCCGGAGAATCCCCATGTCGGCTGAGCGCTTGGTGCATATCGTCGACGACGAGGAAGCGATCCGCACCTCGGTTGGCTTCCTGCTGAGGACCAACGGCTATACCGTGAAATCCTATGCGTCCGGTGTCGCGTTCCTGGGAGCAGCCAGTCGGGAGACGAGTGGATGCGTGCTGCTTGATATCCGAATGCCGGAGCTCGACGGGCTTACCGTCCAGGCCCGACTGGCGGAGCGCGGACTTACCTTTCCCGTGATCATGCTGACTGGGCACGGCGACATCGCGCTGGCGGTCCGGTCGATCAAGGCGGGTGCCGTGGAGTTTTTGGAAAAACCTTTTCAGAAGGCGGCATTGCTGGCGACACTTGAGGATGCGTTCCGCCGTATCGACGCCGCCGACCGCGTCCATATCGATGCCGCCGAGGCGGTCGTCCGACTGGCGGCGCTGACGCCGCGCGAAGGCGATGTCCTGCGCGGCATCGTGAAGGGTCAGCCCAACAAGATAACGGCCTTCGAACTCGGCATCTCGACGCGCACGGTCGAGGCGCACCGCGCGGCACTCATGACCAAATTGAACGCCAGAAGCCTGTCGGAGGTTCTGCGGATCGCATTCGCCGCCGGCGTTGGAGAACAAAGCCCTGTCTGATCGCGCCGCATCGCGTTCATTACGTACAGACGGATCATCGATTTGCCGTCACGCCACGAGCCGGAACAGGGGAAACCTCAATGCTCGTGCACGCTTCGCATATGCCGGAGACTCCGGTCGGTATCTCGCTCATCGATGGTGACGCAGCTGTCCGGCGGGAGCGGCAGCTCATGCTTCGGTCGGAAGCGTTCGAGGTTCGGTCCTATGCGACGTGCGCGGCCATCCTGGCGGACCGGGGTGCCCGCACCAGTTGCTGCCTGGTCGTCGATGCAGACATGCCGGAAATGCGTGGTGTGGAACTCGTTCGCCTGATGCGCGCCCGCGGCTGGCGCGGCAGCGCGATCCTGCTGGCCGGCTTGGGGGTCGGGAACGAGCTTGGCGGGGTAGAACTGGAAGCCGGCGATATCTGGCTGCCGAAGACTATCGGCGACCGGCCTTTGCTCGACGCAGTTCGCGCCACATTAGGCGATCAGCTTGCGTCCGGGGACTGACATGATCGTTGCGGTTATCCGCGCCCGGGTAGTTCCCGAGCTTTTGACCCCCGTGACCGGGTCCGATGATGTTCATCATGTTGAGATCGTGCTCCTCGATCAGGCGATTGAGACCCCGTTGCGCTGACCCTCGGGAAATACGCAGACGGTGTCGCCGCGGTCGGCTGCACCGTAGTTTCCGAGCCTGCCCATAACCGCCTGTTGGGCTACCGATTCGACGCCAGGCGGGAGAATCATGCTCCAGAAGCCCGGAGCCGAGGAGAAGGTCATGTCACCCGACGCCAAGCTGCAACGCGATGTCCTCGCCGAATTGAATTGGGATCCACGCTTGTCAGCGGGCCATATCGGCGTGACCGCCAATGCCGGCCTGATAACGCTCTCCGGGCATACCGAAAACTATGCCGAAAAGTATTTTGCGGAACGCGCGGCGCGGCGCGTCAAGGGCGTGCGCGGCGTGACCGAGGAGATCGTGGTTCAGCTTGGCCATCTTGGCGGACAGACCGATGAGGATATTACAGCCGCGGTCGTCAACCGACTTTGCTGGGACGTTTCGATTCCGACCGGTCTGATAACGGCGACGGTCGAGGACAGCTGGGTCACGCTGACCGGCGAAGTGCCGTGGCGTTTCGAAGTCGAAGCTGCGGGCAAGATCGCCGAGCGGACAGTCGGCGTCCTCGGCGTCACCAACGAGGTGACGATCAGGCCAAGCGTCGATGCGCATAACCTCGAGGATGAGATAACTCATGCGTTGCATCGGTCATGGTTCTTCGATCCCAAGCTCGTGACCGTGACGGTCCATGGGGGAAATGTCACGCTGACCGGTGTCGTTCCGACGATATCCGCCCGAAAGGCCGCAGAACGGACCGCCTGGTCGGCGCGGGGCGTGCGGCACGTCGAGAACAGGATTTCCGTAGCGGGCTGATCCGGGGCACCGCGCGAGCTCGGGCCGTGCGGATGTTATCGGGCGGGCGTATCGGCGTGCAATGCGACACTGACGATGACCGTCGTCGGATCACCCGGACAGGCCATGACCGAAAAGCCCATCTCCCGCTCCAGTTCGATCGCTTGATGGTTCTCCCTGCTCTCGATCGATTGAAGGGTCTTGATGCCGCGCGACTTCGCAAATCTCGTGACGTGTTCGAGTAAGGTCCATCCGATGCCGCGATGTTTGTAATCGGCATGGATCGCGATCGCGACCTCGGCGGTGTCCAGCGCAGCGTCGGACGCCATCATCGCGGTTGCGACGAGCGTGCCGTGATCGGCATCGAAAGCGAGAAAGTTTTCGGTGCCGCGATGGTCGACATGCGTCAGCCGCTCGATCTGGTCCGGCCCGACATGGCTGATGGCCGACAGGAAGCGAAACCTCAGGTCATCGGGTGTAACGTGGGTAAAGAATGCCGTGAGGCCGGCTTCGTCGCCGACATCGGCTGGGCGCACCTTGAAAGTGTACCCCGTCCGGGTCGTCATGTCGCGGCTCCAGTCGTTCGAAGGCACCCATTTGATGTACGACGCATCGCCAGTGCCAAGTTCCGCTACGTCGATCGGTGCTTCCACGATAGTCATCTGCAGTCCTTTTTGAGATGGGAGTATGATCGGGGCCGCTGGTCCGAACACCCGACAGTCGATCCACCATGCGCCGCCGAATTTGTGGGAAAAGCCTCGGAAACCACGTATCCGGAACGGGCGCGCCGCAGGGTATCTCGTCCGTCACCTTTCGCACGGGAGTTTGGCCAACGGACGATTGGTATCGTCCTCGATAACGCGAGCAGCGAAGCCATTTCCCCTCGGGGCGCGGTCATTCCGGAAGGCGCGCCGGACAACCGAGGCGCCCGGCTGCACTGCGACGACAGCCGTGATTTGTCCGATATCGTCATTTATCCGGCGACGGCCAGTCAGCGGCAGCGCATTGAGGATCTGCGTCTCGGTCGCTTCACATGAACCGACGACAGCTCCCCATCACCGCCCCATGCCGCCCCCGCACCGCGGCGCAACATCACGCGCGATCCCAACCCCACCTTCTCGCCCTTTACAGGCAGATCACGCTTGCCCGGCGCACGTCACACGGACCCGGGTTCGATGACGTGGTGCATCTGATCGGGCGCAAGCAGCAGGTGCATGATCGTGGCCGACGGCCGAACGATCGCGCGCACGCCAAGCGCTTCGATCGCGTGGGTCGAGGCGTTTGCGGGTTCGCGTAGTACGATGCGCACGCGGCTGCCGCGACGATCGGCCTGCAGGATATTATCGGCGCCACCCAAGGCTGCATTGGCCGATGGCATCAGGACGATCTGATCGACCGAGGTCGGTACGAGCGTCGCGCTGGCGGCGATCGCATCGCGGATCTCGACGGCGACCACGTCCGCGATCGGGCCCAGCACGATCTGCAGCGCATTGGCGGACGGACGAATCAGTCCATGCGCACCAAGCGCCTTCAACCGCGCATCGTCGACTGTGCCCTGATCCGCAACGATCAGCCGCAGCCGGGTCGTACACGCCGCCACGCTTTTCAGGTTCGCCGCACCACCCAGCGCTTCGACAAACGCCGCACCCCGGGGACCTTTGGCGGCGGCTTCGGCCTTGATCCGAAGATCGCGCTCGCGGCCCGGTGTGGGCAGGTTGAAGCGTCGGATAACGACACGGAAAAGCCCGTAATAGATCACGAAATACGCCAGGCCGACCGGCAGCAACAGCAATGGCCGCGTCGCCTTGCCATAGTTCAAGACATAATCGAACAGTCCGGCCGAGAAGCCGAAGCCGAGTTTGACGCCCAGTGCGTTCATCAACGCCATCGAAATTCCGGTCAACACCGCATGGATGCCGTAGAGCGCCGGAGCCAGAAACATGAAGCTGAATTCGATCGGCTCGGTCACTCCGGTCAACGCAGAGGTGAGCGCAAGGCTGAGCAGCATGCCGGCAACCGCTTTCCGGCGATCCGGCGCGGCGGCGTGGTACATGGCGAGGCAGGCGGCGGGCAGGCCGAATATCATCACCGGGAAGAACCCGGCCATGAACGCGCCGGCCTGCGGGTCACCCGCGAAGAAGCGGCCCAGATCGCCCGTCTTGCCGTGATAGTCACCGACGACGAACCAGGCGATGTTGTTGAGCAGATGATGCAGCCCTGTGACGAGCAGCAACCGGTTGAGCAACCCGAACGCGAACAGGCCATAGCCGCCGGCGCCAATCACCGCATAGCTCAGCCCGTCCACGCCGGCGCTGATGTTGCCGAACCCAGGGCCGACGATCAGGGCGACACCAAGCCCGGCGAGACCGCTGATGATCGGTACGAACCGGCGCCCGCCGAAAAAAGCGAGATATTCGGGCAGCGCAATCGTCGAGAAGCGATTGTAGAATGCGCCGCCGATCAGCCCGGACAGGATGCCGAGCGGCACATCGACCCGGGCGACTGCCTTCGCCTTCCACGCCGCTTTTGCGAGATCGATCGCGGGGCCGGCAAAGTTGCTCAGCGCGGTGGCGGGTACGGTCATCAGCGCTTGGGCGCCCTGCGTGGCGACGAGGTAGCAGACCACACCCGCGAGGCACGCGGCGCCGTTGCCGTCACGCGCAAACCCGGTCGCAACGCCGATCGCGAACAACAGCCCCAGATGCGCGAAGATCGCCTCGCCCGCCGCGCCCAGCACCGCGATGTCGAGCAGATCGGGCTGACCGAGCCGCAGCAGCAGCCCCGCGACGGGCAGCACCGCGATCGGCAGCATCAGCGCCCGACCGAGCGGTTGAAGCATTTCCAGCAGCGACTTCATGGGCGAAACTCCCGGGCGAGGGCGCGAACTTCGGCGGCCGAACTGCAGTTTAAAGCATCACGTGCGAGCGCTCGGCACGCCGGCATCGTCAACGTGCCGATCATTGCTTTGATCTCCGGTACGAGTGCCGGTGCGCTCGACAATTCGGTGACGCCGAGGCCGATCAGGATCGGGATCGCAAGTGGATCGGAGGCGAGACCGCCGCATATTCCGGTCCAGCGCCCGCGTGCGGCCGCGCCGTCACAGGTCTGGCCGATCAGATGGAGTATTGCGGGGTGCAAGCCGTCGAGCGACGCCGCGACCGCGGGATTGCCGCGATCCATCGCAAGGGCATATTGTGTCAGGTCGTTGGTACCGATCGACAGGAAATCGGCCTCCCCTGCCAGCAGCGCGGACGTGACGGCGGCGGCGGGCGTCTCGACCATGATGCCGAGCGCGACGGCGTCGGTATGTCCGGTCGC
>NZ_JANYEK010000004.1 GCF_025363195.1 Sphingomonas sp.
AGCACAACGATCCTGCACATGCAGGGTGCCTATAATGAAATCGTTACCATTGCCGCCATGGAGGGCAGCCGCGCTTATGGCCTGGGTGTCCGGAGCGGCGCGTTGCTCGATGCACTCGGACTTCTGTTCGGACGATGGCATTTCGCACCTCAGAATGGTTCGGACCTTCTGCGTGAACTTACCCGGATAAAGCAGGCAGAACTCGGTATCGCCAAGCCGTTGAATGACAGGTGGTATGTCGAACGCGCTACACCGAAAGATGCTCTCGATCGATCGGTAGAAATTGCCGGCAATCTCGTCTCCATCACTCTGCTGACCGAACTGACGGTGAAGACTCCGTTCGACCAGGCCGGCATCCCCCGGCGCGTCGTGCGACTGCAAACCGATTCCAAGCCTGCAGATATCAAAGTCGATGGCGCGCCACTGTGGCGGCGCGCTGAACCGGATAACAATCTCGTTCTAGCACAGACGCTTGCTGACGATATCGCCGCATGGATCGTAACATGCGAAGGATGATCGGTTTCCCTTGTGCGGGTGAAACCCTTGCCGGGACGCTGGACGAGGCGGAGCGCGCAACCGGATTACTGATCGTTTCCGGCGGCAATGAAATCCGCATTGGTGCGCATCGCGGGATGGCGCTGCTGGCGGCGAAACTGGCCGTCGCTGGCATCCCGGTATTCCGCTACGACCGGCGCGGAATCGGCGATTCCACTGGCGTCAACAGCGGCTTCGAACATTCCGCCGATGATATGGCCGCCGCTGTCACCACATTTCGCAGCCATTGTCCGCAACTCACCCGCATCGTCGGTTTCGGCAATTGCGACGCCGCCACGGCAATTGCGCTGTTCTACCGCCAAGCGGGGATCGATGCGCTGGTGCTTGCCAATCCCTGGACGGTCGACCGGCCCGATGATCTGCCCCCGGCCGCGGCCATTCGCGCGCACTATCTCGAACGGCTAAAGGATCCATCGACGTATCTGCGCCTGCTGCGCGGAGGAGTTGATCTTCGAAGGTTTTTCAGAGGCTTATCGAAACTATCTGAATCAAAATCCGAAGCTGGTAGCGGCCTTGCCAGCCGCTTGAAAACCGCTTTGACGTCGGCCGGAAAGCCGGTGCGGATCGTGCTGGCAAAGGGCGATGCCACCGCCATTGCCTTTGCCGCGTCGGAGGCGGGGACCGCCCTGCCCTTCGACACCATCGACACCGCCAGCCACAGCTTCGCGCACGCTCAGGATCAGATCGCGCTCGAAACGATCTTGAAGGCGGAACTCGCCCGGTAAAAACTCACTCCGCCGCCTCGGCCAGCTCGAATTCCGCCTCGGCCAGGAAGCGTTCGGCATCCAGCGCGGCCATGCAGCCGGTGCCTGCCGCCGTCACCGCCTGGCGATAAATCTTGTCCATCACGTCACCGCACGCGAAGACGCCGGACACGCTGGTGCGTGTGCTGCCGATCTGTACCGCGATATAGCCGTCCGAATCGAGTTCGAGATGGCCACGGAACAGCTCGGTTGCCGGGTGATGGCCGATCGCGACGAACCCGCCCTCGACATCCAGCCGCGACATTTCGCCCGTCACCGTATCGCGGAGTTCCAGCGCGACGAGGCCGCTGGTGCCGCCGCCATCGACAAAGTTCGCGACTTCCTTGTTCCATAATACGTTGACACTCTTATGCGCAAACAACCGATCTTGCAGGATTTTCTCCGCACGAAAGCTGTCGCGGCGGTGGATCAACGTTACATCGGGCGAATGGTTCGTCAGATACAATGCTTCCTCGACCGCCGTGTTTCCCCCGCCGATCACCGCGACCTTCTTGCCGCGATAGAAGAAGCCGTCGCAGGTCGCGCAGGCGCTGACGCCCTTGCCCTTCAGCGCCTCCTCACTGTCCAGGCCGAGCCACTTGGCCTGTGCGCCGGTGGCGATGACCAGCACGTCGCCCTCATAGACGTCCCCGCCGTCGCCGATCAGCCGGAACGGACGCCGGGTCAGATCGACCTCGACGATCGTATCCCACATCAATCGCGTGCCGACATGCTCGGCCTGCGCCTGCATCTGATCCATCAGCCACGGCCCCTGGATCACGTCCTTGAAGCCGGGATAATTCTCGACATCGGTGGTGGTGGTGAGCTGCCCGCCCGGCTGGATGCCCTGCACCACGATCGGCGACATGCCCGCGCGCGCGCCGTAGATTGCGGCGGACAGCCCGGCGGGGCCGGAACCGAGGATGAGCATCTTGGTCGTGTGCGTGGTCATGAGAAAATCCGTTGTGACGAAGCAGCGCTTCTAGTGGCCCCGTGGCCGAGGATGCAACATGGGAGCAGCCGGCCTTCGCTTAAAGCCGCGACGCGCCATGATCGAGCCGCGAATGTTATCAACGTTGACGCGCTGAGCGGTTTTGCGGCGGGTGTGTCAACATTCGATGCAGGGCGAGTGAGGGTTACAGGGTGTCATGCGATCCGAATAATCGCTCGGGCGGGTGTAGGACAGCGAAACTGATGAGCAGGATGGATAGTATTTTCCGAGCCGCCGTCATCGCGGATGTTTTTAGGCCGCCCAGCAGAGCCTTGTTCCGGCATCCAACGTCCGCCACAGTCTGGAACAGAGGCCCGGCGGCACTTTCAAGTCCGGATCACATGCGGAATGACGGAAGTCATCGTGGAGGAGACGTATGCTCAAACTGATTCTGGCCCTGACGATGGCGGCGCAAGTCGCCCCGACGCCAGCGCCGCCCCCAGCGCGGATCCCGCCCCCTGCCGCCGTGCGCGTCGCGCTCGACACCAGCGACGGCCGCATCGTGATCGAACTGGACAAGGCCCGCGCCCCCATCACCACGGCGAACTTCCTCAAATATGTCGACCAGAAGCGGCTGGACGGTATCGGCTTCTATCGCACGGCCAAGGGGGGGCCGCATTTCGGCTTCGTTCAGTTCGGCGTGCAGAACGCGCCCAAGCGCGTGTTGCCGCCGATCAAGCATGAGCCGACCACGCTGACCGGCCTGAAGCATCTCGACGGCACTATCTCGATCGCGCGGTATGCGCCTGGCACGGCCAATGGCGACTTCACGATCATGGTCGGCGACCAGCCGAGCCTGGATGCCGACCCCGCGGCACCGGGCGACAACCAGGGCTATGCCGCCTTTGGTCACGTCGTGGAGGGAATGGAGGTGATCCAGAAGATCTTCGACGCGCCGACATCGCCGACCGCAGGCGAAGGCCTGATGAAGGGTCAGATGATCGTGCCGCCGATCCTGATCACGGCGGCGCGAAGGATTCCAGCGAGCTGAAGAAAAACCGCGAGTGGTAGCGAAGGAGGGACTTGAACCCCCGACCCCAGGATTATGATTCCCGTGCTCTAACCAACTGAGCTACTCCGCCATACCCGGTCCGGGCCGTACCCGTCAGGACTGCGTTTCCACTCGCGAGGCGCGGGCTATAGGAACCGTGTCCCAAGCGGTCAAGCGAACATGTGACGCGACAGTGGCTCCCACGGCCCGCCGCGATACCACCACGCCGCCAAGCCCGCGATGACGACGGGTCGAGGGCGAAATTCCACCCCCAACGCGGCCTGCAGAGCCTTGGCCTGATAGGGTTCGACCTTGTTCTGGATCGTGACATGCGGGCGCCACCCGGCAGCATCCTGCGGTGTCAGCATCGACGCGAACGCATCGGCCAGCCGCTCGCGAATGTCCGCCAAATCGGGCGATTCAATCCTGAACGCAACCCCGCGGCCCAGCGACATCAGCCCGGCCACCCACGCGGCCGGCGCCTCCACCCCGCGCGTCTCGCCCGTCAGCCGTTGCTTCAGTTCCGCCTCCAGCAACGGCGACAGGTGATGGAACATCGTCAGATGCGCCGCCAACTGGTTGCGCTCGGGCGGAAAATGCGCGCGCCTCAGGCCATCGAAATAGGCCGTGTCCGCCTTGCCAAACACGGCAGTGACGATAATCGGTGCGGGCATCGGAGCCGGATCGCTCAAATCTCGACCTGGCTGCCCAGTTCGACCACACGGTTGGTCGGCAGGCGGAAGAATTCCATCGCGCTTTCGGCGTTGCGCAGCATCCACGCGAACAGCTTTTCGCGCCAGATCATCATGCCCGGCCGCTCCGACGCCAGCAGCGTCTGGCGCGACAGGAAGAAGCTGGTGTCCATCATGCGGAATTCCGCGCCGCATTGGTCGATCCGCGCCAGCGCGGCAGGTACGTCGGGCTCCTGCATGAAGCCGTATTTCAGCACCATCCGATGGAAACCGTGGGCGAGATCCTCCAGGTGGCAGCGCCCGTCATCAGGATGATACGGCGCATCGGTGATTTTGATCGTTAGCAGGATGATACGTTCGTGAAGCACCTTATTGTGTTTCAAATTGTGGAGGAGCGCATGCGGCACGCCCTCGGGCGAGGACGTCATGAACACCGCCGTACCGGGAACCCGCGTGGCCGAACTGGCGGCGGACTGGATGAACACCTTGATCGGCATCGCAGCCTCGCGCATGCGATCGATCATCAGTTTGCGGCCCTTGGACCAGGTGGTCAGGAAGGTGAAGATGATCAGCCCGGCGAGCAGCGGGAACCAGCCGCCGGCCGGAACCTTGGTCAGGTTCGCCGCGAAATATGCGCCATCGACGATGAAGAACAGGGTGAGCAACGGAATGGCATAGCGCCGTTTCCAGCCCCACAACTTGAACAGCACCACGCCGAGCAGGCAGGTATCGATCAACATCGCCCCCGTTACCGCGATGCCGTACGCCGAGGTGAGATTGGACGATGTGCGGAAGAACATGACCAGCAGCAACACCATCGTCATCAGCATCCAGTTGATCAGCGGGATGTAGATCTGCCCCGCCGTCGCCGCGCTGGTGTGTTCGACGCGCAAACGCGGCATGAAGCCAAGTTGAATCGCCTGTTGCGTGACCGAGAAGGCGCCCGAAATCACCGCCTGCGACGCGATCACCGCCGCGCAGGTCGCCAGGATGACCAACGGTAGCTGCAGACCATCGGGCGCGAGATTATAAAAGGGGCTGGCCAGGGCCACCGCCCCTTCGCGCGACAACAACGCCCCCTGCCCCATGTAATTCGCCATCAACGCGGGCAGCACGAAGACCAACCAGGACACGCGGATCGGGTTGCGCCCGAAATGGCCCATATCGGCGTACAGCGCCTCGGCTCCCGTCACCGCGAGCACCACGGACCCAAGCGCGAGGAACGCGCGGAGCGGATCGAGATAGAAGAATTCCAGCGCGTAGTGCGGCGAGAAGGCCCAGAGAATTTGCGGCGTCTTCATCACGCTGACGATCCCGAGTACGGCGATGACAGCGAAATACGCCAGCATGATGGGGCCAAACAACAGACCGACCTTCGACGTGCCGCTGCGCTGGATCATGAACAGGCCGATGATGATGACCACCGCGATCGGCAGCACGAGTCCGCCAAATCCCGGTGCGGCGACCGCCAGCCCCTCGACCGCCGAGAGCACCGACACCGCCGGGGTGATCATGCTGTCGCCGTAGAACAACGCGGTGGCGAACACCCCGAGCAGGATGATCCCGCGCGACCAGCGCTTCATCTGCGTGCGGCCCGAAATGAGCGCGAGCAGCGCCAGGCTGCCACCTTCGCCCTTATTGTCCGCGCGCATGATGACCGTCACGTATTTGAGCGATACGACGACCATCATCGACCAGAACATCAGGCTGATGACGCCCATGATGTGCAGCGCATCGACCGTCAGCGGATGATGCCCGTGGAACGTCTCGCGGAAGGCGTAGAGCGGGCTGGTGCCGATATCACCGAACACCACCCCGATCGCGCCGATCGCCAGTTTGGGCAAGCCATCCTTTTGGTGATGGCCGCCGGAATGTTGGTCAAACGGGCCAGCCGCTGCCACGGCAGAGTCGGTGTTGCTCACAGCGAGAGCGATCCAACCTGAAAATACAACCACTTGATCATCATCAAGACCGCAGCGCGCCCCTCTAGGCGCCCCCTGGCCCCAAGTTTCCGCGCTCTACACCCGCGCGCCTGCACCCGCAACGGTCACGTCATGCACCATAACCGAACAAGGCATCCGCCTCGCCGCGGGTCGGCACGGCGCGCAACACGAAGCTGCTACTGATCGTGTTGACGCCGGGCAGGCGGCCAAGATGTTCGCGGTGCATCCGTTCGTAATCGTCCAGGTCGCGACAGACGATCTTCAGCCGATAATCCTGCGCGCCCGACACCAATGCGCATTCGACGATGCCATCGATTTCTCCCACCGCGCGTTCGAACTGCGCCAGATCCTCTTCCACCTGCGTACCGAGCGTGATGTCGACCAATGCAGTGACGCGAAAGCCGAGCCGGCGGTGCCCGAGATGCGCACCATAGCCCAGGATATGCCCGGACGCCTCCAGCGCCTGGATTCGCCGCGTACAGGCCGATTGCGACAACCCGACTCTGGCGGCGATGGCGCTCACCGAGGAGCGCGCATCCGCCGCCAGACATTGCAGGATCCCCGCGTCGATCCGGTCGATTTGCATGATATCTCCGTATTGCGCGATTCGTAGCCGAATATATGCGAAAATCGCCATGTCCTACACATGAGTTTGCAGGGATTCGCGCGCCGAAATGCGATAGTCTCCGCCACCATCCTCAAGTCAGGAGTTTTGCCATGCGTGTCGGTGTCCCCAAAGAAATCAAGAACCACGAATATCGTGTCGGCCTTACGCCACCTTCGGTCGTCGAACTGATCGCACTGGGACATTCGGTCACGGTCCAGACTGGGGCCGGGCTCGGCATCGATTTCGAGGATCAGGATTATATCGACGCCGGCGCGACCATTCTGCCGGATGCGGCCAGCGTGTTCGCCCAGTCCGACATGATCGTGAAGGTGAAAGAACCACAGGCAAGCGAGATTGCACTGCTCGAGTCGCGCCACGTGCTGTTCACCTATCTCCACCTTGCCGCCGACAAGCCGCAGGCCGAGGGACTGATGAAATCCGGCGCGACCTGCATCGCCTATGAAACGGTGACGGCGAACGATCGCTCGCTGCCGTTGCTGAAGCCGATGTCGGAAGTGGCCGGGCGCATGTCGATCCAGGTCGGCGCGCATTATCTGGAGAAGGAGCAAGGCGGACGCGGCGTATTGCTCGGCGGCGTGCCCGGCGTAGCCCCGGCGCGGGTCGCGATTCTCGGCGGCGGTGTTTCCGGCGTCAACGCGGCGCAGATGGCGGTCGGCATGCGCGCCGACGTGACGATCTACGACATTTCGAATGCCCGCCTCGCCGAACTCGACATGTTCTTCTCCAGCCAGATCAAGACCGCTTATGCCAGCAAGGCGGCGATCGCAGCGGCGGTCAAGAATGCGCATCTGGTGATCGGCGCGGTGCTGGTGCCCGGGGCGGCGGCGCCAAAGCTCGTGACGCGCGAGATGCTGAAGACGATGAAGCGCGGATCGGTGCTGGTCGACATCGCAATCGACCAGGGCGGTTGTTTCGAGACCAGCCATGCGACGACGCACGACAACCCGGTGTTCGAGGTGGACGGCGTGATCCATTATTGTGTCGCCAACATGCCCGGCGCAGTCGCCCGCACCAGCACTTTCGCGCTGAACAATGCGACATTGCCGTTCGTGCTGAAACTGGCGAGCCTGGGGGCCGAAGCGGCGATGGCGGCGGACGCGCACCTCGCCAACGGGCTGAACGTGTCCGCCGGCAAGATCCGTCATCAGGCGGTGGCCGAGGCGCTCGATCTGCCGTTCGAACCCTGGGCCGCGTGATCCTGGGCCGCCCGATCCCGGGCCGCCTGATCCCGGGCCGCCTGATTCTGGACGCCTGTTAGCGTCGCCCGACCGTCATCCCGGCCCGTGCCGGGATGACGGCGGTTATTTCGTCACGGCTCGCTGTTGCTGCTCGATCGCCCGCAGAAAGCGATCCAGCAAGGTCAGCCTTCCGGCAAGTTCCGGGTAATAGGACACGGTCTTGGGGGTTAGCGCCACCGCGCGCGCCCAATACGGCCGCGCCCGGGCAAATTCGCCCGCGCGCATATAGGCCAGCCCGGTAAAGAAGGGCGGCGCAGGATGCTGTGGCGCAAGCCGCGTGGCCTGCTGGAACGCGAACAATGCGCCAGGGGACACCCGGCCGCCATCATGCGCCGCGAGCGCCGTACCGAGGCCGGTCCAGAGCGAAAAGCTCCGCGGATATTTGTCGATCCCCGCCAGCACGAATTGCACCGCGCTGCCGGTATCGCCGACGCGCGTCATGCCGTCCGCCGCGACCAGATAGGCGCCGTCTCCGGTGAAGCGGCCCATCATCGCGTCGCGCAGCGCGATCAGATCGGGATCGAGCTGAACCGGATCGACCCCGGCCCTCACCGGATGCCCGGGCAAAACGGGATCACCCTGCAACGCATAGCCGGTCGCGCCGAGCATCAGTGCCGAGCCGACGAAGGTCCACAGCCCGCGCGGCAACCCGATCCGCCACAACAAGGCGCCGACACATGCGCCGATCGCCAGCAACATCGCCCAGCCCATCAGCTGCCCCCCCCTGATCGACGCCGTCCTGATTGGCGCCGCGTGAAGGATCCGCGCGCCAGCCACGCACCGATCCCGATCAGGATCAAGGGCATCAGCCATAACGGCGCGGTCAGCCAGTTGAATGGCGGATCATAGGTGACATAATCGCCATAGCTGGCGATCAACGAATTGCGGATGTCGGCACTGCTGTCCCCGGCGAAGATTCGCCTGCGCACCAGCGAGCGCATGTCGCCCGCCATCTCGGCATCGCTGTCGGCGATCGACTGGCCCTGGCAGACCAGGCAGCGCAGCGTGCCCATCAGGTCCCGCGCCTGCGCCTCCTTGGCGGGATCGCGGAGTTGCGTGTTGGCGAAATCGGCTGGCGGCAAATTGCTATCGGCCAGCGCCGGGGTGGCCAGCAGGAGCAGGGCGAGGATCAACCAGATCTTTCTGCCCCCCTCTCTGGAAGGGAGGGAAGGGAAAAGAGCGAAAATTCTCATTTCGCCTGTTCCAGCGCGGCGAGGATTTCCGGGATATTCTCCTCGCGAATGTCCCCGACATGTTGAAGCACGATGCGGCCTTTGCCGTCGATCACGAAGGTCTCCGGGACGCCCGACGAGCCCAGCGCCAATTGCACCGCGCTTTGCGGATCATCGCCGATCCGGTCGTACGGATTGCCGTTGCGCGCCAGGAAATTGCGGATCGCGACCGGTGTGTCGCGGATCGCGAGGCCGTCCAACGTCACGCCCATCCTCTTCAACCGCAGCAGCATCGGGGCCTCGGCGATGCACGGGATGCACCAGCTAGCGAAGATGTTGAGCAGGCGGGGCCGTCCATCGGCGAACGTGCCGGTGCTCAACCCCGCTTTGCCCGGCAGCATCGTACCGACCGTGAATGCAGGCAAGCGCTGGCCGACCATCGCCGATCGGACCACCCGATCGCTCGGCCAATACAATGCCGAGACGATCACCAGCAACAGCAGCGCAAACACCCCGAGCGGCAACCAGATCAGCCCGCGCTTCATGCATAGCCCTCGCGATACGCCGGCTTCCGCGCGCGGCGGACACGACCGATCAGCGACAATGCGCCGCCGAATGCGATCATCGCACCGCCGAGCCAGATGAACGTCACGAACGGCTTCCACCACAGGCGCAATTGCCAGCGCCCCTGGCCGTCCGCAGCGCCGAGCACGGTATAGAGCTGCCCGTCGAGCATGGTCGCGATCGCGGATTCGCTCGTCACGGTCGGCGGCAAGGCGAAGAAGCGCGATTGCGGGTGCAGAACGAACCAGTCGCCGTCTTCCCCGCGTCGCACGCTAAGATGCGCCTGTAAGGCCGACCAATTGGGGCCGCTCACCGGCGAAATCCCGTCCAGCCGCACGACAAAGGGCCCAACGCGATGCGGTTCGCCGACGCGCGCGGCGACCAGCGTCTCCTTGGTGAAGGCGCTCTCCGACGCCATGCCGGCCAGGCTGACGGCAATGCCGAGATGCGCGATGACCATGCCCCAGGTAAACAAGGGCGTGCGGCGCAGATTGCGCTTCCACAACGGCGCGACGCTCGCCGCCGCGAGGCCCCCCGCCAGCGCGAGGCCGAGGAACGGCAGGATCGCGATGCCGCCGGTCGTTATGAACACCCCTGCCCCCGCCAGCGCTGCCGAAGCGATAGGAAGCATCATGCGTTCGGCCACGTCGCTGCCGTCGTCACGCCGCCAGCGCAGCAAAGGGCCGACGCCCATGATCGCGACGAGCAGCAGCGCCACCGGCCCTGCCGCCTTGTTGAAGAAGGGCGGGCCGACCGACAATTGCACCCCGAACGATGCCGCAACGATCGGGTAGAGCGTGCCGATCAGGACGATGCCGAGGATCACCGAGAGCAGCAGATTGTTGGCGACCAGCGCCCCCTCACGGCTGACCAGATCGAAGGTCCGCCCCTGCCGCACGGAGCCGATACGCAGGGCGAACAGGATCAGCGCGCCACCGATATAGATCGCCAGCAAAGCGAGGATGAAACTGCCGCGCTTGGGGTCGACGGCGAAGGCATGCACGCTGGTCAGGATGCCCGAGCGGACGAGGAAGGTGCCGACCATCGACATCGAGAAGGCGACCACGGCGAGCATCACCGTCCAAGCCCGCAGTCCGTCGCGCGTCGCCAATACGTTGACCGAATGCAGCAACGCGGTCGCCGCCAGCCACGGCATCAACGAGGCATTCTCGACCGGATCCCAGAACCACCAGCCGCCCCAGCCAAGTTCGTAATAGGCCCAATACGACCCCGCCGTGATGCCGAGCGTGAGGAATATCCACGCGCCCAGAACCCAAGGCCGCATCGCCCGCGCGAAGGCCGGGCCGACATCGCGCGTCACCAACGCCCCGACTGCGAAGGAGAAGGCGACCGAAATGCCGACATAGCCGATGTACAAAGTCGGCGGATGGAACGCCAGGCCGGGGTCCTGCAACAAAGGGTTCAGGCCCGCTCCGTCCGGCGGGGCCGGGTTGAGCCGCGCGAAGGGATTGGAGGAGAAAAGCAGGAAGGCATAGAAACCGAGCGCGATTGCGGCCTGCGCGCCCAACGTGGCGATCAGCGTCGGCTTGGGCAGATTATGCTCCAGCATCGCCACCGCCGCGCCGGCCAGGCCGAGGATGGTCACCCACAGCAGCATCGAGCCTTCGTGATTTCCCCACGCGCCGGCGAACTTGTAGAGCAATGGCTTGTCCGAATGGCTGTTCTGCGCGACCAGCAGCACGGACATGTCCGATTGCAGGAATACGGTGATCAACAACCCCATTGCCAGCAAGGCAAGCAGGCCTTGCACGAACGCCACCGGACGGACGGCAGACATGATGTCCTCGCGGGTTTGCGCGATGCCAATCCACGCCAGAACCAGTTGCAGCGCGGCCAGTGCCGCCGCGAACCAGAGCGCTGCAAGACCCGCTTCGGCGATCATTGCACGAGCGTCTTCGTTTCGTGCATGTTGCCGGCGGCTTGGGGCGGCATATAGCGTTCGTCATGCTTGGCGAGCAGGTTGGTTGCGGTGAAGCTGCGATCGGTGTTGAACTGCCCTTCCGCCACCACGCCCGATCCTTCGCGGAACAGGTCCGGCGTCACGCCGCGAAACGCCACCGGCACGGTCGCCACGCCGTCGGTGACGATAAAGGCGATCGACACCCCGTCGGCCTGCCGCTTGATCGAGCCCTTCTCGACCATGCCGCCCAAACGCACCGCGCGGCCGACTGGCGGGCCGGATTTGGCGACATCACCGGGGGCATAGAAGAAGGCCGCCTGATCCTTCAACGCGGAGAGCGCGAGCAGCCCTGCGCCGATCACCGCCGCGACGGCGAGCAGGGCGAGCGTCAATCGCTGATGCTTGGGCTTCACCGCCGTTCCGCCCGACGCATTGCCAGATAGCTGACCAAAGCGAGGACGGTGCCGACCACGGCCGTCACGGAATATGCAGCGATGATGAAGGGCCAGTGGTTCATGGCGCCACCCAATCCGTCGCGGCCATCCGCCGCAGCCGCGCTTCGGCCCTGGACACCGCGAGCATCGCCCGCATCCGCATCAGCACGATGCCGCCGAAGAACAGGCTGAAGCCGGCCAATGTAAACCACAAGGGCCACAGGATCGACGGGTCGATGCTCGAACTGGTCAGCCCGATGCTCGGCCCTTGATGCAGGCTGTTCCACCATATTACCGAATACCGGATGATCGGCAGCAGCACCGACCCGGCCACGCCGTAGATTGCCGGGATGCGTCCGTCGCCGCCGCGATCTGTATCCGCACGGGCCAGCGCCATGTATCCGAGATAGACGAAGAACAGCAGCAGCATCGAGGTCAGCCGCCCGTCCCATTGCCACCACGTTCCCCAGGTCGGTCGACCCCAGATCGAGCCGGTGATGAGACACAAAGCGGCGAACACCGCACCCGGCAAGGCGATCGCCCGCGCCGCTACACCGGCCAGGGGATGTCTCCAGACGAGGAATACGATGCTCGACACCGCGATGCCGCTCCAGCCGCCCATGCCGAGCCATGCCGTCGGCACATGAATGTACAGTATACGCACCGAATCACGCTGCAGGACGTCGGGCGGGGTCTGGGTCAGCCCGGCCCATGCCCCGAACGCGATCAACGCCACACCGGCCCAGAACAGAACGGGCGTCAGCGGGCGCGCGATCTTCAGGAAGCGGGCGGGATTGGCCAGAGCATGAAGGCTGGGAGCGTGAAGGCGGGGGGCGTGGAAGTTGGGCACTATACCGACGCGTCTAGAGCGTGTCAGCGTGCTACTCAACCGGGCAGAAGGCAGGGCTTGCGACCTTTATCGCCGTTCGTCGGTTATGCCTTCGAAAACCCCCGGCAAAGGCCCTCCCCCATGAAGAAACTCGTCGCCTTCGATCTCGATGGAACGCTTGCCGAGAGCAAGCAGGCGATCGGCAAGGACATGGCCGAATTACTCGCGAAACTTACCACGCACATTCCGCTCGCGGTGATCTCCGGCGGGGATTGGCCGCAGTTCGAAAAGCAGATCGTCGCGCGACTGCCCGAGGACGCGAAGCTGGAGAATCTGTTCATCATGCCGACCACCGGCACGAAATTGTATCGCTTCGATGGTGAATGGACGGCGATCTATGCCGATATATTCTCGAAGGAAGAGCACGACCATATCGTGACGGCGCTAGATGAGGCGATGGCGACAGCGGGCTTCGCCGACGACCAGACCTGGGGCGAGAAGATCGAGGATCGCGGCAGTCAGATCACCTTTTCCGGCCTCGGCCAGGACGCGCCGATCGACGCCAAAAAGGCGTGGGACCCCGATTTCGCCAAGCGCAAGAAACTGCAGAAGATCTTGCAAGCCGAGTTGAAGGGTTTCGCGATCAATGTCGGCGGATCGACCTCGATCGACATCACGCGCGAGGGCACCGACAAGGCGACGGCGATGGCCAAGCTGGCCGAGCATTCCGGCATCGCGACGAAGGACATGATCTTCCTCGGCGATGCGATCTACCCGGGCGGCAATGACGATCCGGTGCGTGCGGCGGGGATCGACACGATCAAGGTGCGCGATCCAGAGGAAACGATCACCGCGCTGACGGGGATGCTCGCGTTTATGGTGTAGCGAACAGCGCCGTCATCCCGGACTTGCTAAGGGATGACGGCGTATTTGTGGAGCGCACAGTCCGCCCGATCAACCCCGGCCGATCAACCGGCGCGCGAGCATATCGGCGACGTCCGAACTCGGCGCGCCGCTGCGGTCAGCCTCGTCCCAGACTTCGATCAGGCGGGTCGGGATGCGTTCGATCCGCGCCATGACCTCGGCTTCATCGCCCAGACCGAGATATTCGAACCCGACATTGATGATGCCGCCTGCGTTGATGACGTAATCCGGCGCATACAGGATGCCGCGCTCCGCCAGCCGCGCACCGTCTTCGCGCGTCTCGAGCTGGTTGTTGGCGCCGCCGGCGATGACCTTTGTTTTCAGCCCGGCGATCGACGTTTCGGTCAGGATCGCCCCCAGCGCATTCGGGCTGATCACGTCGGCCGCAATGCCGAGGATCGCATCCGCCGCTGCCGTTTCGGCCCCAAGCTCGTCGGCCAGCGCCTGGGCGCGGCCTGCGTTGACGTCCGCCAGCGTGAGCCGTGCGCCATCCCTGGCCAGCAGCTTCGCCAAACCGCCGCCGACACTGCCGACACCCTGAATGGCGACATGCACGCCGCGCATCGAATCGACACCGAGGCCGCGCTTCGCCGCCGCTTTCACGCCGAGATACACGCCGTGTGCGGTGTAAGGTCCGGGGTCGCCGCCCGCGCTGCCCGCCGCCACCGGCAAGCCGGAGACGTGACGAGTCTGCGTCGCGATCACCTTCATACTGGCTTCGGACATGCCGACATCCTCGGCCGTGACATATTGGCCGCCGAGCGAGTCGACTGCGCGGCCGAACGCTTCCAATTGCGCCTGCGAGATCATGTCGCCGGGCTGGCTCGCCAGCACCACGCCCTTGCCGCCGCCCATCGGCAGGCCGGCCATCGCGTTCTTGAAGCTCATGCCGCGCGACAGGCGCAGCGCATCGGTGATGGCCCGGTCGCTATCGGCGTAATGCCAGAAGCGCACGCCGCCCGCCGCCGGGCCAAGATGCGTCGAATGCACCGCAATCACCGCTTGCAGGCCGCTGGCCGCATCGGTGAACAGGTGCACGCCTTCATGCTCGTCGAAGTCGGGGAAGCCCCAATTGCTGGTCATGACATGCTCTCAGGGAAAGGAATGGGGCGACCGACGGGACTTGAACCCGCAACATCCGGCATCACAAGCCGACGCTCTAACCAATTGAACTACGATCGCCGCAGAGCCAGCGCCCCTAGCGGCTGGCGGGTGGATGCGTCAAGATTGCATGCCCACCTAAATGCCCGATGCCGATCGGGCCGAGCCGGTCGAAGCCGCTGCCCTACTGATACGCTTTGCACGGTTCAAGCCGAAGGGGGCACCTAAAAATTACCCTCGACCGCCAGTGTGTACCCCTGTGGTGTCTGCTGGAACCCGCTCAATTGCAGCTTTGTCCCGTCCGCCGGATTGGCCGGGCGCACCGACAGTTCGGCACGGAAGCGACCGCTCGGCCACAGGCGGATCGCGGCCGTTTCGATGCCCGACTGGCTGGTGAGCGGCAGCAGCAACGCGCCCGATTCGCACTTGGCCGTCCCGCTCAAGCCCTGCGATAGCGGCAGGCCGCCGACATCGCCCGACAAGGTGGCCTTCACCCGCCCCTCGGCGCGCTGGCAAGACCCATCCTGGAAGCGCACCGACACCTGGTCGAGATCGATTCCCGTCACCGGCACCGGCGCGAACACCGTGCCAGCGGAGAGCGCGGCGGTCATATCGTCCAGCCCGAAACTGTGGCGGCTGACGCTTGCTGCGCCGTGGAGAATCCGCCCATCGCCGCGACTGTCGAGCGCGACACGGGCACGGCCGATCAGCAGCTGGAACGGCGACAGACCGGCGTCGAGATCACCGACCGCTAGATCGCCGAAGCGCGCGTCGGTCAACGTTCCCCACCACACACTCCCATCGACCGATCGCGCCGTGAGGCCCTGATCGCCCAATCCGATCCAGCCGAGCATAAGCCGCATCGGCAGGAACGCGATCAATGCCATGACGAAGGCGGCGGCGAACAGCAGGCCCGGGCCGGTCTTCAGGTGGATGCGCATGCCGGTCCCCTCATCGCCCGCGCGCCTTCAGCGTCAGCTGCACCGCGACGGTCTTGTCGCCATTGTTGGTGACGTTCATCGAATCGACGAGAATGCCGGCACCTTCGAGATCGGCAATCCAGCCGAGCAACGCCGCCGGGCGCGCCGAATTGATCGCGATCTGCACGCGATCATTGGCCAGCGCGTTGGCGGAGGCGAGCGGGAAGCCGGCGGCATCGGCGCGCGACCGGACGATCGCATCGAGCGGCCCGGTAAGGGCGGGCGGCTTGCTTTGCTGCAATTCCTGCACCGTCCTGACACGCGCCTGCGTGCTGCCCAGCCGCACCACCGCGCCAGCATAGCGTTCTCGCGTGGAGGACAGCGCGTCGGTCACCGGGCGAATGATTCCACCCCATAACAGGGTCAGCACGGCCAGCGCCGCCATGCCCAGCAACAGGCGCTTTTCCCGCAGCGAGCGGCCGTCGAACCAAGTCTTGAGATTGGCGATCATTTCGCGCTCACCGTAATCTGTCCCGTAACGCGCCCGCCAGACGATTCCAGCGTACTGAGCCGCGCGGCAAACCCTTGCGCCTCGACCCGCAGCCGGACGTCGGTCGCCTGGCCCTCGCGCTCGGTCGACACTGTGGCGCGGATGTCACCATTGGGATCGAACGCCAGCGTCGAAATCTCCGCCCCTGGCACCGCGCGGACCGCAGAGAACAAGGCGGCACCAGTGCGGGTAAAGCCCAGCCCTGCCCCGCGCAGCCGCGACAGGCGTTCGTCGAGTTGGCGATCGGCATCGTTGACCGTCTCGCCACGCGTCAGCCCCTGCCGCGCAAGCAGATCGGTACGCTGTGCCAGCGCATCGGCGGCGAAGCTGTATTTCAGGATCGACACGAGGCTGATGACGAGCGTGACGGTCAGGATCGCGACCGACAGCCAGGCGAGCCGCCGCACCAGCGCCCAATCGATCGCGAAACGCCGCCGCCGGGCGAATGCGCCCTGCCGCAGATCCAGCGCGGGACTGGCCACTGCCGCGACGATCGCGGCTTCAAGTTCATCGCGGCCCAATACGATCGGCGCGGTGCCGCCGGTCACGAGTTCGGTCAGCCGTGCTTCGTCGGCAAAGCCGCTGGTCGTCCCGCGCACCACACCCTCGCCGCCGAGATCGGCGCGCAGGAAACCCTCGTCCGGGCGGGGCAGCAGCATCGGCGCGGGCAGCAGCGCACCGGGATCGACCCCGTTGGCGGCGAGCGTCGCCAGCCACCCGGTCATCGCCCGCGCCGACACCACGCCGATCGGGCGTTCGGTTTGATCGCCCTCGCGCCCGACCGCGACGTGCAGGTCACCGATCGGCGAGGCGCTGGCATCGGCAGCGAGCATGCGCGCCGCCGTTACCGCCTGCGCAATCGACCGATCGGGCAATTCGGCCCAGTGCAGCGTCACCGCATCGGCGGGCACCACGGCGACCGGCGGCGGTGCATCCTCGTCATACCAATCCGGGAAACCCTCGCCGCGCGCCTGCACGACATCGCCGGAAATACGCAGCCAGCGCCACGGCAGATCGGCGGCGGGGAGGAACAGGACGAGCGTGTCGCTCATGACGGTTCGCCCCAGTTGCGCGACACCAGACGCGCGGGCAGTTTGGTCGCATCGATCATCGATTGTTGTTGCAATTCGGCGCTGCCGACCGCGACATCGACCTGCAGCGCGAACCATTTGGTCGTCACGCTGGTCTGCGCCACAGCATCAGGCGCGGCGGTAATCCCGTTTTGCGCCGGGAGTGCCCAGAACGCGGTCGGACTCTCATACCCCTCTGGCGGGCGTTTCATCAGCATCTGTCGGGCGGCATCGACGCCCAGCGTGTCGGGGAGCAGCATTGCAAACAAGGGGGCCTGCTCCGGCAAAAGCGTGTTGACGTTGATCACCGACGGCTTTGCCACCGGCAGCGCGCAGAGCCAAGGGCGCAGCTTGGCATAAATTTCCGGCGTCACGCCGCTGACCGCGCGCAATTCGCTGATGTCGTTCATCAGCGTGCCGGACGTGCTGTAGGGCGTCGCCGCGCCGGTATAGGCGCCGTCCTCCGCGCCATTGGGCAGCGGATTGTTGTCGCTGTCGATCCAGTCGGATGTCGCATCGGCAATACCCTCCGTCACCGATGCGGGCACGCCGACCAGCCGCATCAGCCGCGCGAACTGGATGCGCGCGGCGGGACGCGTGACATAGACGCCCGCCGCCGTCTCGACGACCAGCCCGTTGAGGTTGAAGCAATTGCCACCATCCCGCACCCGCGCGGTGGCGAGGCCGTTCGGTACGGGCAGGCGAAACGGCGCGTTGCTCCACCCGCCGGCCAGCGTCACGCGCTGCTGGGTCTGGCCGAGCAGATCGTCGACGCGCGACAGGGCCAGCGTCTCGGCTGCATAGCCGTAAGCCCGCGCCTGTTCGCCCGCTGCGGCATTGCCGGCGAGGCGCGTCGAGAGGCGCAATTTCTCCAGCGCGGTCGCCGCCAGCACCGCGATCACCGCGACGAGCAGCAGCACGGTGAGCAACGCGGCGCCCCGTTCGCGTGTGCCGTCCCGAGGGCGTTCACTGGCCGGCATGGTTGTCCCCGAAGATTGTCGGGCGATAGCCGGTGCCGACGAGGAACAATTGGCGGAATTCGCGCCCGTCATTGCGGACGATCCGCATCTCGACGAGCTGCGGCAACGGGGTTTTGGGCGTGCCCTGCCAGCGGTCGCTCCACGCGCCATCGAGGCGGTAGCGCAGGGCCACCTGCCGCACATCGCCGAGCAAGGCAGCCGGCAGCAGCGATTCCGCGCCGTCAAGCATCGGATAGGCGACGCGCTGCAAATTGCCGTCGGTCAGACGATATTCCACCTTCTGCTCGCCCGCCCGGCGCGCCGCATCGACATTGCTCCATCCGCCGCGCACCAGCCGCAGCATGGTCGCCGATCCAGATCCGGATTCGCCGGTGAAGGCCGGCAGCAGATCACCCGCTTCGTTGCGCGTCCGGCGATCGCGCGCCTGGGCGAAATCGGCGGACATTGCGGCAGAGACGCGGGCCAGCGCGGATACATCATCGAGCTTGGCCCCGGTCGCCCCCTGCGCCCGGACGCTGAACGCGAGCAACGCGACTCCCGCGACGCAGAGCATCCCGAAGATCAACAGCGAGATCATGACTTCGATGAGGGTGAAGCCGGAGTCGCGCCTTCCGCACGTCCCCGGCGCGCGCAGGGGCCCAGTTAGGAAAGCGCGCACAATCCCAGGCAGACCGCGAGAACCACCGCCAAGGCAGTTGGCCCCCCGCGTTCGCCGGGGAAGTATTCTTTTCGCAGGGGCACGAGCACCAGCGTCACATGACCCGTGTTTCATGACGCAGTCGCCGTGACCGCATCCTGTGTCGCGGGGCGCACGACCGTCAGATGGCCTTGCACATTGCCCTCGGTATCCGCCACGGCGACGTCGATGCGCAGGATGCGTACGTCGCCGGTCGGTTTGGTCACCCGCGTCCAGGCCCAAGCGCGACCGCCATTCTGTTCGATACCCTGAGCCTGGCCCAAGGCCGGAGGCCGGGCGTCCGTCATCGCCTCGAACGCGACATTGCGCGCGACCATCTGCGCGACGAGCGTGGAATCGAGGATGCCCGCCCCGCGTATCGTCGCACCCTCCAGCCGGATCAGCGCCATCGCCGCGAGGCTGAACACCGCCAATGCAACCATGATCTCGATGAGGGTGAAGCCCCCCTCCCGTTTCCGCGCGGAGGCCGGGATGTAGGGTCTACCCACCGACGCGAACCGATCCGTCCATGCCGATCCGCACCACTGTGCTATCTTCGTCGCGGGTCAGGCGCAGGTCCAGCGACCGGTCCGCGAGCCCCGTCGGATCGAACACCAGTCGCTCGCGCGCCAGTGTCAGCGTCGGGCGCACCCCCACTCCCCATTGTGCGACGCGCAGGGGCTTCTCGCCGATCGCCTGCCACTGCCCGCCCGAGCGTTCGTCGAAACCATAACCGCCGGGCGTCACCCACAGGCTCACCGGCCGCGCCTCGACAATCGCGGCGTCGTGCGCGGCGCGGGCGCGGGCGGCGAACGTCGTCGCCTCGTCCAGCAGACGCCCGCGCGGATCGGGCAACGCCCACACCACCGCCGCCGACGCGATGCCGATGATCGCGATGACGACCATCAGTTCGACCAGTGTGAAGCCGTGTTCGGCGGAACGCCTCGGGGCCATGAAGCCGTGTTCGGCGCGGCGGCGCGCTTTCATGTCATTGCCAACTGGTGACATCGGCATCGCCACCCTCCCCGCCTTCCTTGCCGTCGGCGCCGTAGGTCCAAATGTCGATCGCGCCGTGCGTGCCGGGCGACGCGTAGAGATAGGGGCGGCTCCACGGATCGACCGGCAGCTTCTTGATGTACCCGCCGCGCTGATATTTGGTCGCGTCCGACCCGGCAGGTGGACTGACCAAAGCTTCGAGGCCCTGCGCCGTGGTCGGATAGATGTCGTTCTGAAGCTTGTAGAGATCGAGCGCGCCCTCGATCGTGGCGATGTCCGATTTGGCACGCACCAGCTTGGCCTTGTCGCCCTGCGGGATGACGTTGATCGCCACGATCGTCGCGAGCAACCCCAGGATGACGATGACGACCATCAGTTCGACGAGGGTGAAGCCGTGTTCGGCGGAACGCCTCAGGGGCGTGAAGCCGTTTTCGGCGGAACGCCTCAGGGAACGGAAGCCGTTTTCGGCGACAACCGTCGGAGCGGAAGTGGAAATTTGCATCAGGTACCAACCAGAGTTTCGAGTTGCAGGATCGGAAGCAGGATCGATAGCACGATCGCGGCCACGATGCCGCCCATCAGCACGATGATGGCCGGTTCGAGCAGCGACAGCGCGCTGGAGGTGAAGGTGTCGAATTCGCGCTCGAGATAGTCGGCTGCGCGTTCCAGCATCGTGTCGAGCTGGCCCGAC
>NZ_JANYEK010000102.1 GCF_025363195.1 Sphingomonas sp.
GACTCGATGGGGCGCTTATTGCAATTGTCCTATATGCGCGGTGCGACACCCGTTTTGTATCGGGCCACGGGCGCGATCACCGAGCCGCTTCGTGTTGGCTGCGCACTCGCACAGACTGTTGCGAAGACGAATGAGGTTGGCGATCCGCCGGTAATATGGGTGCTCGACGGTGACCGACCGCTGCTTGGACGGACGCCGGCGGCGCTCTTCGCCGCAGGGCTGGCACTGCTGGGATATGACGTTCGCCACGTCGTTATAGGGCCCGATGCGATGCCAGCGTTGCCGTTCGGTGCCCTGATCGTGGCGTCACACAGGCTCGCAGATGCATCGGGTGCGACGATGTCGATCAGCCAGGATAAGGGAAGGCTTTGCCTCGTCCGGCAAGGAGGCCAACCGACATATTTGCCGCTAGCAGTGGACACGGATCTCCTGCTTCCCCGCGATCGGCAGGACGCCCGTCAGCGCCTGGGCTTTGCGCTCGACGAACGGATCGTGTGCATCGCTGAGGCATCGGCGGAAGCGACGTTTGCCGCGATCGCGCGCGCGGCAGCGATGACGGATAGCATTGCTCGGATCCTGAACTTCGGGCACGCTTCCTCATCCCCGACCCCGGGGTGCATTGTTCTTTCTATGGGCGCAATCGCTGATCCGCTGCTTTTGTCATATCTGCTCAGTGCGGCGGATTCGGCGGTCGTCTCCCGGCCTGATGGCGCGTTGCTCGCCGGTGCGGCATGGGCGTGCGAGCTCATGGTGCTTGACCAGAGTGGAAAGGTTTGGTGCCCCGAAGACGAGTTGCGCGATCTGGGGATCGCGACGCACTGTCCACCGAACAGGGTTACAGACCCGCGTCGATCACGCGACTTGATCATGGCAACGCGCTCGATCGCGGCGCTTGCCAGTGCCATAGACGCGCGTTGCACCGATTTTGGCAGCGTCGGCGGGTCGTCGCCACTCCGACTGCGCGGTGGAGCGGTGTGCGTGCGATCCTATCGGAACCCCAATCAACCGGGCTGGTTCGATCCCGCCGGTTCCGCCACGATAACGATGTTCGGCGAAGGGGAGTCCTTCATCTCGGCGGACGAACAACGCGGTATAACGATCAGTGGGCGCGGCGCGGAGATGATCGTCTGCCTGAAACACACAGGTGTGAAGGAGTTGCGGCTGCATGTCAGAGGGGCACCGGGTAACACATGGAGCGTTGATGCTGGCGGAGCCGCAGCGACGTTTTGCCTCGGTGAGGATGGTGTCGATACGGCATCGTTAGTTGGCGCTTACGATGTTGGCCCAACCCGGATCAGATTCGTGCGGCACGGCGATGCAGTCGCTTCCCTGCTCCGCGTGGTCGGGGTAAGCGTGACCGGTAAATCGGTGTTGACGAAGCCGGATTGGCAAGAGACGCGATTTGCGCTCATTCCTGCCACCGCTTTGCCGACACCAACGCTGGAGATCGACGGCGACTGGCACCGCGTGGCGGGTTTTCTTCCCGTGGAACCCGCCGTCCCGCAGGAGGGATTATACGCTCCCTTCCAATGGAGTTTGGGCACGAGTTGCACGATTCGTGTGCGGTCGGCGGAGGGCGGCGCTCGATTGCTACGCTTAGCGCTGTCGGCGGGCATACGCCATCAGTGTGTTCGCCCGGTGATTGCTGGTCGGGCTTACCATTGGTCTACTCCATTGGCAGGCCCGATCGGTCACCTTGAGCATCGCGAGTGGTTAGTGGACTGGCCGACCGCTGACGTCGATATAACCCTAGAAGTCAGCGACGTGCTGCGTCCGCCGGGGCAGGAACTTGGCATCATCCTCTTCGCAGTGGCGTTGGCAAACCTAAACCATGAGGGCAAAAGTTACCTACCTATCGTTTAGCCCGCACCAACAGCCTATTAGGCCCATCGGTTTGCTTCAAAAAATCCACCACCGGAAATCCAAGCTCGTTCAGCATGTTTTTGAGGCACGCCCGGTTCGGCGCCCAAAAGTTAGTGGCATCCTCATTCAAGGCCGATCCAAGATAGTATCGCATTACCGGTTCTTCTAAATGAAGCATGTCAGCAGCAGTTTCAACAATAAGCTGCTCACCGCACATCATTGCAGCCTTCTCAAGGCCACCAAACGGATCCTTGAGATGGTATAAAACACCAAGAAACAACACGATATCAAATGTACCGAGCTTCGCGGGAGAAAGATCGGGCAAATCAACATCTAGCGAATCGACTTTGGAATCAAAGTGCTGATGAATCAAGTCGAAGCCAGCCTTCGTTCCCCACCCAGCTCCGGACCAGCAAAAATGATCGGTCGCTAAAACCTTTTTAGCTCCAAACCGTTCCGCTTCAAAAGAAAAGAAGCCATCCCAGGCACCGATGTCTAGAACGGACTTTCCCTCAACGTGTCCAGCAAAAATCTCGTTCGCCCGATCGGATAAATCAGACAAATTCCCCTGCCCCTTCAGAAAAGTTCCGTCGCGCAAATCAAATGAATGAAAC
>NZ_JANYEK010000232.1 GCF_025363195.1 Sphingomonas sp.
ATTAGAGCGGATTCCCATCAGTCTGGGTCATATCCGCACGAGCTGAAATAGTTGGCGCATTCCTGGGGTTGGAAGAGATCGACCAGCTTGCCGATGAGTGACCAGAGGCCGGACACGGTCCGCTCGCCGGCCTTGCGGAGCATGGCCTTGAGCCGGGAAAAGGCTTTCTCGATCGGATTGAAGTCGGGGCTGTAGGGCGGGAGGAACAGTAGCCGGGCACCTGCTGCCTCTATCAGCGCTCGGACGCTGTCCCGCTTATGGCTCGAGAGGTTGTCCATGATCACGACGTCGCCGCGCTTGAGATCAGGCACGAGGATCTGACCGACATACGCTTCGAACCAATCGCCGTTGATCGGGCCATCGAGGACCATCGGCGCGACCATGCCGGTCATGCGCAGCCCGGCGACCAGCGTGGTCGTCTTGCGATGGCCATGCGGGTAGCCCATCCGCAGACGCTCGCCCCGGCGGCATCGGCCGTGGCTGCGGGTCATGTTGGTTGCCGTCCAGGTCTCGTCGATAAACACCAATCGCTCGGGATCGAGGTCGAGCTGACCCTCGAACCAGTCCTCGCGCGCGCTCAGGACGTCGGCGCGATCCTGCTCGACCGCGTGGCCGGTCTTTTTTTACGCGTGATGCCGTGCCGGGTGAAGAAGCGGTGCAGCGTCGAAATCGCCACCGTCACGCCCGCCTCGCCTAACTCGCGGCGCAACTCATCCAGCGTGATGTCGCGGCGCGACCCGTACAGCGCCAGGACCGTGTCCCGGTGCGCCTCGATCCGGCGTGATCGCGTGTCCCCGCCCTGCGGCTTGGCGGCATAGGCACCTGTGCTCCGCCGCTGGTCATGCCACCGGATCACCGTCGCAGCCGCCACGCCGAACCGCGTCGCTGCACCCCGGCAGCTCATCCCTTCATCAACCGCAGCCAGCGCTCGCGATCGCAGGTCCATCGATAACGGCTTGCCCATCCATACTGGCCTCCATCCAGCCAGCACTCTGAATCAGATCGGCGGACACTTGTGAATCCCTCTTCGACTCACATCGGCCGGAAACCGCTCTAATAGTTATTGCCCATCTGCATTTATGGCTCAGAGTAGAAATTGTAAATTAAGGAGAATTTGGGTTTCGTCGTAGCGATGAAGGTACGAGGGTGAGACCCGAATCCTAAATCACCAAAAAGCTGTTCAACATATGGTCAAGGACATCCAGCGGGCGACGCGTCGGCACTTCTCTGCGGAAAACAAGCGTTAGATCGTGCTTGAGGGGCGGCGCGGCAAGAACAGCATTACTTAGCTGTGCTAGCCAAAGAAAGCATAGCCCATAGCCTGTGTTATGTCTGATCGAAGGAGTTCATAGAGGCGGGCAAGCACTACTTGACCAATGATCTATCTCTTACAGCCAGGCGTGACGAGGTGAAGGATCGGCCCCGGGAGGCTAGCACCGTGAAGGAATCCGTTGCCGATCTGACGCTCGACAACCGACTGATTAACAAAGCATGATCGCCGTTTGGGGCGACGGCTCATGAGGTATCTTAAATATGCGAAGCTCGACATCATTAGGATTGTCGAGCAGTCATACGTTTCGGCACGGCGCACACTTGAGCAACCAGCATCCCGCGCCGGACCTTCTTTTGCGGGTACGATCGCTATCTTGAAGCGCTGGTGGATCGACCGTCGGCGACCGGACGGGCTTGGAACCGGATCCGGCGATTATACTTAATCTTATCATCGAACCGGCGCTGGAGAAGGCGCGGTGTCGATGCGGTCAGCTCCGTACGCCACGGCGGCAAACTATGGACTACGGACGGTCCCGGCGTGTAAAGTTGTCCGCTGCGCGACATGCACGAGCGCTACCGCAAGTGGAACTCTTTCTACGTCCGCTTCCGGCGTTGGGCCGAGCAGGGCGTCCGGAATGCTATGCTCACAACGCTGGTTGATCTCGGGCTGACGGATGTCTGGCGCCACATGATCGACAGTACCACTGTCGGCGGCCATTCTCAGGCAGCGGGCGCTAA
>NZ_JANYEK010000250.1 GCF_025363195.1 Sphingomonas sp.
CGCAGGGGGCGTTGTTATAAGCCGTTGTGCCCATCTCCCCTGTCCTACACGCCTAACGCCTGATAAGCCCTGATGCGGACCTTCTGCTCTTTCCCATCGCCGCCACCAGACAGCATCGCGCCCGGCCAGGCTTCCCGCCGCGCCGCGCCGGATACCGTGTGAACTTGTGTGATCTTGTGTGAACTTCGCCATCCTCGCGCAGGCGACACAGTGTGACCTTGTGTGAACTTCGGCCCGCCGCTTCCCTTTTGGCGTTCCATCCGCTAAGGGCCGCGCTCGAAGATTTCCCCGATATTTGCTAGGTGTTTGTTTGGCCAAGGAAGAACTGCTCGAAATGCGCGGCCAGGTGGTGGAGCTTTTGCCCAACGCCATGTTCCGCGTGAAGCTCGAAAACGATCACGAAATTCTCGGCCACACCGCCGGCAAGATGCGCAAGAACCGCATCCGCGTGCTGGTGGGCGACGAGGTCCTGGTCGAATTGACGCCTTATGATCTGACCAAGGGCCGGATCACCTATCGCTTCAAATAATCCGGGCGTTGGCCACATGCCGCCCCACCTTTCCATTCCCAGCCCCAGCCCCAGCCTCGTCCTGGCCTCCACCAGCCCGCGTCGGCTGGAATTGCTGGCCCGTATCGGCATCGTCCCGGCACGGCTCGCCGCGCCCGATATCGACGAGGACGCGCTACCCGGCGAGGCTCCGCGCCCTTACGTCCTGCGCATCGCCACCGCCAAGGCGCATGCGGTGGACCGGGCCGCTGGTGAGGTGATGCTGGCCGGCGATACGACCGTCGCGGTCGGTCGCCGAATTCTCGGCAAGCCCGCGGATGAGGCCGATCTGCTCCGCATGCTCGGCCTGCTCTCGGGTCGCCGCCACCATTGCCTGTCCGCCGTGTGCGTCATCGATGCCGCCGGCAAGGCCCGCACCCGCCTGTCCGATACGATATTGGCGTTCAAGCCGCTCTCCGCCGTGGAGATCGAGGCTTACGTCGCCAGCGGTGAAGGCATGGGCAAGGCCGGCGGTTATGCGATCCAGGGCCGGGCCGAGGCCTGGGTGCGCATGCTCTCGGGCAGCCATTCGGGCGTGGTCGGCCTGCCGCTATTCGAGACCCGCGCCTTGCTCTCCAGCGCAGGTATTCCGCTTGCCTGAATGGCTTTACGAGGCGGGCATCGGGGAGGCCCGCGCCGCCTTGATCGAGGATGGCCGCATCCTCGAAGCGCGGATCGAGCCGGATGGTGCCGGGTTGCGCGTCGGCGCCATCCTGCCCGCCCGGCTGATCGAGATAACCACCAAGGGCCGCGAGGGCCGCGTCACACTGGATGACGGCAGCGAGGCGACGTTATACCCGCTACCGCCCGGTATCACGCAAGGCGCTCGCCTGACGGTGCGGATCGTGCGGGAAGGCATTCCCGAGGCCGGTCGCCCCAAGCGCCCGCGCGCAACGCCGAGCGACGATGCGCCTGCCCCCGCTCCGGATCTGCTCGCCCGCATCACCGCCACCGGCCATCCGGTCCGAACGTTGCGCGCCCACGAATCGGATGCGCTGGAACAGGCCGGCTGGTCCGAAGTGCTGGAAGAGGCGATGACCGGCGAGATCGCCTTTCCCGGCGGTGCCCTGCGCATGACGCCGACCCCGGCGATGACGCTGTTCGACGTCGATGGCACCGGCCCGCTCGAAGCGCTGGCCTGCCTCGCCGCGACCGCGGTGGCCGAGGCGATCCTGCGCCATGACATCGGCGGATCGATCGGTATCGATTTCCCGACCATCGTCGGCAAGGGCCCGCGACAGGCCGTCGCCGCTGCAATCGACCATGCCCTGCCTTTGCCGTTTGAACGCACCGCCGTAAACGGTTTCGGCTTTCTACAGATCGTCCGCCCCCGCACCCACGCCTCGCTGCCCGAACGCCTGCGTGCCGCTCCTGCCGCGGCCCGGATGCGCGCACTGCTCCGCCAGATCGAACGTACGCCCCCGCCCGTGCTGGCCCGGCATCGCGTGTCGGCGCGCCTGCTTGCCGTACTTGCCGCGCACCCCACATGGGTTGAAGAGCTTTCCCGCCGCACCGGTGTGGCCCCGATCTTCGAGCTGGAAACGATTCATGGCCAAGACTGATGCCTGCCCGATCTGCAGCAAGCCTGCCTCCGCGACTCACAAGCCGTTCTGCAGCCAGGGCTGCCGCGATCGCGATCTGCTGCAATGGCTGGGCGAAGGCTATCGCATCCCCGCTGGTCCCGCTGCCGCCGACGAGGCGGATAGTCTGATGGAGAACGGGCCGGATGGGCTGGACAGCCGCGGGTCCGCCGACTAAGAGCGCGCTTCCGATCGAGCGATCGGATGTGCCCGAGTAGCTCAGTTGGTAGAGCACACGATTGAAAATCGTGGTGTCGGTGGTTCGAACCCGCCCTCGGGCACCATTCCTTTTTTATCTTCGACCAGAGGTGGGGTGCGCAGCGGCACCGCTCCGATATGCAGTCTTTTTACCAAAGCGTTGGATCGCGATAGGTGAACGCGAAGCACACCGGTGCAGAAATCGCGGATTTCTGGGGCCTGCCACTTGGCGTTGTTGCAGCGCGTCGTTTCTGAAAACCAACAGAAGATTAGGCGGAGACCACGACAGTCAGAAACCTCGTGCCGCAGGTGCCCCGGCACCGACAAGGGTCTAAGGAGTTGGCACCGGGACAGACCTTCTTTTGCACGGCTTGCGTTCGACTGCTAGCCGAACAAATTACTTGTCGGCCTGCGCAGCGTACCGATATTGGATATCCTGCCCGGGTCGCGCAACATGGCGCTCATTACTATCAGGCCATTACTCTCAGGCCATTACTCTCAGGCGAGGTCCCCGAAGCGTGCTAAACATCAACACCGCGACCGCCGAGGAAATCGATAACGTGTCGATCCTCAAGGGCCATGGATTCGAAATCGTCCGCTATCGGGAGGATCGGGGCAGGTTCACGGCGCTTCGCCAGCTCGACGAGGTGCCCGGTCTTTCAGGCAAAACTCAGGGTGTCGAAACGGTGTTGAGCGTCGATTGAAGATCCTGGGGATTTCTCCAATGTCGCGATCGGCACCCGCATTCGCTATGCCGTGTTTGCTGCTCGCTGGCGCTTGCAGTCATTCGGTCGATACGCCCGCACCGCCGAAAGTCGAAAGCGCGCCGGATTTTCCGCTGCAGACCTCGACGATCGTCGTGCCGATTTCCGCGTCGCTGGACGATGTGCAGCGCGCGCTCGACCACAAGCTGTCGCGGCGATTGTGGAGCATCGACAAAAAGTTCGATCAATGTGTTGCCGCAAAGCGCGTCGATCTCGGCATCGCCAAGGTCAAGGTGCTGCCGAATATCGGCTGTCATATCCTGGGCGAGGTAACGCGCGGGCCGCTGCGTTTGGGTGGCAAAGGCGACCGATTGATCATCACAATCCCGGTCCATGCACGGATCACAGCAAAGAATGTCGGCGGAATAGCGTCCAAGACCGCGACCGGTGATGCCATCGTGCGGGCCGTGGCGCGCTTGTCGCTCCGGGGCAATTGGTCTCCCGTCGCCAAAGTCACGATCGACTATGACTGGACCAAGGCCCCGGGCATCGACTTTCTCGGGCGGAGGATCGAATTCGCCAGCAAGGCCGATGCGCGGCTGAAACCGGTCATCGCCGATCTGGAACGCAGCCTGCCGCGCGAAATCGATAAGCTCGATCTGCGCACGCATCTCGCCGCTGCCTGGAAACAAGGCTTCACCGCCATCATGCTGAACCGCGACCGACCGCCGGCCTGGATGCGGGTGACGCCGAAGCGACTGAGCTTTGGCGGGTATCGCATCGACCGTCGCAGGCTCATATTGACCCTGGGGGCCGATGCCCTGACCGAGACTTTCGTTGGCGACCGCCCGGCCGATCCGGTCACCACCTCCTTGCCGCCCCCTGCCCCGGCCACGGGCAAAAGCGGGCTCAATTTCTTCATTCCGGTCCTAGCCGATTATGCGCAGCTCGAACCTGTCGTGCGGCGGGCGCTGCTGAAGCGTGCGGACAAAGGCATAACGCTGGCCGGGATCGGCCCGGTCGATGTCAAGTTCGGCAAGGTGACGGTCTATGCCACCACCGGCGGTCACCTGGCAGTCGGGGTCACGGCCGAGGCAAAGGCGAAGAACTCCAGCCTGCTGGCGACGAAGGGCGAAGTCTGGCTGACGGCAGTGCCCTATAACGTCGTCAATTCCCAATTGGTGCGCGTCCGCGACGTCGCCATCGCCACCAATACCGATAGCCAGATCACCAATGTGCTGATTGCCCTGTTCAAGGACGGATCGATCCGCGATAGCATCGCACAAGGGCTGAGCCACGATTTCGCGCCCGATTACAAAAAGGTCCTGGGCTCGGCGCGCAAGGCGATCGGTGCGCGGCGTGAAGGCGATTTCCTCTTGTCGGCCGATGTGACGCGGGTTGAGAACGGCACGCTGGCAGTGACCGGCAAAGGCCTGTTCCTGCCGGTGCGCGCTGCGGGTCATGCGACGATCGCTTACCGGCCGCGATAGGCAAGCGGGTCGCGGGTTCGCCTTAAACCGCCGCCGCATCCGAAATCTTCGCCGGCAGCGGAAACAGCGTGAGGAAGCGGCTCAGCAGATCACGGTCGCCGGACACGACCAGATCGACGGCAGCTTCCGCATCGCCCACCGGCCGCCCGCCATAGATGACCGACGCCAGCACCAGCGGGGTGGCCGAGAGCGTCAGGGCGCCCGCGACCGGATCCTCGCGCCGGATCGCGATGTCCTTTTCGGCCAGCTCGGCCACGAACACGTCCGCGCCCAGTTGGAAGCCGATCCGCGCACCCCGGTCCGTCACACGGTCAGCGGCATACATCGTGCGCAACGACATCATCAGCGACGCCGCGCTCAGCGGCAGGCTAGGGTCGTGCCTGGGCGATCGCACCGCCCAGCGGCCGAGTTCCTTGATCGCCGTCTCGCTCTCATGGCCCCAGGGCGTCAGGCCGTAGACCTGCACCGAGGCGGGGGGTGGCAGCCTTATCCGCGCGACGATGCCGGCACGCGCCATGCCCTCCAGCCGCTGCGTCAGCACGTTGGCGCTGATGCCGGACAGGCTGGCGCGCAATTCGCCGAATCGCCTTGGACCGAACATCAACTCGCGCACGATCAACAACGACCAGCGTTCGCCGACCAGTTCCATCGCCAGCGCCGTGCCGCACGCGTCGTCATACCAACGCTTTTCCGTCAGCTTTCTCTTATCAGTTATTTTTGCTAACCTCATGGTTGCTTTTAATAACTCGTGCGCGCATCACCGTCAAACAGTGATTCGGAACCACAGCACTTCGCCATTTGAGGAGAGCCGAGATGACCAAGATGATCTTCGTGAACCTGCCCGTCGCCGATGTCGCCGCATCGACCGCGTTCTACGAGGCAATCGGGATGGAAAAGAACGCCGCATTCTCCAACGACCAGGCGTCCGCGATGATATGGTCGGACACGATCCACTTCATGCTGCTGGGCCATTCCTTCTATTCCACCTTCACCCCCAAACAGATCATCAACGCGAAGACGACGAGCGGCATGCTGCTCGCATTGGGCCTGGACAGCCGCGCGCAAGTCGACGCGATCACCGTAGCGGCAATGGCGGCGGGCGGCACGGAATTGCATGATCCCGAAGATATGGGCTTCATGTATTCGCGCGCCTTTGCCGATCTCGACGGGCACGGTTTCGGGCCATTCTGGATGGACCCCGCCGCCGCCGCAAACGGCCCTGGGCAGATGGCCGAAACGGCTGTGTGACGCGGCACCACAAAACGGGAGAACGGCAACGATGCCGACGATCACCACATTCAAATGGGTGCCGCAATTTGCGCGCGGCTATATCCGCGACATGCGGGCGCGCCGGGCATTCGAGGAAACCGGCCAGCCTTATGCGGTCGATTACATCGATTTCGATCAGGTCAAAAGCGCCGCGCATCGCCGCTCGACGTCACGTTGGGCCGCCGCTTTGTCTTCATCGATGCGGATCGGGTCGGATGGATCCCGCAGACCGCATTCATGACGGGCATTTTCACCCTCGCCGAAGAAGGCGGCAAAACGCACTATACCGCCACCGCGCGTCACTGGAGCGACGAGGCGAAGGCGCAGCACGAGACGATGGGCTTTGCCGATGGCTGGGCCAAGGTGGCCGAGCAACTGGCGGAGATCTCCGAGGCCGAAGCACGGGGATAAGGCCGGATGCCGTCTGAGGATCGAGGCAAATCCGCCCACCACATACCGCCTCCCGGCTGTCATCGTTTCGCAAGATGGTTGATCAAAAAAATATCGTTGGCGGCGAGACCCGCCCTGTCGGGCGCACTCGCGCCCTGTTCACCGATCGACCGAATACGGCGTTGCGTTGCTCGCGATCCAGGTGCAGCCATCGACGATGGATGGCTTGGTATTCGGTTGGCGCACGGCGACGTTGTCGATCGTCGTCGTGCAGCTTGCGCTGATCGCGCTTGCCCTGGTGCGGGCGTATGAAAACCGCGTTGCAAACCGCGCGCTCGCCATGCTGCTGATCGTGCTGATCGGCGTGGTAATCCCGTGGTTGATCGGTTTTGCCGGATTTTATGATCGCTGGCGCTGGCTGACGTTCGCCCCGTTCCAGATCACCCTCGCGGTCGGGCCACTGATCTATTTCTACATTTTGGCATTGGTCACCGGCCGATGGCCCCGCAATGTCGGGATACATCTTACGCCCGCCGCCGTGCAGTTCGCATTTCTGGCGGTAAGCTTCGCCTTGCCGATGCCGCTGAAGGAGCGCTGGTCGGGCACTGCATCGGCGCCCTATGCGGTAGCCAGTGACTTTGCGACGATCGTCAGTCTCACATGCTACGGCAGTGCCGGGCTGAGGCTGCTGGCGCGTTACCGGAAATTGCTCGCCGGGCAGCGCAGCGACGATCATCTTTTTGCGGCGCGGTGGCTTACCCAGGCACTCCACGCGACTTTGGCCTTGCTGCCGATATGGGCTGGCTATGCCATCTGGGATGCGATCGCCCCGATCGGATATGTCGGATTGATGGGCCTGTACCTGTCGATCGCCGCATTCGCGCTGTATCTTGCGATCGAGGGGTGGCGCCACGCAGCGTTACCATTCCCGCATATGGCCGATCTGGCGATCTCCGCGTCCAGCTTGCCGCCTGCGCGCGACTGGCGCGTGCTGGGGGAGCGCTGGGCGGCTCGCGTGGTCGCGCAAGATTGGCATCTCGATCCCGATCTGTCGCTGGCCACGCTGGCACGCCGGCTCGGCACCAACACCCATCATCTGTCGCGCGCGCTCAACGAAGGGCTTGGGTTGAATTTCTCCAGCTTCATCGGACGCCTGCGATCGGAAACCGTAGCGACCGCACTGCGTGCGGATGACAGACGCGACCTGCTCGATCTCGCCCTCGAAGCCGGGTTCAGTTCGAAGGCGAGCTTCAACCGATCGTTCTTCGCGGCCTTCGCCACGACACCCTCGGCCTATCGGCGCGCGCTTGCGCAAAAACAGAATGGCCCAAAACAGGAAGGCGCAAAACAGGAATAAGCGCGGCGCAAAGTGATTTTGAGGCGCGCCGATCGCCCGCATTCTCCACAAGATATCACATGATCGATCGCCGCAACATGCTCGCCGCCCTCGGGGCTTCCGCACTGCTGCCCTATGCTGCGCGTGCCACCTCTGCCGACACCGCCACCATTCCCGATCTCCGGGGTGACGTCGCGATCCTGCGCCAGGCGTTGAAAATGCATCCCGGGCTGTACCGCTATAACAGCCCGGCTGGGATCGCGGCGCGGATCGACCGGCTCGAACCCGAATTCGTCGTCGCGCCGACGATCGGGGCGCGTTACCTGCTGCTGTCGCGCTTCCTCGCTACGATCCGGTGCGGGCACACCTATTGCAACGTGTTCAACCAGAAGAAGGCGGTTGCGGCATCGCTGTTCGACCGGCCGACCCGCCTGCCTTTCCATTTCCGCTGGATCGGCGGGGCCATGATCGTCACCGATCATGGCGGCGAGGCGCTACCGCGCGGGACGCAGGTCATCACCATCAACGGCGTATCGTCCCGCGATATGCTGGCCGACCTGTTCCCTTATGCCCGCGCCGATGGCCACAACGATGCCAAGCGGATCTCCCTGCTCGACGTGCGGGGTAGCGACACGATCGAGTTCTTCGACGTATTCCACGGGCTGGTCTACGGCGTCCCCGATCACGGCTTGTATCGGCTGACGGTGCGCTTGCCCGACGGGCGGCAGGCGCTGCGCGACCTGCCCGCGATCGGACCGACGGAACGACGCACTCAAATGGTCACGCGCGATGATCGCGGCGACCAGCCGGTGTGGTACTGGACGATGCGACCCGACGGAATCGCCCTGCTGACCATGCCCAGTTGGGCGATGTTCAACAGCAAATGGGACTGGGAGACGTGGCTGAATGCGCGGCTCGACAGCTTGAGCGGCGCGAAAGGCCTGGTCGTCGACCTGCGCGAAAATGAGGGCGGCAACAGCTGCGGCGATATCCTGCTGGCGCGGTTGGTGTCGAAAGACCTGCCATCCGCCCCGATGATCGAGAAGATCCGCTTTCGCCGCACCGATCCCCTGATTGATCGTTATCTCGACACCTGGGATGACAGTTTTCGCATGCTAGGGGTGAATGCACGCGATCTGGGCGGCGGCTGGTACAGCTCGCCCAATGACGATGATACCGCGGTCATCACGCCGAAGGGGCCGCGCGTCACAGTGCCGGTGGCCGCGCTGGTCGGGCCGGTCAACAGCTCGGCGACGTTCGGTTTCGCCCTGCGGGGCAAAACCAGCGGCCTCGTCCGATTGTTCGGCGAAACCACCGGCGGCAATCGGCGGGGCATCAATGGCGGGCGCTTCTTCTTCGTCCAGCTGCCGGCGAGCGGGATCGAGTTCGACCTGCCGCTGATCGGATCTTTTCCGCTCACGCCGCAACCGGACTGTGGCGTGGAGCCGGACACGCGAGTCGTCCCGACCATCGGTGATCTCGTCGGCGGCCATGATCCTGTTCTGGCCAGCGCCATTGCCTGGATCGGGCCGAAGTAACGCCAGGCGCAGCGGCGGTCAGCCGAGGAATTCCTCGATCGCATGATAGATCGTATGGAGATCGGCATCGTCGATGCAATAGGGGGGCATGACGTACACCGTGTTGCCGAGCGGGCGGAGCAACACGGCGCGATCCCGACAGAAGGCCATCAACCGTGGGGCGATGGCCGAGAGATAAGTATCGCCCACCCATTCGATCTCACCCTCACCCGCAATCTCACCCCCGCCGGCAATTTCAAACGCGGCGATCGTGCCAAGCCGCCGGGCGTCGCGCACGGCCGGGTGCGCCGAAATGCGGTCGAGCCGCTCCTGCTGTCGTCGCCCGAGATCGGCGATGCGGTCCAGCACGGGTTCGTCGCGCCAGATGGCGAGATTGGCATTCGCCGCCGCGCACGCGATCGGGTTGGCGGTGTAGCTGGAGGAATGAAAAAACATGCGGGCGCGATCGGTCGAGACGTGCGCGTCGAAGATCGTCGGGGTCGCCAGCGTGACCGCGAGCGGCAACGCGCCGCCGGTCAGCCCTTTCGACAGGCATAGTATGTCCGGCACGATCCCGGCCTGCTCGCAGGCGAGCAACGTGCCGGTCCGGCCCCAGGCGGTCATCACTTCGTCGGCGACGAACAGCACGTCGTGTCGCCGGCAGATCGCACGCATCTCTGCGAGCAGGGCCGGCGAATAGATCAGCATCCCGCCCGCGCCCAGCACCAGCGGCTCGACAATAAAGGCGGCGGGCGTGGCGCGGCACTGTTGCTCCAGCGCATCCAACGTCGCCTGTTCGTGGCCGGGCGCCGGAAACGGGATCGTGCCGACATCGAACAGCAACGGCGCATAGGCCTGGTTGAACACCCCGCGCGCGCCGACCGACATCGCGCCGATCGTATCGCCATGATAGCTGTGCTCCATCACCAGGATACGGTGGCGCGGGCCGGTCGTCTGCGTCCAGAACCCGAGCGCCATCTTCAGCGCGACCTCGACGCTGGTCGATCCGCTGTCGGAAAAGAACACGTGCGCGAGTGGTGGCGGCATCATCGCCACGAGCGCGCGCGCCAGCGTCTCGGCGGGTTCGTGCGTCCAGCCCGCGAAAATAATCTGGTCGAGCCTGCCCGCCTGCTCGGCGATCGCGGCCATGATCCTGGGATGGCCATGCCCGTGCGTCGTCACCCACCAGGACGAGATCGCGTCGATGATGCGCCGTCCGTCCGCCGTGTATAGCGCGGCACCTTCGGCATGACTGACCAAGGGAATCGGCTCACCCAGTCCGTGCTGCGTGAAGGGGTGCCAGATCGGCGAGGTCATGCCGCGAAGTCCGCGATGCGGAAATGCGCCGCGAACGCGCGCGCCAGGGCGTCGCGGTCCAGATTATCGAGTATGGGGAGCCGACCGAGCCGCCGGACCTTCCCGAGTTCCGCGATCGTCGCCTCGCTATCTTCGTTGGCCGCGCCGACAAACGCTACGCCGATAACGTCCAGGCCGCGCGTACGCAGCGCCTCGATCGACAACAGGCTGTGGTTGATCGTGCCGAGCGCGGTGCGCGCGACGATGACGACCGGCAGCGCCCACCGCGCGAAGAGATCGGCGAAGAGCAGATCGCGGGTGATCGGAACGAGCGCACCGCCCGCCCCCTCGATCACCAGATTCCGTTCGCCAAGCGGCGGGTTCAGGCGAGCCGGATCGATCACGATGCCGTCGATCTCCGCCGCACGGTGCGGCGAGCAGGGCGTGTTCAACCGATACGCCTCGGGCGGTATCCGGCTCGCCGGTAACCCGGAGAGCCGCGCCACCAGCGCGCTGTCGGTTTCCTCTTCGAGCCCGGCCTGGATCGGCTTCCAATACATCGCGTCAAATGCGCCGGCGAGTGCCGCTGAAAATACGGTCTTGCCCACGCCGGTATCGGTGCCGGTGACGATCAGCGACCCGTTCATATCAAAGCCTCGCCGAGCGCATCATCCAGCGCCCTCACATCGTCCGGCCCGATATTGAGCGTCAGCGA
>NZ_JANYEK010000251.1 GCF_025363195.1 Sphingomonas sp.
TCAGATGCCGCAACGTGCCCGGCTCGGCGCGGATCTGGCGCGGGGTCAGGCCGGTAAACTGCTTCACCTCGCGGATCAGGTGCGACTGATCGTAGAAACCGCGCGCGATCACATCGTCGATATCGACGTCCTCCAAGGCCAGTGACGATGCCGCCCGCAGCGCGCGGTATTTGCGCGCCAGCAGCTTGGGCGGCGCACCGTAAGCGGCCTTGCAACGCCGCTCGACCTGCCGCCGCGACAGGCCGGTCATCGCGACGAGATCGGCGATATCGGGCGATGGAGATGCGGCCAACCAGGCGTCGATCTGCCGTATGAACCGGTTGATGCCCGGATCGGCACCGCGCAAAAGATCGCGCGCCAGTGCCTCGCCGATCGCCACGCTGGCGGTCAAATTATCTGCCGCTGCCAGCGCCGTCGCGGCGGCCCGCAGTCGCGCCGCGCCGAACACGATGTTCGCGTCGATCACGCGGTCGAGCACGGACGACGCCTTACGGCCGATCATCGCCGTCCAGCCCGCACCGGTCAGCCCCATGCCGAACACCCGCACCGGACCCGCCACGCGCACCGTGATCGGCCCGCTGGTTGGCCCGATGATATGGGTCGCGACGGGTTGCTGCACCGTTCCATCGTGAAAGCGGTAAGTCGCATCGCCGGGCGACAGGCGAAAGCGGACCTGCGCATGGTCCGCGCGCTCGACATCCTCGAACATCGGGACATCCGCACGGAAGCAATAGAAGAGCGTTATGTAATCGACCAGGTCAGCCGCCGGGACCGCATAGTCCAGCTGTATCTCCACCAAGACTTGCGCCCCCGCTTTTCTTATGACGCTTGCGTAACCGCCTTGGCCTTGAAAGAAAAGTGGCCCGGGCGGTAAACCGGCCGGGCCAAAGGTAAAGAACCCCCTGTTGCGAAAGGATTCCTTGGGTCGCACGGGCTATTAAGCAGAGTTACACCCGGCTGTATTGTACGAAATCGTCATCAAGGTCGCATTGGCCATAATCCGGCCCACTTTGACCCCGTCGCCCGGCGGTGCCATGGCCGCGCGCATGCTTTTTCCGCTGATCCGCCCGATCCTGTTCGCGCTCGATGCCGAACGTGCTCACACGCTCACCCTCGACCTGCTCTCGGCCTGGGGTGGCGGCACCGGAGCACGTGGGCCGGGCGACCCGTGCTTGCGCAGCAACGTCGCCGGGCTGGATTTCGCCAATCCGCTTGGGCTGGCGGCCGGGGTGGACAAGGATGGGCGCGCGATCGACGGGTTCTTCGGCCTTGGCTTCGGCAGCGTCGAGATCGGCACGCTCACGCCGCTGCCCCAACCGGGCAACCCCAAACCGCGCATCTTCCGCCTCGTCCCGGACCGGGCGATCATCAACCGGCTCGGCTTCAACAATGGCGGCATCGACGCCGCTTTGCCACGCGCGCAGGCCGCGAAGCGCGCCGGTCTGCTGGGCATCAACGTCGGCGCCAATAAGGACACGACGGATCGCGTTGCGGATTACCGCATCGGTGTGGAGAAAGCCGCGCGGATCGCCGATTACGTCACGATCAATATCTCCTCGCCCAACACGCCGGGCCTGCGCGACCTGCAGCACGGCGCGGCGCTGGCCGAATTGCTCGCCGCCGCCGACGTCGCGCGCCACGCCCCGGTCAGACGGCCCCTGTTTCTGAAGGTCGCACCCGATCTCAACGCGGCGGAGATGGACGGGATCGCTCGCGCGGCGATCGATCACCACGTCGATGCGCTGATTGTCAGCAACACCACCTTGTCGCGCCCACCGCTCAAATCGGGCAATGCGAAGGAAACCGGCGGACTCTCTGGCGCGCCGCTCGCCGCGCTCGCCCGCACCCGCTTGGCCGATTTCCGCAAGTGCACGGGCGGCGCTCTGCCGCTGGTCTCGGTCGGCGGGGTCGACAGCGCAAACGAAGCCTATGCCCGAATCCGCGCCGGTGCGAGCCTGGTACAGCTCTATTCGGCTTTGGTCTTCGCCGGCCCCGGCCTGCCGCACCACATCACCAATGGGCTGAAGACATTGCTCAAGCGCGACGGCTTCGCGACCGTGGCGGATGCGGTCGGCACCGCTCCCTAACGCGTGATGGCCGCCGGTGCGGCTTCGATCAGGAACCGCCCTTCACGGCGTGGATCGTAACCACCATCCACCACGCCCTTCCGCAGGATCACCCCCTGCAAGCCAGAATCCTCGCCCTGCCCCGGCTTGAGATCGACGCCGCGTGCCGCCAAACCGGCCAGCACTTCGGGCGAGAATTTCGTCACCTCACCCTGAAACGAAGGTCCCCGCGCGACCAGATTGGGCAGCGCCAGCGCATCCTGCATCGGCAGGCCCCAATCGACCGCGCCGACCATCGCCTTGCCGACAAAAGCAAGGATCGAATTGCCCCCCGCCGACCCCAGTGCCCCGGCGAAATTGCCCTGGGCATCGAGCAGAATCAGCGGCGTCATCGAAGACCTTGGTCGTTTGCCCGCCGCGACGGCATTCGCAGCCGGACGACCATCTGGATCACGCGGCGTGAACGAGAAATCGGTCAACTGATTGTTGAGGAAGAACCCGTCGACCATCCGCCCCGACCCGAAGATCGATTCGACCGTCGTCGTCATCGACACGACATTGCCCTGCGCGTCGCCGACCACGAAATGCGATGTGCCCATCGGCTCGAGTGTCCGATCGCGCCCCGCCAGCGGCGCGCCCGCTGGCTGACCCGCTACGGGCGGCGGGCCGGCACGATCGCCGATCAGCTTCGCCCGTGCAGCGACATAGTTCGGGTCGATTATTCCGGCGACCGGCACCGACACGAACGCCGGATCGCCGACATAACGGTCACGGTCGGCGTACATCAGGCGGCTGGCCTCGGCAAACAGGAACCACCCTTGCGGATCGCTCGGGCCGCGCGCGGCGATGTCGGTATGCTCCAGCAGCATCAGCAATTGCAGCGTGCCGACGCCACTCGACGGCGGCGGCGGTACGCACACGACATAGACCCGGTAATGTCCGCACAAGGCCTCGCGCTCCATCGGGCGATACGCGGCCAGATCGGCCAGCGTCATCGTGCCGGGATGATCCCCTTCATGCACGCGCGCGACGATGCGCCCAGCCGTTTCGCCTTTGTACAATGCGTCCGGCCCCTGTGCCGCCAGCCGCCCGAGGAACGCGGCATAGGTGGGGTTGCGCAACCGGTCCCCGGCTTGCAGCAATCCGCCGCCTGCCCGCGCGAAATACGCCTGCACGTCGGGCGCGCGGCTCTGAGGAAACGCAGCGCTGGCCAGGAACCGTCCGAGCCGCGGCGAGACGATGAAGCCATCCCGCGCCGTCCGCTCCGCATCGCCGAACAAGCTGCGCCACGGCAGTATGCCGTGCTCGTCATGCGCCAGCGCGAGCATCTTCACCGCACCGAGCACACCCGTCGAGCGCCCGCTCAACACCGCCTGCCCGAACGGTAATGGACGCCCGGAATCGTCGAGAAACATATCGGGCGTCGCGCCCGCCGGTGCCGTCTCGCGTCCGTCGAACACCGACACGCGTTTCGTGCTGGCGTTATAAAAGGTCATGAACGCGCCGCCGCCGATGCCCGAACTCTGCGGCTCGACCAGCGATAGCATCGCCTGCATCGCGACCGCCGCATCCACCGCGCTGCCGCCCCGCCGCAACACCGCCATACCCGCTTCACTGGCGAGCGGATTGGCCGCGACGACGAAGATCCTGGCGCCCGCCTTCGGCGCGATCGTTACCGGCGCGGCGCGCCGCTCCACCGAGACGCAGGCCGTGAGCGCCAGCGACACGCACGCCGCCAGAAGAGTTCGAAACAACTTCACAACGCACGCTCCCAAGCCGACCATCCTCCGGCGATACCGCGCCGCAGCAAGGCCGTCCACGCCCTTAAGGCTGGCGAACCCCCGGCTCCCACCCTAAGACGGTCCCCAAGACAGGTTGCCCGGCAAGAGGCACGGCAGGAAGAGGCACATGCGGACGCTAGAACATTTCCCCAACCTCGTGACGATGTTCTTCACGCGCGCGAAGACGGAAGGCGACAAGCCGTTCCTATGGCACAAAGCGGACGGCGAGTGGGTGTCGCTCAACTGGACCGATGCCGCGCACAAGGTCGCCAGCCTTGCTGCCGGACTGATCGCGATCGGGCTTCAGCGCGGCGACCGCGTGATGCTGGTCAGCGAAAACCGGCCGGAATGGTGCATCAGCGATCTCGCGATCATGGCAGCGGGCTGCGTCACCGTGCCGACCTACGTCACCAACACCGAGCGCGACCATGCGCACATCATCGAGAATTCCGGCGCGAGGGCGATCATCGTCTCTAATGCCAAGCTGGCGAGGACGCTGCTGCCTGCCGCGATCCGGTCGACCGAGGCGAAGATCGTCATCGGCATCGACGATATCCGCACCACTCAGGCGCTGGAATATCACAGCTGGAACAGGCTGATCGCCCAGCATTCCACCACCGCTGACGAAGCCGCCGCGCAAGCGACGTTCACGCGGGAGGATCTTGCCTGCATCATCTACACCAGCGGCACCGGCGGCGCTCCGCGCGGCGTGATGCAGCATCACGGAGCGATACTGCACAACGTCAACGGGTGCTGCACCGTCATCTCCGAGGATTTCGGCTGGGACGACGAGGTATTTCTCTCGTTCCTCCCGCTGTCCCACGCTTATGAACATAGCGGCGGGCAGCATTTCCCGATCGGCCTCGGCGCGCAGATCTATTATTCGGAAGGGCTCGATAAGCTCGCCAGCAATATCGAGGAAGTGCGCCCGACGATCATGGTCGTCGTACCCCGGTTGTTCGAGGTGCTGCGCCAGCGCATCACCAAGGCGATCGAGAAGCAGGGTGGGCTCGGGGTCAAGCTGCTCGCCCAGGCGCAGGAAATCGGGGCACGCGATTATAATGGCACGCTGCGGCTGCGCGATCGTCCGATGCAGGCCGTCGTCAACACGCTGTTCAAACCCAAGATCGCCAAGAAGTTCGGCGGGCGGATCAAGGCGATGGTCTCGGGTGGGGCGCCGCTGACGCCGGAAGTCGGCATCTTCTTCCAATCGCTCGGCCTCACCTTCCTGCAAGGCTATGGCCAGACCGAGGCGGCGCCGGTCATCTCCTGCAATCGCCCCAGCGCCGGGCTCCGGATGGACACAGTCGGCCCGCCATTGGTCCATACCGAGGTCCGCATCGCCGAGGATGGCGAAATCCTCGTGCGCGGGGAACTCGTCATGCGCGGCTATTGGCGCAACGATGCGGAGACGAAACGCGTCCTGAAAGACGGTTGGCTCCACACCGGCGATATCGGTTTGATCGACGAGCGCGGCCGCATCAAGATC
>NZ_JANYEK010000086.1 GCF_025363195.1 Sphingomonas sp.
TATCCGCCTGATCGGCGACGCGCCCGGCGTGCTCGATACGCCGCCGGCGATCCCCGATGCTCCGGCGGACCCGGACGCCGCGGTGGATGTCGCGATCAAGAACAACCCGGCCTTGCTCGCAGCCGAAAAAGCGCGGGACGCAACGGTGTTCGATGAACGCGTGGCGCGGGCTGCGCGCGCACCGAAGCTCAACGTGAACATCGGTGGCAATTATTATAATTATCTCGGCTCGCTCGGCTCGGGCACCGGCCAGTCGATCACCCAATCGGGTACGGCGGGCTCGGTCGGTCTTGGCGTTACGGTGCCGTTGTATCAGGGCGGACGTCCGGCGGCGCAGGTCCGTCAGGCGCAGGAACGGCGCGGACAGGCGATCGAACAGGTCACCGAAGCGGAGCGTCAGGTGATCGCGAACACGCGCTCGGCCTATGCGGTGTGGAAATCCTCGGAGGAGGTGATCGCCTCGTCCGAAGTCGCGGTGAACGCCAACCGCCTGTCGCTGGAAGGCGTGCGCGCCGAGAACAGCGTGGGCAATCGTACGATCCTCGACATCCTCAACGCCGAGCAGGAATTGCTCAATTCGCAGGTCACGTTGGTGACGGCGCGGCGCGATGCCTATGTCGCGCGCTTCGCGTTGCAGGCGGCGATGGGTCGAGGCGAAGCGCGGGATTTGGGTCTGGACGGCGGCGCTTTGTACGATCCGGTGGTCAATTACGATCGCGTGCGGCATAAAATGTCCGATTGGGGTTCGGATGCCGAGCCGGTCGCCACGGCGACCACGACGCGCGGAACCAAGGCGCAGGGCGCGGAGGTGACCCGCCCGCTCGATCCGATCCTCGACACACCGGTTGACAGGCAGGTTGCAAATCCCGCAGGAACACCACGTTAAGCATCGCAGGGTGGCGATGGCTTGCGCCGAGGGTTGATCGATGGGGGATATCAGCGCCGAACCGTCGATGGAGGATATCCTGTCGTCGATCAAACGCATCATCGCCGAGGAAGGCGATGCCGCGATAGCAGCGCGTGGTGCGCGTCGCGCGCCCCCGCCGCGACCGGCTCCGATGTCGTCACCGCGCGCGGATGTCGACGATTTCGATCGCGATGAAATTCTCGAACTCGGCGATTCGGTGCGTGCACCCGAGCCTGAGCCTGTTGTGGATACCCCCCGAGTAGAGGCTGTGCCGGTCGAGCCGGCTGCACCGATTGTGGCTGCTCCGGTCGAGGCCGTGGCCCCACGGATCGAAACGCCCGTAATATCCACCGATTCGATCATCTCGGCGCAGGCTACGCAGGCCACGCGAGGGCCGCTCGAAGCCCTGTCGCGAATGGTGGTGAAGCCCGACGTGAGCGGCGCCGATACGCTGGAGAATTTGGTGCGCGAGATGTTGCGGCCGATGCTGCGCGACTGGCTCGACGCCAAGCTGCCCGGTCTGGTCGAACAGATGGTGGCCAAGGAAATCGCCCGGATCACCGGCCAGCAGTGACCTGCGGGCGCGGTGTGTTCCAGGGTTGATCGATCTCTCGGTTTTTGGAGTCGCGACTCCGCCAAACGCCGTCACCCCGGACGTGGCCGGTACGGGTCGCGTGCGAAGATGTTGCGGCGGGGCGTTGCCCATGCGGCGCGAACTGGCCTATCACCTTGGCTATGAAGACGATCCTCAGCGCGAGTGTCCTCGCACCCACCCTGATTCTTGGCGCCGCCATCGCCGGAACCCCCGTCGCGGCCCGCCAGATTACCATCGATGACGTGACGATGCTGTCGCGCGCCTCGTCGCCCGACATGTCGAAGGACGGGCACTGGCTCGTCTGGCAGCAGCGCGAGACCGATCTCGCCGCCGACAAGGGACGCTATGACCTGTGGCGGCTGGATCTCTCGCGGCGGGGCGCCAAGCCCGAAAAGCTCGCCGCTGAGGCCGATGTCAACGAAACCGCACCACAATTTTCCGCCGATGGCCGCACCGTCTATTTCCAGTCCGACAAGGGCGGCGACGATGCTATCTGGGCGGTCGCGATCGATGGATCGGCACTGAAGAAGCTGACGGGTTTCCAGGGCGGGTTCAGCGGCTTCAAGGTCGCGCCGACCGGCGACAAGATCCTCGTCTGGGCCGATCGCTTGCCCGGCGCACCCAGCCTTGCCCCGGCTTTGCTGAAGAAAGATCCGAATGCCGGCCAGGCCCGCACCTACGACCAATTGTTCGTGCGTCACTGGGACACCTGGGCGGATGGCACGCGCTCGCAATTGTTCGTGCTGCCGCTGGGCCCGGACGGTGCGGCAGGCGACGGCGTGGCGATCGAGAAGACGCTGGTCGGCGACACCCCGTCCAAGCCGTCGGGCGGTGGCGAGGAAGTGTCGTGGAGCGCGGACGGCAAGACGGTGTATTTCGCCCTCCGTGAAGCCGGGCGGATCGAACCGCTGTCGACCAACCTCGACATCTTCGCCGCGCCCGCCGACGGATCCGTGCCTCCAGTCAATCTGACCGCTGCCAATCGCGGGACCGATACGCTGCCGACCGTGTCGCCCGATGGTCGCATGCTCGCTTATGTCGCGATGGCGCGCGCCGGGTATGAGGCCGATCGCCAAGTCCTGATGCTGCGCGATATCGCCAGCGGTCAGGTGCGTCCGCTGACACAGAATTGGGACCGGTCGATCGGATCGATCAACTGGAGCAACGACGGCAAGACGATCTACGTCACCGCCGACGATACGCAAGAAACGCCGGCCTTCGCGGTGAATGCGGCGACCGGCAAGGTCACGCGCCTGACGCAGGCCGGCCATGTTTCCGGCATCGTGCCGACGGCCAAGGGCATGATCTTCGCGATGAACAGCCTGACCGCGCCGGACGATTTCTATCGCCTCGACGGCAAGCGGCTTACCCGCCTGACGTCGGTCAACGCCGACAAGCTGGCCGGAATCGACATGCCGACCGTCACGCGCTTCAGCTTCAAGGGCGCGAACAACGATACCGTCTGGGGCTATGCGGTGAAGCCGTATGGCAGCACCGGAAAAGTCCCGATCGCCTACATGGTGCATGGTGGGCCGCAGGGGTCGAGCAACAACAGCTGGTCGTATCGGTGGAATCCGGCGGTATTCGCGGGCGCCGGATATGGGCTGGTCGCGGTCGATTTCCACGGTTCGACCGGTTACGGCCAGGCGTTTACCGATGCGATCCGCAGCAATTGGGGCGGTTGGCCGCTCGAGGATCTGCAGAAGGGCTTGAAAGCGGCGACGGACAAGTTGGGCTGGCTCGACGCCGATAACGCCTGTGCGCTCGGCGCATCTTATGGCGGTTATATGATGAACTGGTTCGAGGGCCAGTGGCCGGATCGCTTCAAGTGCATCGTGCAGCATGACGGCGTGTTCGATGCGCGCGCGATGGCGTACGAAACCGAGGAACTCTGGTTCGACGAGTGGGAACATGGCGGCAAGGCGTATTTCGAAGACCCGCAGGCGTTCGAAAAGTGGAACCCGGTCAATTACGTCGCGCAGTGGAAGACGCCGATGCTGGTGATCACTGGCGAGAAGGATTTCCGCATTCCCTACACGCAGGGGCTGGCAACCTTCACCGCACTGCAACGCCGGGGGATCCCGTCGCGGCTCGTGGTCAACCCGAACGAGAATCATTGGGTGCTGAAGCCGAAAAACTCGCGCCAATGGTATCGCGAGGTTTTGGGCTGGATGGGGACGTATACCGCGAAGAAGTGATCCATGCGTCACCCCTGCCACGGTGGGGGTGACGGAATGAGAGGCCTTGGTTATGGCCGAGCTCATGACCGAACTCCCTAAAACCTTCGACCCCGCCGCAATCGAATCGCGCTGGTACGCGCATTGGGAGGCGAACGGGCAGTTCCGCCCCGACCGCCCTGGTGCGGAGCCGTGGACGATCGTCAATCCGCCGCCCAACGTCACCGGTAATCTGCACATCGGCCATGCGCTGGACAACACGCTGCAGGACATCCTGACGCGCCATGCCCGCCTGAAGGGCAAGGATGCCCTATGGGTGGTCGGCACCGACCATGCCGGCATCGCGACGCAGATGGTGGTCGAGCGCAATATGGCGCTGAAGCAGCAGAAGCGCACCGAGTTCACGCGCGACGAGTTCGTGGCCAAAGTGTGGGAATGGAAGGAGGAGAGCGGCGGCACGATAACGCAGCAACTTCGCCGCCTGGGCTGTTCGATGGATTGGAAAATCGAACGCTTCACGATGGACGAGGGCTTTTCGAAGGCCGTGCTCAAAGTGTTCGTGGACCTGCACAAAGAGGGGCTGCTGTACCGCGACAAGCGGCTGGTAAACTGGGATCCTGGCCTTGGCACCGCGATCAGCGATCTCGAGGTCGAGACGCGCGAGATCAAGGGGCAGTTCTGGAAGCTGCGCTATCCACTGGAAGACGGGTCCGGTTTCATCGAGGTGGCGACGACGCGGCCCGAGACGATGCTCGCCGACATGGCGGTGGCGGTGAACGAGAAGGACGAGCGCTACACGCATCTGGTGGGCAAGAACGTGCGCCTGCCGATCACCGGTCGCCTCATCAAGATCATCACCGACGATCATGCCGATCCGGAACTGGGTTCCGGCGCGGTGAAGATTACGCCGGGGCATGATTTCAACGATTTCGAGGTGGGCAAGCGCGCGGGCATGAAGGCCGGCGAGATGCTCAATATGCTCGATGCCAAAGCGCAGGTTACGCAGGTTTCGGATGGGCTTATTCCGGCGGAATTTCTGGGTTTGTCGACCGCCGATGCGCGCAAGGCGGTGGTTGCGCGGTTGAAGGCGGAGGGGTTCCTCGTCGCCCATGTCGACAAGGACGGGGAGGAACAGGAATCCGAACCGCGCACGATCCAGACGCCGTATGGCGATCGCTCCGGCGTGGTGATCGAGCCGTGGCTGACCGACCAATGGTATGTCGATGCCGCGACACTTGCCAAGCCGGCGATCGAGGCCGTGCGATCGGGGGCGATTCGGATCGTGCCGAAGACGTGGGAGAAGACGTTCTTCAACTGGATGGAGGGGATCCAGCCGTGGTGTGTTTCCCGGCAGCTTTGGTGGGGGCACCGGATTCCGGCCTGGTTTGGGCCGAACAAATCCGAGGCCGGCATTGGACTTGTGATCGGTTATGAAAAAGGCCGGGACGATATAACTGGCTTAAATGGTAAGCACTTTGTTGCGCTGACCGAAGAAGAAGCTCGCGAGCAGGCTCGCGTATATTACGGTAAGGAAATCAACCAAATCATTGTTGCAGAAACTGCTTGGGAGGCGGTCCGGATACAGTTTGAAAGCCAGGCAGATGGCTTGATCGCCATTTATCAGGACGTAGACGTCCTCGACACGTGGTTCTCCTCCGCGCTGTGGCCGTTCGCG
>NZ_JANYEK010000096.1 GCF_025363195.1 Sphingomonas sp.
ATTGCCAAAAAACTGCTTTCTATCCGTCCGCTCGGATCGGTGCCCCTAAATCTTGCGTTCGGACGGTTCGCGGGGCAGGCACTTGCGAATGCACAGTGCGACAGACTTGGAAACAACGCTGCTTGGGCCGGTCCTCACTGATCGCACCTGTGGCGATTGCACGGCATGCTGCACCGTACTCACGGTCGATACGCCGGAATTCAAGAAGCCTGCCGGAACGCAATGCAGTCACCTAGGTCCGCGCGGCTGCGAGATCCACGCTGTCCGCCCCCATATTTGCCGCACATGGTTCTGTGCCTGGCGAAGGGTGGCGGACATGCCCGATGAAGCTCGTCCGGATCGATCCGGCCTGCTCGTGTCACTCAATTTCGTGCGCGAGCCCCAGAACTGTTTCGAGGGCGTTTCGATCAACGTCCGCGTCCTCGCCAACAGCGATGCAATCGGAAACGGTCTGGCAGCAGCTGTTCTCGACAGCGTGTGCAATCAGCTGGTCCCCGTCTGGTTCAGCGATGGGTCGAACAAGATGCTGATGCACCCCGATAACGATGTTGCCCGCTTGGTGATCTCGGGAGAACCAGCACCCGCTCATCTGCAGAACGAGGTTACTGCCTGGCGCGAGCGCTACACTGTGTTTGCTGCAACAGGCTGGAAATATGAACAACCGGCGGGCATTGCTGGCGACGGAGCCAAGCATTCGGATTGAGATACGTGATGGTCCGTCTTTGCGGGGATCGCGCTCGGTAACGGCAATCGCGACCGCGCGGCGTTCGTTGCAAGCGGGGATCTCAAAAAAGCCAATAGTCTCCTGTCAGCGCAGACAGGCGCGCTGTTGGTCCACGGCATCGCCAGCCGCCGAACGGGTCAGGACTGAAATCGAGCGGCATTGTTTGTCGCCGTCTGTCTGAAGAGATCCGGCTACGATGAAACCATGCACGCCTGACGCCGCCTCGCCCCATTCCTGCATGTCGCCGGTGACGAGCGCGGCCTTCACGGCCGACGCCTGTGATCGTGCATCTGGCCGCTGTTGGGCAATCTCTTCGCTTAGGAGGAGCGCGGCCGGGCGCGGGTCGACAAGCGCAACAGCTGCGGTTGCGGTTCGGCTCTTCGCCGTTGCGGTCGCAGCCGCAGGGTGCCTAAGTCGCTCCATCAGCCCGGATGTAGGGCGCGGGTTGTTCGCACGTCGAATGGCCGGCGGGACCGGGATACTGATTGCATAAGTCGGTTTTGCCCCGACCTGCGCCGCGACCAGGCTGGTCGCTGCAAAGGTGCACAGCCCTATCAGCCCGCCGACGAATGCCGTACTGCCTGAGAGCAACACCGGCCGAGGCGATCCGCGGGGCGGTGCCGCCGGGACGCCGTCCGTACAGAACCGATGCCAGCGGACGAGCTTGATGGAGCCGATGTGAACGCTCCATCCCCGATCAACGACGTATCGGTGGTCGCCGTATGCTTGACGATCGTTCATGACGCTACTTTCCGCTGATACAAGGTTACCCAATGCGGGGGCTGAAGCTATAGCCTAATCCAAGCAAGCCGCCCCGCCAAGCGATGTCCGCGAGCCGCTTTCCAAGCCCGATCAGCGCTGCCTGATCCCGCTGACCGAGTTCTGCGAATGGACGCCCGACAAGCACGACCTGGGCGACGGAAAGCCGAAGCTGAACGGGGAGATGTGGTTTCAGGTCACGGATCAGCCCGTGTTCGCGGTGGCCGGGTTCGGGCAGCACACCAAGGACCGCACGGGGGTTCGCGATGGTGACGTGCGATCCGAACGCACTGGTCGCGCCGATCCATCCGAAGGCGATGATCACGATCCTCAAGCCTGAGGATCACGGGCGATGGCTGACCGGCAGTCTGGACGATGTGATGGCGTTACAGCGGCCCTACGACGCGGCGGCGATGTCGGTGCGCCGTCCGGTGTTTCCGACCCGCCACCCGCAAATCACTCGTTAATCCATTGCCACCACTCCTTTCTGAATCGCTTCTCAAATAGTTAATACGGTGTAAGAATTTTTTACGTTTCCCGTGTCGGACCCTTAATTTCCTGTTGTATGCCCAGACAATCCGTCGCTGGCACAAAGTTTGCTTACTTGATGCCTAGCGCGCGCTGGGCGTGCAATGAGGGCAATTTAAATGACGAAAATATTTAGAATACTGCTGACTTCGACTGTTGCAGTCGCAGGCGCGATTGCTGTCTCAGCACCGGCATCCGCAACCGTTTTGTCCTTCGACGATATTTCCGCGAGTGGAGTCCCAGTCCAAAATGGCTACCAAGGTTTCAATTAGACGGATGTGTACGTAATCAACGGTGCGAATCGTGGTGACGGGTATGCCGCTGGCGTAGTGTCTGCGCCGAACGTGATTTACAACGGATTTGGCAATCTCGCGACGGTATCTTCGGCAAACGGTTTTACGCTCGGCAGCGCATTTTTCACCGCCGCATTTGTCGATCAAGCCGTTACTGTCATCGGATATAACGGCTCAACCCAAGTCTTTTCCGATACCTTTAATACTCTTCGTTCGGGGCCAACCTTTCACTCGTTCAACTCTTCCAGCATCACAAGCTTTATATTCCGCGCTGGCAATGGGAACCAGGTCGTTATCGATAATCTAACATTGAACGCGGGTGCTGTCCCTGAAACCGCGACTTGGGGCATGATGATCGCAGGCTTCGGCCTGATGGGCGCTTCGATGCGCTACCGTCGCCGCAGCGCGAAGGTTACTTTCGCCTAAAAGGTTCATTCTCCGATGAACGCCAAGCCGCTGCCCGAAAGGGTGGCGGCTTTCTGCTGTCGCTTCTTCGGCCTGCCGACCGGGTGCAGTTTCTAGTCGAAATTGTCGCCAGCGCTTTCCTTCGCACTGAATGCCTTCATCGATTGAAGGATCGCCTTGCCCACCTCCCCGCTGAATACCCGCATATCGCGCGGTGTCGGCAAAATCACCGCTCTGGAACGCCAGCATGCCGATTGCACGGGCAAGCCCCTCGATCGCCAGCGGTAGATCGATCTGGCTGCCTCAGCATCGTCATTGACGGCACCGGCCCGGATCACCGCCCATAGCGTGCGCTCAATGATCTTTCCCGATAAGCGGCTTGTTCGGGCGGTTTAGATTCCGGCATTATCGAGCCTCTGGCTGTGGTGAATTGTCAGTCTGATGCGGACCGATCTCTCCCGATGCAGTTCGGGCTTTGATATGTCGGGCCTATCCGTGAACGAAAGCCACTCCGCCGGTGCGGCGTTCCTTGCAGGTCGGGCGACCAACGAGATGGCGTTCGTCGACGTCGGGGGTGAGCAAGCGTGCCGGCAGCATGATGTGATCGTGGCCGAAGGCGTATACTGCCGGTGCTGCGCAACCCGCCATTGAGATCGACTGTGCGCCGGCCTTCGCTCTCTTAACCGCGGTAATCCCTCGCCGCCGCGTAGTTCCGGGGCACCGAACCGACATGGGCGCGGGCGGCGCCGTTCTTCATCCGGAGCTTACAAATGCGGTCAAACGCATATGTCCAGTTTCCGCGCAGCACCCCTGCGCCGCCCGGTTCCTGGTCGACGATCTGGTCAATGATCACGCGCGTAAAGCCCAGATG
>NZ_JANYEK010000154.1 GCF_025363195.1 Sphingomonas sp.
ATCGGTTGGCATCGCGACCCCAACCGCATCGAAAGCATTCGCGACGCGCTCGCCGCCGAAGGACGCTGGGGCCAGAAGACGCAAAAGGGCTTCTACGATTATGACGAAAAGCGGAACCCCACCCCATCCCCGCGCGTGGCCGAGATCATCGAGGATTTCCGCAGCAAATCGAACCTGCAGAAGCGCGAAATCTCCGATCAGGAAATAATCGAGAAGACGCTCTACACAATGGTCAACGAAGGCGCGTTGATCCTAGAAGAGAAGATGGCGCAGCGCGCGTCCGACATCGATGTCGTGTGGATCTACGGTTACGGCTGGCCGATCTATCGCGGCGGTCCGATGTTCTGGGCCGATACGGAAGGCCTGCCGAAGATCGTCGCGGGGCTGGAGAAGCACGGCTTCGCGGTTGCCGAACTGCTCAAGGGCAAGGCCGAGAGCGGTGGCAAGTTCAACCGCTAACACCCCATAGTCACTCCAGCGAAGGCTGGGGTCTCATGCGGGGAGAGTGCACCGCTCACCCCATGAGACCCCAGCCTTCGCTGGGGTGACAACCAAGTTTCACGGAGCATGGACATGACCGACACCAACCTCGACCAATTCCGCACCGAAACCCGCGCTTGGCTCGCCGAAAACTGCACGCCGGAAATGCGCGAGCCCCTCCGCTCCGAAAAGGACGCCGTATGGGGCGGTCGCGATCAATCCATGCTCACGCCTCCGCAGAAGTCTTGGATGGACGCGATGGCGTCGCGCGGCTGGACCGTGCCCGACTGGCCCAGGGCGTATGGCGGCGGTGGTCTGTCGCCTGCCGAAACCAAGATCCTGCGCGAGGAAATGGCCGCCATCCGCGCGCGCAACCCGCTCAACAGTTTCGGCATCTCGATGCTCGGGCCAGCATTGCTCAAATACGGCACCGAGGACCAGAAGCTCGATCATCTGACGAAAATCGCACGTGGCGAAATCCGCTGGTGCCAGGGTTACAGCGAGCCCAATGCCGGGTCCGATCTCGCCAGCCTCGCTACCTCGGCGGAGAGCGACGGCGATGATTACGTCATCAACGGCCAGAAGGTCTGGACCAGCTATGCCGACAAGGCCGACTGGATCTTCTGCCTCGTCCGCACCGACAAGACCAGCAAGCAGGGCGGCATCAGCTTCGTGCTGTTCGACATGGCCTCGCCCGGCGTGTCGACCAAGCCGATCCTGCTGATCTCCGGCAATTCGCCGTTCTGCGAAACCTTCTTCGACAACGTCCGCGTGCCCAAGAAAAACCGCGTCTATGAAGAGAATAGGGGCTGGGACGTCGCCAAATATCTGCTTGGTCACGAGCGCGAGATGATCTCCGGCATGGGCCTCGCCTCGACCGGTGGCAACCCGCTGATCGACGGTGCGATCGCGACCATCGGGCTGGACCATGATGGAAAACTGGCAGACCCGTTGCTCCGCGCCAGCATCGCCCTGTTCGAGGTGCGCTCGAAAGCATTCGGTATGATGAGCGAGCGTTTCATCGACGAACTGAAAGCCGGTCGCGCCCACCCCGCCCAGCCGAGCATGATGAAATATTACGGCACCGAGCTGAACAAGAGCCGCTATGAATTGATGATGTCCTCGGGCGGCTCCGAGGCGCTGGAATGGGACAGCGACCGATCGAACGGCGGCAGCACGCCGCGCGCATGGCTGCGCACCAAGGCGAATTCGATCGAGGGCGGGACGAGTGAAGTCCAGCTCAACATCATCGCCAAGCGCATCCTCGATCTGCCCAGCGCGTGACTAGAAACCCTCTCCCCTCGGGGCAGAGGGTTGGGAGAGGGCAGTCCGCTAACAACCCATCTAGGGCCGGTAAGGAAAGACTGCCCCTCTCCCCTACCCTCTCCCCAAAAGGGGAGAGGACAAGAAGGAAGAACGAATGCCCCTCTACCTCAACGACGAACAGACGATGCTGCGCGACACCGCGAAGGATTTCATCGCCGAACATGCCCCGGTCAGTCACCTGCGCGCGCTTCGCGACAGCAAGGACGAAGCTGGATTGTCGCGCAATCTGTGGAAGTCTTTCGCCGAAATGGGCTTCACCGGCATCCTGATCGGCGAATCCGATAATGGTCTGGGGCTCGGCCATGTCGAGGCGGGCATCGTGCTGGAGGAGATAGGCCGCAACCTTTCGCCCTCCCCCTTCCTTACCACCGCCGTCGCGGCGGTCGAGGCGCTGAAGGGCAGCGCACACGCCGCGAAATACTTCCCCGGCATCCTTTCGGGCGACACCGTCGCGGCGCTCGCCATCGATGAGGGCGCGAAGCATCGCGACGTCATCTCGCTCAAGGCCGAACGCTCGGGCAACGGCTTCAAGCTGTCCGGCAGGAAGCAGTTCGTTACCCACGGCCACATCGCCGATCTGCTGATCGTCGCTGCGCGCACCGCCGGATCGGCGAGCGATACGGACGGCATCACACTGTTCGCGGTCGATCGCAACGCCGCAGGTCTCACCGCCACCCCGGAACGCCTCGCGGATTCGAGCATCGCTGCCCGGATCGAATTCGATGGCGTCGAGGTCGATTCCGACGCGGTCATCGGCGAAATCGATGCCGGTAGCGACCCGCTGAACCGCCTGCTCCGCGCTGGCCGCACCGGTGCCTCGGCCGAATTGCTCGGCGTCGGCGGCGGCGCGATGGACATGACGGTGGCTTACCTCAAGGACCGCAAGCAGTTCGGCGTGACGATCGGCAGCTTCCAGGCGCTGCAACACCGCGCCGCGCATCTGTATAGCGAGATGGAAGTCGCCCGCGCGGCCGTGCTCAAGGCCGCACAGCTTCTCGACGAAGGTAGTGACCGGGCAGACCAGGCGGTTTCCGTCGCGAAAGCGATGACAGCGCTCGCGACCACCCTGTCGGTGCAGGAAAGCGTGCAGATGCACGGCGGCATCGGCATGACCGACGAATATGATATCGGCTTCTACATGAAGCGTGCCCGCATCCTGGCCGAAATGTTCGGCGACGCGAACTTCCATGCCGACAAGCTGGCGAGCGCGTCGGGGTATTGAGCTGAATTCCTCCCCGGCACGGGGAGGTGGCATGCGCAGCATGGCGGAGGGGGCGAGCTACACGGGGTTGCACGCGCGGCAATCCCCCTCCACCCTTCGCGCAACGAGCGCGAACGGTCCCCCTCCTGGGTCCGGGGAGGATCTAAGGAATGCCGATGACGGAAACCCCAACACCTGAAGCCCTCACCGCCGATCTCTGCAATCTGCTGGACGTCGAGGAAATCGACACGGATCTCTATCGCGGCAAACGCACCACCAATGGCTATGGCCGCGTGTTCGGCGGTCAGGTGATTGCCCAGGCGTTACAGGCTGCGCAGCGCTCCACGGAAGCACCCAAGATCGCGCATTCGCTGCACGCCTATTTCATGCGACCGGGCAATGATGATTACCCGATCCTGTTCCGCGTCGTGCGCGATTTCGACGGCAAGAGCTTCGCCACCCGCCGCGTCATCGCGATGCAGAAGGGGCAGCCGATCCTGAACATGGCCTGTTCGCTGCAAACGCCAGAAGCCGGCCTGCATCACCAGGATGCGATGCCGGACGTGCCACCACCGGAAGATCTCAAGTCCGATGTCGAGGTCCGCGCGAATATGGTCGATGCCATTCCCGAACGCTTCCGTGCCCACTTCACCCGCCCCCGCCCGATCGAGATCAGGCCGGTGGCCCCGCGCGATTTCCTGAAACCGGAAAAGACCGAGCCTCGCCAAAGCAGTTGGTTCCGCATCTGCGCGCCGATCGGGGACGATGCGGCGATGCACCGTGCGATCCTCGCTTATGCCTCGGACATGGCATTGCTCGGCACGGGAACGCTTCCGCACGGCGTCAACTGGATGACGCACAATTTGCAGAGCGCCAGCCTCGACCATTCGCTCTGGTTCCATGAGGATTTTCGCGTCGACGACTGGCTGCTTTATGCCTGCGACAGCCCTTGGGCGGGGCATGCGCGCAGCTTCAATCGCGGCCAGATATTCAGTCGTGACGGTCGCCTGGTCGCCAGCGTAGCCCAGGAAGGGCTGATGCGTCTGCGCGATTAGCCCGTGATCAAGCTGCGGGCCGCAGCGGTCGCCACGCGGGTGTCAGCGGCCAGCTTCTTCACCTCCTGCGCGACTACGCCGAAGCCCCGGCCCGCATCCCCCGCACGCGCCGCCTCGATCGTGGCGTTGAGCGCGAGAAGATTGGTCTGTGTCGCAATGCCCGCGATCGTCTCGACCACTTCGGTCAGCCGCGACAGAATCGTCTCTACCTCGGCCCGCCGCGCATGGGCCTCCTCACGGAACGCCTGACTATCGGCGAGCCGCGCGCGTACTTCCGCGGCCAGCGCGACCTCCTCCGTCACGTCGGTGGCGAACTTCACCACCTTTACGGGCATGCCGGCGGCGTCGAGGATCGGCGTGTACGTCGCCTGCAACCATACCACGCGACCGTCACGCGTCACGCGTGAATATCGCCCGGTGTCGAACCGACCCCTGCCCAGCTTATGCCAGAAGTCGCGATAATCCTGCGATTGGACATAATCGGGGTCACAGAATATCCGGTGATGTGCGCCGACCGCTTCTTCGCGATGATAGCCGAACAGGCGGAGGAAATTGTCGTTTGCCGCCAGCACTCGGCCGGTCAGGTCGAATTCGATCACCGATTGCGACAGGTCGATCGCGTTCAGCCGCGCCATCGCCTCGCCCGCTACCAGCGTCTCGCTGGTCACGTCACTCGCAACCTTCAAAATCTTGCACGGTCGCCCGTCGAGATCGGTAATCGGGTTGTAGCTCGCCCGCAGCCATACCGCCCGACCATCGCGACCGACGCGCTTATATTCGCCGATATCGAACTCGCCGCGCCCGAGCTTGTGCCAGAATTCATGATAGGCGGTGGAACGCGCGTACCCTGGCTCGCAGAACATGCGGTGATGCTGCCCAACAACTTCATCCAGGCGATAACCCATCGCCTCAAGAAAACGATCGTTCGCCCAGGACACATGGCCGTCGAGTTCGAACTCGATCAGCAATTGCGAGCGATCGATCGCGCTCCACAGCAAACCCTGTCGTAATGCAACACCCTGGGCTGGGGCGAGGCTGTCCAGATTCGGGGCGATCATAACGATCGCCGTAATCGAATCTGGTTAATTCCATATAAACCGGGTGGACCGCCAGGCGATATCAGACGGCGGTCTTGCCATATTCCTGACGCGTCACCGGATGGCTCGACGACAGGCCACCATCCACCGCCAGCGCCTGTCCATTGACATAGCTCGCATCGTCGGAAGCCAGAAACGCCGCCACCTTGGCCAGTTCCTCCGGCTGCGCGCCGCGCCTGAGTGGATTGAGCCGCCCAACCTTCTCCATCTTGCCCGCCTCGCGCGCATAATCGAACGTCGGCTTGGTCATGCCCGTTTCTGTCAGGCCAGGGCAGATCGCGTTGACGCGCACGTTCGATCCGGCAAGCTGCTGCGCTGAAACCATTGCCAGATTGATGACGCCCGCTTTGGATGCCGAATAAGCGGGCGATCCCGCACCCGACCGGATGCCCGCGACGGATGCGGTCAGCACGATCGCGCCGCCCCCACGCTCGGCGATCTTCGGTGCGGCGTGCTTGATCGCCAGATACGGCCCGATCAGGTTCACGCGCAGCACCTCGGTTATCAACGCGACGTCGGTGTCGAAGATATTGGCCATCCCGCCCGAAATCCCGGCATTGGCGAACATCACGTCCAGCCCATCATAATATTCGCATGCGACGTTGATTGCGCGGATCACGTCCTGTTCCTTGCCTGCGTCCATCTTGATGCCGTGCGCGATCCCGCCTGCCTTGCCGATGAGGGCGGCGGTTTCCTCCGCTGCATCGGAGATGTCGGCGCATAATACCTGTCCGCCTTCACTCGCGAACAACAGGCTCGCCGCGCGCCCGATGCCCGATCCGGCGCCCGTGACGATAATCGATTTGCCCGTGAACCTTGCCATTGCGTCTCTCCTAAATCGTCACGCCGCCATCGATCACGATCGACTGGCCGGTCATGAATGCGCTCGCCGGGCTGGCCAGGAACACCACCGCGCCGGCAATCTCCTCCGGCACGCCGATGCGGCGCAGCGGCACGCTCTCGTTCGCCGCCTTGATCCGCTCGGGGTCTTCCCACAATGCCCTGGCGAAATCGGTACGGATCAGCCCCGGCGCGATGCAATTGATGCGAACATTGTCCGGCCCGAATTCGTGCGCCAGGTTGCGCGCCAGCTGCATGTCGGCAGCCTTGGAGATGCAATACGCCCCGATCATCGTCGATCCGCGCAAGCCGCCGATCGATGATACGATGACGATCGATCCGCTTTTCCGCGCCCGCATCTCCGGCGCGACCATCGCGATCAGCCAGTGATTGGAGACGATATTGTTGTCGAGGATCTTGCGGAACTGCTCGTCCGAAATTCCCGCCTGCGGACCATAATAGGGGTTGGACGCGGCATTGCAGACCAGCACGTCGATACGCCCGAACACAGCGCGCGTCTCATCCACCAGATGCTGCAGGCCCGCTTTGTCGGAGATATTGGCCGCCACCGGGATCGCCGTGCCATCGCCATATTTCGTGTTGATCTCGGCGGCGACCGCGTCGCAAGCATCCTGTTTACGGCTGGAGATGACGACCTTCGCCCCGTGCTCCGCCATCTCGAACGCGCTCGCCTTGCCGATGCCCTTGGTCGACCCGGTAATGATGGCAATCTGGCCCGTAAGATCGAACAGCGACATTCTCTTCTCCTTATATCCCCCTTCCGCTTGCGGGAGGGGGATGAACTCAAGCCCCGGCCTTCACCGCGAAATCCCATGCGGCATCGGCCAACCGGTATACCCCAGCCGCAGACTTCTCCGCCTGCGCGCTCGACGCCGTGCCCTCGACGATGCGCTTCTTGATGCCCTGAACGATGCCGGTCAGCCGAAACAGATTGTACGAGAAATACCAGTTCAGGTCCGGCAGCCCGTCCCGCCCGGTCGCCGCGCAATAGCGCGCAACCATGTCCTCGATGGTCGGGATGCCCGTGTCCGGCCCGGCCATGCCCTTCACCCCGGACCGGCCCTCGGGCTCCGTCACCCAGCTCATCAGGAAATAGGAGAAATCGGCCAGCGGATCGCCGAGCGTGGACAGCTCCCAGTCCAGCAACGCGATGACGCGCGGCTCAGTTTTATGAAAGATCATGTTGTCGATGCGGAAGTCGCCATGCACCACCGAAACGCGCGTCTGTTCCGGCACCGTCCGCCCGAGATAGTCGATCAGCCGCTCGACCACCTCCATATGCTCCGTCTCGGACGCTCGGTATTGCTTGGTCCAGCGCGCCACCTGCCGTTCGAAATAATTGCCCGGCCGACCATATTCGCCCAACCCGGCCGCCACGTGATCGGTGTTGTGCAGCGCCGCCAGCGTATCGCACATCGCATCGTAGATGCCGGTGCGCTCGGCCGGCGTGTAATCCGGCAGCGTCCCGTCCCACAGATTGCGCCCATCGGCGAAACTCATGACATAGAAGTCGGTCCCGACCACATCCGGATCGGTGGACACACCATAAGGTCGCGCGACGGGAAAGCCGGTCGGATATAGCCCAGAAATGACCCGATATTCCCGGTCCACCGCATGCGCCGATGGCAGCAGATGACCGAACGGTTTGCGCCGCAGCACATAGTCTCCCGATGGCGCCGAAATCTTGAACGTCGGGTTGGATTGCCCACCGGCGAATTTCGAATAGCGCAACGGCCCCTGAAATCCCGCGACATTGGCCTCCATCCACGCGGTCAGCTTGGCCTCGTCGAGCCGATCTTTTTCCGGCACCGCGATCGTCTGAGGGGAGAAATCCGTGGTCATCACGCAAACTCGAGCACGGAACGCACCGTATCGCCGGTCCGCAACTTCGCCATCGCCGTATTCACATCGGCCAGCTTGATCCGCTCGGCGACCATCGTGTCGAGATCGAGTCGTCCGTCGAGATACATCTCGACCAAGCGCGGCATATCGATCGGAAAACGCGTCGATCCGAGCAACGATCCTTGCAGTTTCTTTCCCGTCAGGAAGGTTGGTCCGGCAATGCTCACGCTGTTGCCCGGCGCGATCATGCCCAGGATCGTCGCAGTCCCGCCCCGTCGCAGGATGTTCCAGGCCAGTTCCGCCGTGTTCGATCGACCAACTGCCTCGATCGCATAATTCACACCGCCATCGGTCATCGCGATGACCTTCTTGGTGATGTCGGGGTCCATGGCGTCCAGGCCGTGCGTCGCGCCGAGCTTCTTGGCCAGTTCGAGCTTTTCCGGCACCGGATCGATCGCGATGATCGCACCCGCGCCCGCGATCTTCGCCGCGTTTATCGCCGCGAGGCCGATCCCGCCGCACCCGATCACCGCCACCGTCTCCCCCGGGCGCAAGCGACTGTCGTTGAAGATCGCCCCCGCACCAGTGATCACCGCGCAGCCCAGCAAAGCGGCACGATCCAGCGGCATCTCCTTCGATATCGCGACGCAGGCATTCTCATGCACCAGCATCATTTCAGCATAAGCCGACAGGTTCAGGAACGGCGCCAGCGGCGTACCGTCCTTCAGGCTCAGCCGCGACGGTGCGCCCTTGGGTCGCCGCGTCGAGGGGTCGACGCACAGGCTCGGTCGTCCGCTCATGCACATCTCGCACGATCCGCAGAACACCGTGAAGAAGGTGATGACATGATCGCCGACCTTCAAATGCCCGACATCGGACCCGACCGCCTCGACGATGCCCGCCGCCTCATGCCCCGGCACGGTTGGCATCGGATGCGGGAAAGCCCCGTCGATGAAATGCAGATCGGACCGGCATACCCCACACGCGACGGTACGGATCAGCACCTCGCGCGGGCCGGGATCGGACACGGCGATGTCCTCGATCACCAGGTCGGTCTTCGGTGCGTAAAGAACGGCTGCTTTCATTATATCTCCCTCTCCCCGCTTGCGGGGAGAGGGCCGGGGAAAGGGGCAGTGTTTCCTACCGTCCTCACCGCACTGCCCCTCTCCCGACTTCGGCTTCGCCTCGCCTGCCCTCTCCCCGCCAGCGGGGTGAGGGCGCACATCACCGTCGCACCGCTTCCTTCGCCGCCACTGCCGCCGGCAAGTCCGCATATTTCCCAAACTCATGGCGTGCGATCGCACGGTTGTGCACTTCGTCCGGACCATCGGCGAAGCGCAACGTCCGCATCGCCGCCCAGTCATGTGCCAAGCGGAAATCGCCCGACACGCCGCCGCCGCCATGCGCCTGCACCGCATCGTCGAGGATCGACAGCGCCATCAGCGGTGCCTGCACCTTGATCATAGCGATTTCCATCTGCGCACTCTTGTTACCCGCACGATCCATCATGTCGGCGGCCTTCAGGCACAACAGCCGCGTCATCTCGATGTCGATCCGGGCGCGTGCGATGCGCTCCTCCCACACCGAATGATCGGCGATGCGCTTGCCGAACGCCACGCGGGTCAACAGCCGCTTGGCCATCGCCTCGATCGCGGTTTCCGCCACGCCGATCGTGCGCATGCAATGGTGAATGCGGCCCGGCCCGAGCCTTCCCTGCGCGATCTCGAATCCGCGCCCTTCACCCAGCAGCACGTTCTCGACCGGAACACGGACATTTTCCAGCACCACTTCGCCATGCCCGTGCGGCGCATGATCGTATCCATAGACCGAAAGCATGCGCTTGATCGTCACGCCTGGCGCATCCATCGGCACCAGGATCTGGCTCTGCTGGCTGTGCCGCGAGGCTTCCGTGCTGGTCTTGCCCATCACGATCGCGATCTTGCAGCGCGGATCACCGACGCCAGACGACCACCATTTCGTGCCGTTGATGACGTAATCGTCGCCGTCGCGCACCATGCTGGTTTCGATGTTCGTCGCATCGGACGAGGCGACGGCCGGCTCGGTCATCAGGAAGGCCGAGCGGATCTCGCCGTTCATCAGCGGTCGCAGCCAGCGCTCTTTCTGCTCGCGCGTGCCGTAGCGATGGAAAACTTCCATGTTGCCGGTGTCCGGCGCGGAACAGTTGAACACTTCGGAGGCCCAGCCGACCTTGCCCATCTCCTCGGCGCACAAGGCGTATTCGAGATTGGTGAGCTGCGTGCCCTCGAATTCGAAACTGTCGTCGACATGGGTCTGCCCGGAATGCGGCGGCATGAAGAAATTCCATAGGCCTGCCTCCTTAGCCTTGGCCTTCATATCCTCGATCACCTGGATGACTTTCCAGCGCTCGCCAGCGTGCGACTGTTCGTCATACTCATGCTGCCTGGGACGAATATTCTGGTCGACGAAATCGCGCACCCGATCCCGGAAATACGTCTCGCGCTCGCTCAGCGTGAAATCCATCATTGCTCTCCATCAAGCTCGTTTGAAATGGTCGTTAGACCGTACCGCGTTTTCGGTAAAGCGCTCGCATGGCATAAATTACGGATGAAGTTTGCCCCAGAAAAAAGACTGTTTCTTCTAAAGGAACTTGGTAGACCTATCCGTCATGGCGACCTCGCAGGTACAACTCCCCGACGAAGAAGGCGGCACGAAGCGTTTTCGCGCCAAGCGCGATGCGATCCTCGCCGCCGCCGCGCAGGCGATCAACGAGCAAAGCGCGAAAGGCATGACGTTCGCCGATGTCGCGCGCCGCGTCGGCCTCAACACGACCAGCGTAACCTATTATTTCAAGCGCAAGGAAGACCTCGCCACCGCCTGTTTCGAGAATACGCTCGAACGGTTGCAGGCGATGCTGGATGAGGCGCTGACGGAAACGACACCGCAGGCGCGCGTCGCCAAATACCTGTCGATCAACATGCAGCGGCTCGCCGCGATCCAGCGCGGCGAAGAAACCGCGTTCGCCGTCTTGTCCGATCTGCGCGCGATGGAGGAACCCGCCCTCGGCCAGTTGATGACCGGCTGGCGCGAGGTGTTCCGCAAGACCCGTACCCTATGGGGACCGGCCCGCTCGCGCGCCGAAACCGATCTGCGCGGCGCGCGGGCGCACGTCTTGCTCGAAAACACATTCTGGCTGCCGATCTGGTTGACGCGCTACGAACCGGATCAGTTCGCCCGGATTGAGGCGCGGCTGATGGATGTGTTCGAACACGGCATCGCCGCACCGGGTGCGACCTGGTCGCCTGAGTTGATCGACCTCGATCATGCCGCGTCCGAACCGGGCCGCGCCTCATTCCTGCTCGCCGCGACGCGCCTGATCAACCAGCTCGGCTATCGCGGCGCGTCGGTCCAGAAGATCGCGTCGGAACTGAACGTCACGAAGGGCAGCTTCTACCATCACCTTGATGCCAAGGACGAACTCGTCATCGCCTGCTACAAACGCAGCTTCGATACGATTGCCGACGCCCAGCATCTTGCCGATGCGCGCGGGGGAAGCCAGTGGCAGCGCCTTTCGAGCAGCATCGCAACCCTGCTCGACGTGCAGTTTTCCGAACGTGGGCCATTGCTGCGCACCACCGCGCTGTCCGGCCTGCCGCATCGCGTGCGCAATACGATGATCGACCGGTCGAACCGCATCGCCCGCCGCTATGCCGGTACGATGAGCGACGGCATCGCCGAAGGATCGATCCGTCCGGTCGATGCGCTGGTCGCGGCGCAGGCACTGATGGCGCTGCAGAATGCCGCGTTCGACATGCGCAAATGGGCTAGCACGATGCCGCGCGATCGCGCCGTCGCATTCTATGCCTCCACCCTCGCATTCGGTCTTTTCGACGATCGGGTGCTGGACCTTTAACTGCACGGGTGGCAACGCCGCCCGAAATATTCGGAGAACATCATGAGCGGCATGGGCCAATTCGACTGGGCGGACCCCTTCCTGCTGGACGATCAGCTGGAAGACGACGAGCGCATGATCCGCGACACCGCGCGCGCTTATGCCGACGAGAAACTCGCGCCGCGCATCATCGATGCGTTCGCGAACGAGACGACCGATGTATCGATCTTCCGCGAGATGGGTGAACTCGGCCTGCTCGGACCGACCGTGCCAGAACAATATGGCGGCGTGGGCGCCAGCTATGTCGCCTATGGGCTGGTCGCGCGCGAGGTCGAGCGGGTCGATTCCGGCTACCGATCGATGATGTCGGTCCAGTCCAGCCTCGTGATGTACCCGATCTACGCCTACGGCTCGGAAGAGCAGAAGATGAAATATCTGCCGAAGCTGGCCACCGGCGAATATATCGGCTGTTTCGGCCTGACCGAACCGGACGCCGGATCCGACCCCGGTGGCATGACCACGCGGGCAAAGAAAACCGATAATGGTTACGTCATCTCCGGTGCCAAGACCTGGATCAGCAATGCGCCGATCGCCGACGTGTTCATCGTCTGGGCCAAGTCCGACGCACATGGC
>NZ_JANYEK010000177.1 GCF_025363195.1 Sphingomonas sp.
GGGTCGGGGAGGGGGGCCTTGGAGAGGGTGCAGCATTCGTGACTGCCCCTCTCCCAACCCTCTCGCCGCAAGCGGGGAGAGGGCTATTAAGATGACCACCGAAATCGATTTCTACGAACTGCTCGAAATCCAGCGCACCGCGGACGACGCGACGATCAAGGCGTCGTACCGCAAGTTGGCAATGAAATATCACCCGGACAAGAATGCCGGGTGCAAGGATGCGGAAGGTCGCTTCAAGGCGATCAGCGAAGCCTATGATTGCCTGAAGGATCCGCAGAAACGTGCGGCCTATGATCGCTTTGGTCATGACGCGTTCCGCAACAATGGCGGCGGTGGCGGGCAGGGCGCGGGCTTTGGCGACTTCGGTGACATTTTCGAGAACATCTTTGGCGAATTCATGGGCGGGCAGCGCGCGGGTGCGCGTGGCCCGCGGCGTGGCGCGGATTTGCGCTACGACATGGAGATTACGCTGGAGGACGCGTTTCAGGGCAAATCGACCGAGATCACCGTCGATGTATCCGCGCAGTGCGATACGTGCAGCGGTACTGGCGCCAAGCCCGGCACTGCCGCCAAGGGGTGCGCGACGTGCGGCGGCCACGGCAAGGTGCGCGCGCAACAGGGCTTCTTCGTGGTCGAGCGGACCTGCCCATCGTGCCACGGCGCGGGTCAGGTGATCGCCGATCCGTGTGGCACATGCCACGGTGAGGGGCGGATCGAGAAGACCAAGACGCTGACCGTCAACATTCCGCCCGGCGTGGATGAGGGCACGCGCGTTCGCCTGACGGGCGAGGGCGAGGCGGGCGCGCGCGGGGCTCCGGCGGGCGATCTCTATATCTTCCTGCATGTGGCGCGGCATTCGATTTTCGAGCGCGAAGGCACGACCCTGTTCGCGCGCGCGCCGATCAGCTTTACGACGGCGTCCTTGGGCGGCGAGATCGACATCCCGGGACCTGACGGGGTAAGTCATCATATCAAGATTCCGGCCGGGACGCAGTCGGGTCGCGAATTGCGCCAGCGCGGAGCGGGGATGCCAGTGTTGCAAGGGCGCGGGCGGGGCGATTTGGTAATCCGGCTTGAGGTGGAGACGCCAACCAAGCTTTCATCCAAGCAGAAGGATCTGCTCGAACAGTTCCGCGCGACCGAAACGGGCGAGTGCAATCCGCAGAGCGAGGGCTTTTTTCAGAAGATGAAGAGCGCCTGGAGCTGAGGATCAACGCGCCGTCATGCTGAACGTATTTCAGCATCCATTCGCGACGGCTGGACCCAAATACGGCGTCCTACAGGGTGTCTGACGCGCATTGATCCTGAAACGATCTCAGGATGATGGTTGGCGGTATGTGGAAAATCGTGGACCGTGCCAGCCGTGTCCGCCCCTTCCGGTTTTTCAAAAGGGGCGGGTTGGCCGATGGATCACAAGGCGAAAATCGCCCCGACCACCAGCGCCTGAGCCGCAATGGCCAGCATTCCGCTGACGACGGCTTCGAAATTGCGCATGGATAGTCTCCGAGAGTGCCGGATAAGTCCGGTACGGCCGAAATAGGATTATTTCGCGCACACGCAATATTGTTACGCGCAACTGCAGATGCAATTTTTGCACTTTTGTTACGGTTGGCGAATTTTGCAGGTGATTTTAGGTCGCGCCGAACACGCGGGCGAAGATCGTATCCACGTGCTTCAAATGATATCCGAGATCGAACTTGTCTTCGATCTCTGCCACCGACAGCGCCGCGGTGACTTCCGGATCAGCCTTGAGCAACTCCATCAGCGACAGCGCGCCGTCCGAATCCCACACCTGCATCGCGTTGCGCTGGACGAGGCGATAGGAATCTTCGCGCGACACGCCGGCCTGCGTGAGCGCCAGCAGCACGCGCTGCGAGTGGACGAGGCCACCCATCTTGTTGAGGTTCTTTTCCATCCGTGCCGGGTAAACGAGCAACTTGTCGATCACGCCGGTCAGGCGGGCAAGCGCGAAATCGAGCGTGATCGTCGCATCTGGTCCGATGTAGCGCTCGACCGAAGAGTGGCTGATGTCGCGCTCGTGCCAAAGGGCGACATTCTCCAGCGCGGGTGTGACATAGCCACGGACCATGCGCGCAAGGCCGGTGAGGTTCTCGGTCAGCACCGGATTGCGCTTGTGCGGCATCGCCGACGAGCCCTTCTGACCGGGCGAAAAATATTCCTCCGCCTCGAGAACCTCGGTGCGCTGGAGGTGACGGACTTCCGTGGCGAGGCGTTCGATCGACGATGCGATGACGCCCAGCGTCGCAAAATACATCGCATGGCGATCGCGCGGAATGACCTGCGTGGAGACGGGTTCGATGGCAAGTCCCATCTTGGCCGCCACATGCGCTTCGACCGCGGGATCGATATTGGCGAAGGTGCCGACCGCGCCGGAGATGGCGCAGGTGGCGATATCTTCCCGTGCCGCGACGAGTCGCGCGCGATTGCGGGCGAACTCGGCATAGGCCTGGGCCAGTTTCAGGCCGAAGGTCACCGGCTCGGCGTGGATACCGTGGCTGCGCCCGATCGTCGGGGTGAGCTTGTGTTCGCGCGCCTTGCGTTCGAGCGCGGCGAGCAACGCATCCAGATCGGTGAGCAGGATGTCGCTGGCTTGGGCGAGTTGCACCGACAGGCAGGTGTCGAGCACGTCCGACGAGGTCATGCCCTGATGCATGAAGCGCGCCCAATTCTCTCCGGAATGTTCGCCGACATTGTCCGCGACCCAGGTCAAAAAAGCGATCACGTCATGCTTGGTCACCGCCTCGATCGCGTCGATCGCGGCGACATCGATCTTCGGGTTGGTGTTCCACCACGCCCACAAGGCGGCGGCTGCTTCCTTGGGCACGACGCCGAGTTCGGCGAGCGCATCGGTGGCGTGTGCTTCGATTTCGAACCAGATGCGGAAGCGGGCCTCTGGCGTCCAAAGCGCGGCCATTGCGGGGCGGGAGTAACGCGGGATCATGCTGAATCCTCAAAGCTGGGCGAAAACGAAGGCAATACCTTGGCTGATTCGCGATGATCCGGGCGTTAGCAGGGACGGGGCAAGGCTACAAACCGAAGCGAAATCGACAATCCGGCAAAACGATCGTCAATATAGGCAAATCCCCGTGTTCGATGCGAAAGCATTGATCGGGATTCGATAGAATATCTATCGAAGAACAATCATGTTGAAAGATTTTCGTGTTGCCAATACCGTAATGATCGCTGTGCTCGCTCTGGCGCAAGGCAAGTCGATGTCAGCCGGACCTTTGGGGGGCGACGGTTTTCTGATGGTCAGATCAGCCCCATCGCCCGCAAGCTTGCATGGCCGCCAGTGCCGATGATGATGTGATCGTGCACCGCGATGTTGAGGTGCTTGCCGGCATCGATGATATTGCGGGTCAGGCCGATGTCGGCGCGGCTTGGGGCGGGGTCTTCGCTCGGGTGGTTGTGGACCAGGATGATCGCCGCCGAGCCGAGATCGATCGCGCGGCGAATAACCTCCCGGACGTAGACGGCGGCCTGGTCGATCGAACCCTCGCTCATCAATTCGTCGCGGATCAGCATGTTACGGGTGTTGAGATGCAGCACGCGGACGCGTTCGATCGGGTGGTGCGCCATGTCTGCGCGGAGGTAATCGAGGAAGGATTGCCAGTTGGCGAGGACAGGGCGCTCGGCGACTTCCGCCTTGACCAGACGGATTGCGGCGGCGTGGGCAATCTTGATCGCGGCGATCGAGGTGTCGCCCATGCCGGGTACGCGGGACAAGGCTTCCGGATCGGCGGTGAGAAGTCCGCCGATGCCTCCGAATTCCTTGAGCAGCAACTTGGCCAGCGGCTTCGTGTCGCGGCGCGGAATGGCCAGCGCCAAAAGATATTCGATCAGTTCGTGATCGAGCAAGCCGTCGCCGCCAGTCTCGGCAAGGCGTTGGCGCAAGCGGGCGCGGTGGCCGGCCATGTCGTGTTCGGGAACGCTCATCGATCTCGAGGATTACGCATGCTTACCGATGCGCGCAATTGCATGGCGTGCCTCCGCCCCTATGCTGGCGGCATTCGGGAGTGACTGACGGCGTGACGACGAATGGCGACGAGATGATTGCGCGACGTCGCCGCCTGCCGCGATTGGGGCGGGGCGCGGAGATCATCGCGATGATCGCACTGGCGTTGCTGATTGCTTTGATCGTGCTGTGGACGCAACGCAAACCGATCGCGAGGGGCTATGTCCATCGCTATCTTGCCGGCCACAATGTGCTGGCAACCTATGACATCGCCGAATTGGGGCTGGGGCATCAACGGCTGACCAACGTCGTGATCGGTGATCCGGCGCGACCCGATCTGGTGGCGGACTGGGTGGAATTGCGCACCGGACTGGGATTTTCCGGTGCCAGCGTGAATGCGGTGCGCGCCGGGCATGTGCGGCTGCGTGGAAAATTGATCGATGGGAAATTGTCGCTGGGTGCGATTGATAGGTTGATGCCCGCATCTAGCGGGAAGCCCTTCTCTTTGCCTGCGCTCGATGTGGACGTGGCGGATGCGCGGATGCGGCTGGAGACGCCGCAGGGTCTGGTCGGGCTCAAGCTGAGCGGGCGCGGGCGATTGAACGATGGTTTCAGGGGCAATCTGGCGGCGGTGTCCGAACGGCTGAATTTTGGTGGTTGTTTCGTGGAGCGCGCTTCGGCCGCCATGGCGATCGGGGTCAGCAAGGCGGCGCCATCGTTGCAAGGGCCCGTCCGGGCGGGCGCAGTGACGTGCGGAAATGCGAAGGCCATGATGCTTGGCGCGAACGTGGCCGTCGCGTTGGGGGCGGGGCTGGAGCGTTGGAAGGGCGATGTACAATTGGCGACGGCGGCGGTTTCGCATCCTTTGGTCAGGGTTGAATCGCTGGTCGGATCGATCGGCTTTGTCGGGACTGCGGTTGAGACGTTGGGCCATGTGAAGATCGATACCGGTCGGTTCGCGAGCGCCGAAGGATCGGGCGCTCGGCTCCGCTTTGGTGGCGACTACAAACTCGGCAAGGGTCTGGACATCGCGCCGGGTGGGTATCTCGATGCTGAGAATGTCGTCATCGCCCCGGCCAGGCTGGAGGCGATCGCCCGATTCGGCGAGGTTGCGGCGGGCACGCCGGTAGGTCCGTTGGTCCAGGCGCTGGCGAAAGCCGGGGTGGCGGCGGGCGAGTCTATCGATGGCGCGGTGCGTTTCGGCTGGCGAAGTGACGGGCCCGTTCGGATTAGCCGGATCACCATGACATCGCGATCGGGACTCAACGCCGCGCTGAGCGATGCCGACATCGTCTATGATCCGTATGCGAGCACGCTGCGTCTTTCTGGTGCGCTGGCGCTGGGTGGCGGTGGTTTCCCGCGCCTCAGGGCGACCCTCGCGCAGGCCGATGCCCGTGCGGCGGTCACGGGTCTGGTCTCGCTCGACGGGCCCTATCTGGCAGGCGGAGCGAGTTTGTCCTTCACGCCCTTGCGCTTCAGTGCGACGCCGCGTGGCAACAGCCGTTTCGCGACGCGCCTCACGGTGTCCGGACCATTGGGTGGGGGGCGCGTCGAGGGGCTGGACGTTCCGGTGCAGGGCATCTGGAACGGGCGCGGTCAGGTGGCGATCAATCCGGATTGTGCGGCGGTCGGCTGGCAGAAGCTCGCGGTCTCGGGCCTTTCGTTGCGGGCGGCGAGTCTTAAACTGTGCCCGACCTACGGGGCGATGGTCGCGATCGACAACGGTCGATTGAGCGGTGGGGCGAGTATCGCCGCGCCGCGGCTCGCAGGCACGCTCGGCACCACCCCGATTACCATGGCCGCATCCAGTGCGCGGATCGGGCTGCACGATCTGGCCTTCGACCTGCATGGTGCGGCGGTGCGGATCGGCGCGGCGGACCGTGTGACGCGGCTCGATTTCGCCACCATCAAGGGCAAGCGAGAACGCGGAGCTCTGTCCGGCACGTTCGCCGGCGGCGGCGGGCAGATCGGCACAGTGCCGCTGGTGTTGTCGGCGGCGGAAGGGACCTGGGGGTTCAACGGCGATCTCGGGCTGACCGGCGCGATGACGGTCAGTGACGCGGCGCCCGTCGCCCGGTTCAAGCCGCTTTCGGCGCGGACGGTGACGCTGGGGCTCAAGAAGGGCGTGATCGGTGTCGCAGGCGTGCTCTACGAACCGGGCAAGGGCGCGCGCGTCGCCGACGTGGCGATCCGCCATGAGCTTTCGAGCGGCAAGGGCAGCGCGGACCTGAAGGTGCCGGGCCTCGCCTTTGCCGACAAGGGGCTTCAGCCCGACGCTCTCACTCCGCTGACCGCCAGCGTGATCCAGAACGTGGTGGGGATGGTGGCGGGCGAAGGACATATTCGGTGGTCGCCGGATGGGGTGACCAGCGACGGCGTGTTCCGCACCGCCAATATGGATCTTGCCGCCGCGCTCGGCCCGGTGACGGGAATCACGACGGAGATTCGCTTTACCGACCTGCTCAACTTGCAAAGCGCGCCCGGGCAGGTCGCGACGATCAAGGCGATCAACACCGGCATCGTCGTGAATGACGGCGTGGTCCGGTATCAGACCTTGCCCAATGCCCGGGTGCAGGTGGAACGCGGGCGCTGGCCGTTCGCGGGCGGCGACCTGGTGCTGGAACCCACGTTGCTCGATTTTTCCGACAAGCAGGAACGGCACATGACGCTGACCGTAACAGGAATGGAGGCAGCGAAATTCCTTCAGCAATTCGATTTCGAAAATCTTGCCGCGACCGGCGTGTTCGACGGGCGGCTACCGATGATCTTCGATTCGGTCGGCGGCAGAATCGAAGACGGCAACCTGCGCGCGCGCAAAGGCGGCGGTACGGTTGCGTATCTGGGGGAAGTGTCGAAGGAGAATCTGGGCGTCTGGGGCAATCTGGCGTTTCAGGCGCTGAAATCCTTGCGTTATCGCGAACTGGATCTGGTGATGAACGGGCCGCTGTCCGGCGAGATGATCACCGAAGCGCATTTCGCTGGGCTCGCCCAAGGGCAGGGCGCAAAGAGTAATTTCCTGATCCGGCGGCTGCAGCGCCTGCCGTTTGTGTTCAACGTGAAGATCAAGGCGCCCTTCCGCGGCCTGTTCGATTCGGCGCGCTCGTTCTACGATCCGCGCCTGCTGGTGGAGCGCAACCTGCCGGCGTTGATCGAGCAACGCGACAAGCGGGCAAGACCCCCGCTTGTTCAGCCGCCACTTGTTCAGCCTAAAGAAAGCGAGACCATGCCATGACAGCATTCGAAACGTGGAGACGAAGCCTCGCGGTGACGGGATTGATCGGGATGGTTTCTGGCTGCGTGAATGTCAGCGCGCCGGACAAGCCGATCGAGATCAATCTCAATATCAACGTGAAGCAGGAAGTCGTATACCGCCTCGATGGTGAGGCGAAATCGACCATCAAAGCGAATCCGGGAATATTCTGATGAACAAGCAGTTTCGCAATCGCGGCAAAGTTTTGGTGGCAGGCGCCGTGCTGATCGCGGGCATTTCGAGTGCCGCGTTCGCGCAGCGCGATCCGGCTTATGCGGCTGCCCGCGCGGCCGGGCAGGTTGGTGAGCAGCCCAACGGCTATCTCGGCGTGGTGAGCGGTGGCGCGAGCGCTCAGGCGATCGTCGACAAGATCAACATCCAGCGCAAGGCGACCTATGCGGAAAAGGCTCAGGCGGCCGGCGTGACGATCAACGATTACGGCGTGACCTTCGGCTGCAACCTCATCGCGCAGACGCAGCCCGGCGAAAAGTACAAGGCGCCCGACGGTTCGTGGAAAACGCGCACCGCTGCCGCGCCGGAGCGCAGCGCCTCCTGCGTGTGATTCGCCGGTCGCGTCGCGGTGCGCCCGATCCTCGTCCGAACGGGCGGGGGCCATCGCGGTTGACTTGCTGACACCCCTTTTCTAAACGGACCCCGCAACGGGGGCATCCGCTCCCCAATCCCTCGTCGCTGCACCCCTGGTGTGGCGGCGTTTTCTTATCAGGACCTTAGACGCGTTGGCCGAGTATCGCCCGAACGATGACCTGAACAGCCGCATTGCGAAAGCACGTGCGAGTGAGCAGGCGCGTGCCGAGGGCGGCGGGCCGGGCAAACCGGCCAAGGGCTATTCGCAAGGGTCACGCGTGCTGGCGACGTTGCTGGGCGCATTGTTCGGCGGCGGTGTCATGGGCTGGGCGATCGACCAGTTCTTCGGCACGTCGCCCTGGGCCCTGCTGATCGTGCTGACGCTAGCGGTAATCGGGGCATTCATGAATATCATCAAGATGTCCAAGGAGCGTGCAGAGTGAGCGCCGGCAAAATCGACCCGATGGAACAGTTCATGGTCGAGCCGATGATGGGCCGGTCCCTGCATGTGCTCGGTTACGACGTGTCGTTCACCAATTCGGCGTTCTTCATGATCGTCGTCTTCATGCTGCTCGCCCTGTTCATGTCGGGTGGCCTGAAGCGCCAGTTGGTTCCCGGTCGCTGGCAGGTGATGGCCGAGAGCGCGGTCAGCTTCATCGACAACATGGTCAACACCAGCATCGGCAAGGGCGGCAAGAAATTCGCGCCATACATCTTCTCCTTGTTCTTCTTCATCCTGTTCGCGAACCTGATCGGCGTCTTGCCGCTGGCGATCGTGCCCGGGCTGCACACTTTCGCGGTGACAAGCCACATCACGCTCACCGCAATCCTGGCGTTCCTCTCGTTCGGCATCGTGCTGGCGGTCGGGCTGTTCAAGCACGGCTTCAGGTTCTTCTCGCTGTTCGTGCCGCACGGCGCACCGTTGTGGCTGATGCCGGTCATCATCCCGGTCGAGTTCGTATCGTTCATGGTGCGGCCGTTCAGCCTCGCCTTGCGATTGTTCGTCGCGATGACCGCGGGCCACATCCTGCTCGAAGTGTTCGGCAGCTTCGTGGTGCAGGGCCTGAATGCGGGCGGTCCGCTTGGCTGGCTGGTCAGTGCGCTAAGCTTTGTCATGATCGTCGGGGTCAGCGCGCTGGAATTGCTGGTCTGCGCGATTCAGGCTTATGTCTTCGCGCTGCTGACCTCGCTCTATCTGCACGACGCGGTGCACTTGCACTAGGGTTCGCGCAGCGGTTCGTTTTTCACTACCACACTGAATTGACTAGGGAGTTTTGACATGACTGATACGGGTTTGATGTACATCGGTGCCGGCCTCGCAGCGATCGGCGTTGGCATGGCCGCGCTCGGCGTGGGCAATGTGTTCGGGTCGTTCCTCGAAGGCGCATTGCGCAATCCGGGCGCTGCCGACGGCCAGCAGGGTCGTCTGTTCATCGGTTTCGCCGCGTCGGAGCTGTTGGGCCTGATCGCCTTCGTCGTCGCGATCCTGATCCTGTTCGTCGTCAAGTAACACTGACGATCTAACGACAACGAAGAGAGCATCCTTCAATGCCGCAGCTTTCCCAGATCGGTGAGATCTACGCCTCGCAGCTGTTCTGGCTCGCGATCGTATTCGCGCTGATCTATTTCGGGATCGGCAGGGCGATGGTGCCCAAGATCGAGCGGACGATCGACGATCGGTCTGCTCGCGTCTCGGGTGACCTCGCTGCGGCGGAGGCGGCGCAAGCCCAGGCCCTGGCGTCCGAGGCCGCCTATCATAGCGGTCTCGACAGTGCCCGGGCCCAGGCATTCAAGGCGGTGACGGAGGCCAAGACGAAGGCAGCGTCCGCTGCCGAAATCACGGTCAAGGCCGGCGACGCTGCGGCAGCGACCAGGCTGGCCGACGCGGCGACGCGGATCGACACCGCCAAGTCTGCGGCGGCGGTCGAGATCGAAGCCGCCACGGTGGATGCGGTGCAGGATATCGTCGCCAAGCTGTCCGGCGTGCAGATCGATCGAGCGACGGTCGAGCAAAAGGTGAAGGCGGAATTGGCGCATGGCTGAAGGTCATCCCGTGACAATGGTCGCCGAAACCGGCGTGGCCGAAGTGCATCACACCGATACGGCATTCGGCCTGGCCGCGCCGTGGTATGTCGCGCTGTCGATGGTCGTGGTGATCGCGATCATCCTGTGGAAGAAAGTGCCGACGATGATCGCCGGCATGCTCGACGCCAAGATCGCGACGATCCGCCACGATCTGGACGAGGCCGCCAAGCTGCGCGCCGAGGCTGAGGCGCAACTGGCCGACGCCAAGCGGCGCAACGCGGCGAGCGCTGGCGATGCGGCGGCAATCGTCGCGCATGCCGAAGCCGAAGCGAAGCAGATGCTGGCCAAAGCCGAAGCGGATGCGGCGGAATTGGTCGCACGGCGTGGCAAGATGGCCGAGGACAAGATTTCCGCTGCCGAGCGTCTCGCCATCGCCGAGGTACGCGCGCATGCAGCGGATGCGGCGGCCAAGGCTGCGGCGTCGATCATCGCCGAGAAGCATGATGCCGGCGCCGACAAGGCTGTGGTGGATCGCACGATCGCCGGGCTGAGCCGCCTGAACTGATAATTCTCTCCCTTCGTTGGGTGCGGCCACATTCGGTCCATCGACCGCATTTCGAATCGCAACTGATTACGCTATCCACCAAGCTGGCGGCGAATCATGCCGCTGCCTGGAGGGGATTCGTTATGAAGTTCGTCATGCTCGGTGCCGCGATGATGCTGGTTGCCGTTCCTGCTTTCGCGCAGACTACATCTGCGCCGGTTGCGCCCGCGCCTGCCACCACGCCTGCGGCCAAGTTCACGCTCGACACGCCGATCGAGACGATCGTCGCCGATCCGGCCGGCAAGGCGGTGATCGAGAAGGATCTTCCAGGCACGACCACGCATCCGATGTACGACCAGTTCAAGACGATGAGCCTTAACCAGGTCGCGCCGATGGCTGCTGACAAGATGACCCCTGTGCTGATGGCCAAGGTGCAGGCCGATCTCGCAACGGTAAAGTAGGACCTGCTTTATACTGCCGTCATCTCGGATGTGATCCGGCAGCCAACGTGCCGCAAATTCGCGAATGATTGAACGCGCGGTACGTCGGACTCCGGATCAATCCGGCATTGATGCCATTCCGATCGGTACGAAGCTTTGCATTCCCGCGAAGGCGGGAACCCAGTCGGGGTTCCCGCCTTCGCGAGAGAATAAGAAGCTAAGGCGACACGCTGTCTTGGGCGCGTACTTGTCGCGCGGGTACAATTCCCGACGTGATTCGGCAGGACGGCTTTGGCTTTGCGGCGAGGGCGGCTGGTTTGCGGGAAGGAAAGTCCCTAAATCACCCGCGATGTCATCGCCCAATGCCCCCGACCGGTTCAACGAAGAGAAATCCACCTTTGCCGTGCGCGGCGGGGGGGACGCGCCCGATCTCGAGGCCGGCGTCGCGGCGATCCGCAATGTGCTGGCGACGTTGCCGGCCCGGCCCGGCGTATACCGAATGCAGGATGCGCGCGGCGACGTGTTGTATGTCGGCAAGGCGCGCGCGCTGAAGAATCGCGTGACCAATTATACCCAGGTCGATCGGCTGTCGAAGCGGTTGCAGCGGATGATCGCGCAGACCCGGTCGATGACGATCGTGACGACCAATAACGAGGCCGAGGCGTTGTTGCTCGAAGCGCAACTGATCAAGCGCTATCGCCCGCCCTACAACGTGCTGTTGCGTGACGATAAGTCGTTCCCGTTCATCCTGTTGCGCGAGGATCACGAGTTTCCGCGTATTCAGAAGCATCGCGGGGCACGCCGGGCGAAGGGCAATTATTACGGGCCGTTCGCCAGTGCCGGTTCGGTCAACAACACATTGAATGCGTTGCAGAAACTGTTCCTGCTGCGGAGTTGTACCGACGGTTTTTTCAAGACGCGCGATCGACCATGCTTGTTGTATCAGATCAAGCGCTGTTCGGCGCCGTGTGTCGGGCGGATCGGACAGGCGGAATATAGCGAACTGATCGGCGACGCGAAGGCGTTCCTCGGCGGTAAATCGACGCAGGTTCAGGCCAAGCTGGGCGCGCAGATGGAGAAAGCGGCGGAGGCGATGGATTTCGAACTCGCCGCGATCCTGCGCGACCGATTGCGCGCGCTGACCTTCATCCAGGGCACGCAGGCGATCAATGCGGAAGGTTTGGGCGATGCCGACATCTTCGCGATGGCCAATGCGAACGGCGTGATCGGCATCCAGGCGTTCTTCATCCGTGGCGGGCAGAATTGGGGGCATCGCAGCTTCTTCCCTGCGCACACCAACGATGTCGCGGAAGACGAGGTGCTGACCAGCTTCCTGATGCAATTCTATGAGGAGGTGCCGCCGCCGCGCAGCATCTTCGTCGATCGCGATTTGCCCGAGGCGGAACTGCTCGAGGAGGCGCTGGGTGGGGCGGTCGGCTTCAAGGTCAGCCTGTCGGTGCCACAGCGGGGCACGCGGCGGCGCTTGCTCGAACAGGCGCAACGCAATGCGGTTGAGGCGTTGGAACGACGGCTGGCGGAAAGCACGACGCAGGCGAAATTGCTGCGCGAGGTGGCGGAACTGTTCGACCTGCCCGAGCCGCCGGACCGGATCGAGGTGTATGACAACAGCCATATCCAGGGCACGAATGCGCTGGGTGCGATGGTCGTCGCCGGGCCGGAGGGGTTCCGGAAAGGCCAATATCGCAAGTTCAACATCAAGAATCCGGATACGAAGCCGGGCGACGATTTCGCGATGATGCGCGAGGTGTTCCAGCGGCGGTTTGCCAAATTTGCGAAAGACGACGCATTGACGGATGATCCGGATCGTGACGCGGGCGACTGGCCGGATCTGGTGCTGGTCGACGGCGGACGCGGGCAGTTGAACGCGGTAAAGGGCGTGCTGGAGGACATGGGCATCGAGGATGTCTGCCTGGTCGGGATCGCCAAGGGGCCGCATCACGGGCGCGACGGGCGCGAAGTGTTCCACATGCTCGACGGGCGCGAGTTCCAGCTGCCGGTCAACGCGCCGGTGTTGTTCTATCTCCAGCGGCTGCGCGACGAGGTGCATCGGTTCGCGATCGGTGCGCACCGGGCGAAGCGCGCCAAGGCGATCGGCGCGAGCCCGCTGGATGAGGTTCCCGGCATCGGCCCGGCGCGCAAGAAGGCGTTGCTGATGCACTTTGGCACGGGCCGTGCGGTGCGCAATGCGAGTTTGGCGGACTTGCAACAGGCACCGGGGGTGTCGGCGGGTGTGGCGCAGCAGGTGTACGACTTTTACCACGGGCGGTGATGTGTGCTCTTCCCTCGGGGGATGGGCAGAAAAGGCGCGTATTTCTTTCCCGATCCCGCTTGTCGCCGTGCGGAGTGGCGTTAGACTGACCGCCATATCTCGGGGGTAAATTCATGTTTCGGCGTCCGTTCTTCTTCGCCCTGATGGCGTCGGCAACTGTTGTGCATGCCAGCGACAAGCCGCTTTATGCGCCGGCACCGGATTGGGTGAAGCCCGCGCCGCCGATCGATACGAGCAAGATCAAGGACGATTCGCCGATCTTCCTGATTCTCGACAGCCAGCAGCGGCTGAAGGATGGCGAGGTGACGGTCTATGCCGAGACGGCAGCGCGCGTCGCCTCGACGCAGGTGCTCGATTCGCTCGGTACGGTTACGCTGCCGTGGCAGCCGGACAAGGGCGACCTGATCATCCACAAAGCGGAAATCGTGCGTGGCACCGAGCGGATCGACCTGCTCAAGAGCGGTGAGCGGTTCTCGGTATTGCGGCGCGAGGAGCAGCTCGAGCAGCGCATGCTGAACGGCGTGCTGACCGCGACGATGCCGGTGGAAGGGCTGCGCGTCGGCGACGTGCTGCATCTGATGTTCTCGACGACGCAGAAAGATGCGGCGTTGCAGGACAATGTGCAGGGCTTCGCGCAACTCGCGACCGACCCGGTACGCGCCGAGTTCGGGCGGGTGCGCATGGTGTGGCCCGAGGGGCGCGACGTGCGCTGGAAAGCGGAAGCGAGCGGCGTGGCTCCGGTGGTGACCAAGGTGAGCGGCTACAACGAACTCACGATCACCGTGCCGTTGGACAAGCCGCCGGAGATGCCGGGCGACGCGCCGTCGCGCTATCGCCACGCGCCGCTGCTGGAGGCGACCAGCTTCGCCGATTGGTCGGCAATCTCGAAGGTGATGGCACCGCTGTACGACACCAAGGGCCTGATCGTGCCGGGCAGCCCGCTGGCGGCCGAGGTGGCGAAGATCGCCGCCGCGCAGAGCGATCCGCTGAAGCGCGCGGCGCTGGCGCTGCAGTTGGTGCAGGAGAAGGTGCGCTATCTGTTCAAGGGTATGGATGGTGGCAATTACGTGCCGCAGACGCCGACCCAGACCTGGACCGTGCGCTATGGCGACTGCAAAGCCAAGACATTGTTATTGTTGGCGATGCTGCGCGAATTGGGGATCGAGGCGGAGCCGGTGCTGGCCAACAGCCAGTTCGGCGATTGGGTTCCGGAGCGGCTGCCGACGCCGGGCGCGTTCGACCATGTCTTCGTGCGCGCGACCATCGCCGGTGAAAGCCTGTGGCTTGATGGCACGGGCGGCGGCACGTTACTCGCCGACATCCGCAATACACCGTCCTTCCGCAACGTGCTGCCGTTGCGGGCAGCCGGATCAGGGCTGATCCAGATTCCATCGCGCTTCAACGCGCGGCCGGATCTGTCGGTGGAGCTGACGCGCGACGAATCCGCCGGGCTAAATTTCCCTGCGCCGTTCACGCTGGCGATGACGGTGCGGGGGCAATTGGCGCAAATGCTGCGATCGGCGCAGGCGCAGGCGAGCAAGGATCAGATGATCGGGATGGCCGCCAAGATGGGCGAGAATTATGTCGGATCGGCCACGATGGTCACGCGCAAATTGACCTTCGACGACGCCACCGGCACGGCCACCGTCACCGCGACCGGCGTGACCTATACCGACTGGAACCGCGAAAACGAACGCTATCGCGCGAAGAGCGATCCGGGCGTCGATGCGCTGAAGTTCGATCCCGATCGCAGCCGCGCGGCGTGGCGGGATATTCCCGTCAGCACCGGCGAGAATGGCAGTTTCGTGCTCCACACCAAGGTGCGCCTGCCCGATGGCGGCAAGGGCTTCACGCTGGAAGGCAACACCAAGCTGTCGGATATGCTGGCCGGCGGTCAGGTCGATCGCACCGCGACTTTGGCCGATGGCTGGCTCACCAGCGACGTGACGATGAAGACGACGGGTGCCGAAATTCTCGCTGCCGATATTCCGGTGGTGCGCCAGAAACTCGCTTTGACTCAGCAGCATCTGCTGCGGGTGGTCGCGCCGGCAGGGTATCCGGCGCCGTGGCAGGTGGTGCAGGAAGGCAAGGCCGCGCATCGCTTCGATCCGGTCCTCGCGGTGTATAAAGCGGGCGTCGTGGATCAGCCAGGCAAGGCGACCCCGTTCACCAACCGCGCGTGGTTCCTGGAACGGATCTATGAGTGGCAGCCGGCGATCGACGATATCGGTTGCGCGATCGCGATCGACCCGACGGCGGACAATTACCTGTGGCGCGGGCGGCTATATTGGCAGCTGGGCGATAGGGACAAGGCGCTGGCCGACATGCTGGAGGCGCGCAAGATCGATCCCGCATCCGATGGCGTGGTTCAGCGCCTCGCCGGTCTCTACGCGGATCGCAAGGAATTCGACAAGGGACTGGCGCTGCTCGACACGCGGATCGATGAGGGGGGCAAGGACAAGACCAGTTTCATGTCGGGCAAGGCGGAAATCCTCGGTCAGGCTGGCCGGAAAGACGATGCCATCACGACGATCGATGCCGCCATCGCCGCCAAGCCGGGCGCGCCCGATCTGCTTAACAGCCGCTGCTGGCTGAAGGGCACGCTGAACGTGATGCTCGACACCGCGCTGAAGGATTGCACCAAGGCGATCGCGCTCTCCGATTCCTCGGAGAAGGTGCTCGACAGCCGGGCGATGGTGTATTTTCGTTTGAACCAAATGGACGATGCGCTGGCGGATCTGAACACCGCGCTGGAACAGGACCCGAGCCTGGAGGCCAGCCTGTATATGCGCGGGGTGATCCACAAGAAGCTGGGTGATGCCAAAGCGGCAGAGACCGATCTGGCTGCGGCGCGGCTGATGCGGCCGACGATCGACAAGACGTATGCCCGGTATGGAATCGTGCCCTGAAGTCTCCGCCACGGTCCTGACCCGGCTTTATTGGGAAAATCTTCACCTCACGGCTTTACGCCCTTGGCATGACCCCAGTTTTCCTGACCGTGGACACCGAAATCGCGTGGCGCCATCACGCTGCCGGGCTCGAAATGCCGACCTTGTTCGAACGCTCGATCGAGCCGGCCGGTGTGGGCATCAGCTACCAGCTTGCGCAGTTGAAGCGATATGAGCTGAAGGCTTGCTTCTTCGTCGATCCGATGCCGGCCTTGCTGTTCGGGCTGGAACCGTTTCGCCGCCTGATCGGGAGCATCCGAGAGGCGGGGCAGGAGGTTCAATTGCACCTGCACCCGAACTGGACCGGGGCCAAAGCGGGCGATGGTGGCGCGGCGCATGCCCGGTTCGAGATGGTCGAATATAGCGAGGCGGATCAGGCCGCGCTCATCGCCGGTGCGCGCGACCTGCTGGTCGCGGCGGGGGCCGAGCAGCCGGTGGCATTTCGCAGCGGCAGTTACGCCGCGAACGACGCCACGTTGCGCGCGCTCGCCCAGCTCGGGCTGCGCTACGACAGCAGCCATAACGGTGCCGAACACCCCTGGCCCAGCCTGATCGATTTGCCGGTGCGCCAGATCGCGCCGATCATGCATCAGGGGATGATCGAGGTGCCGGTGACGGTGATCGAGGATCGCCCGGGGTCGCTGCGCAATTTCCAGATCTGCGCGCTGTCGAGCGGGGAGATGCTGGCCGCGCTCGACCATGCGGTGGATTACGATCATGCCGCAGTGACGATCGTCAGCCACAGCTTCGAACTCGCCAACCGCTCCGGCACGCGGCCCAACAGCGTCCACGTCCGGCGCTTCGAGGCCTTGTGCATGATGCTGGCCGATCGCGCGGCGACGCTGCCGACGACGCATTTCGCCGGCGCCGACCTGCGGCTCGACAATGTGGACGAACCGCTTGGACCCAGCCCGTTGCGGTCGAGTTGGCGGCACGCCGAACAGTTATGGTCGAACGTGATCGAGGAACGCGCGGCGTGAGCCTGCCCGTTTTGGCGTCTTCGCTGCCGTTGCGGTTCCAGATCGGCGCGCGCACACTTGGGTCGATCCAGCGCAATTTGGTGCGCGTGCCGCTCGATCTGGCGGATGTACTGGGCGGGCGGCTACCAATGCTGCCGCCGCTCGATGCCGCGGCGGATGGCTATCAGGTGACCTCCCTGCCCGAGGACCGGCAGGAAGCGATGGGCTTTGCCGCCGGTGGGATGATCGCCTTCGTGCGGCAGAATTATGTGCGCTATTATGCCGACCTGTCGATCGGCCAAGCGCATTATCTCGAGACCCTTTCGGGCAGCACCCGCAACAGCCTGAAGCGCAAGACCAAGAGGGTCGCGGAAATATCCGGCGGCACGCTCGATGTGCGGCGCTTTCGTCGCGCACAGGATATGGCGGCGTTCCATGCCGTCGCGCGCGGCATCTCAGCCAGAACCTATCAGGAAAAGCTGCTCGGCTCCGGCCTGCCAGAAGATGCCGGCTTCGTGCAGCGCATGTATGCAATGGCGGCGGCGGACACTGTGCGCGCGTGGCTGCTATATGTCGGCGGCGAACCGGCGGCCTATCTGTACTGCCCAATCAATAACCATACAGTGATCTATCAATATGTCGGGCACGACCCGGCATTCGGCGATCTGTCGCCGGGCAGCGTGCTGCATCTGGCGGCGATGCAGGATCTGCAGGATGAGGGAAACCTGGCTCGGTTCGACTTCACCGAAGGCGAGGGGCAGCACAAGCGACAATTGTCCACCGGCGGCGTGGCGTGTGTCGACATGCTGTTGCTGCGCCGCTCGCTTGCCAACCAGGCGACGACGGCGGCCCTGGGCACGTTCGACGCGGGTACGAAACTGGCCAAGGCGGTGGTGCAGAAATACGGGCTGGGTGATGTCGCGCGGAAGATCCGGCGGGCGTGATCGGCCTGTGTAGTGTAGGAGAGCGGCATGCACCTGCGCGCCGAAGCCTTGATCCTCGCCGTCCGATCGCATGGCGAGAACCATGCGATCGTCCGCGCGCTGACCGCCGATCACGGAGTGCAGGCGGGCTATGTCCGAGGCGGACGATCGCGGCGCATCCGGCCGATCCTGCAACCGGCCAATCTTGTGCTGGGCGAATGGCGCGCGCGGACCGAGGACCAATTGGCCGGGCTCACGCTCGAACTGATCCACAGCCGCGCGCCGCTTTACGCCGAGCCCTTGCCTGCCGCTGCTCTGGAATGGGTAACGGTGCTGGCCGCGACGGCCTTGCCGGAGGGGCAGCCTTATCCGCGCCTCTACGCCGCGCTGGCGGGGGTAATCGGTGCGATCGAGGCGGCGCCGGCTGCACGCGGCTGGGCAGTGGCGCTGGCGCGATACGAGCTGCTGGTCCTGGCGGAGCTGGGCTATGGGCCGGAAATGGACGATCTGCCCGCTGTGCTGCGCACCGGGGGCGAAGCGGGTTGGGACGATATCCTAGCCGCGCTCAAGGTGACCGGGCGCGGACTGGAGGCGGATATCCTGATCGATCGGCGGGCCGAGACGCTGAGCGGGCGCGCGCGGCTGGTCGAGCGGTTGAAAAGGGCGGTTGCGTGACCGCCAAGGGCTGGGCAAAGGTTTTTCTCACCTCCGCCTGAACCGGCAGGATCGTTTCCTGCCCGGTTCGAGCGGATGTTGTATATTCGGGGCATCTGACATGGCTTTGATCGCACTTCTTCCCGGCGACGGGATCGGCCCGGAAGTTATCGCCGAGGCGCGGCGCGTGCTGGATGCGGTGGCGTCGCGGCGGCGGCTCGATCTGACCTTCGAGGAAGCCCTGGTCGGCGGCGCGGCGTATCACGCCACTGGCTACCCGCTGCCGCCCGAGACGCTCGATCTGGCGAAGCGGGCCGATGCGATCCTGTTTGGTGCGGTCGGCGATCCGACATGCGATGCGCTGGAACGCGCGCTCAGGCCCGAACAGGCCATTCTGGGCCTGCGCAAGGAACTGACCTTGTTCGCCAATCTCCGCCCGGCAAAACTGTTTCCGGGGCTGGCGGATGCTTCCGCGTTGAAGCCGGAGGTCGCGGCGGCGATCGACATGGTCATCGTGCGCGAACTGAACGGCGACGTCTATTTCGGCGAGAAGGGCTTCCGCACCACGCCGTCGGGCCTGCGCGAGGGTTATGATGTGATGTCGTATGACGAATCCGAGGTGGCGCGGATCGCGCATGTCGGATTCCGCACGGCGCAAAAGCGGAAGGGTAAGCTGTGCTCGGTCGACAAGGCCAACGTGCTGGAAACATCACAATTGTGGCGTGATGTGGTAATCGAAATTTCCGCGCACTATCCGGATGTTACGCTGACCCACATGTACGTCGACAATGCCGCGATGCAGCTGGTGCGAAACCCCGGCCAGTTCGACGTGATCGTCACCGGCAATCTGTTCGGCGACATCCTGTCCGATCAGGCGAGCATGTGCGCGGGGTCGATCGGCATGCTGCCCTCGGCCAGCCTCGATGCGGGATCCAAGGGCCTGTATGAACCGATCCATGGCAGCGCCCCGGACATTGCCGGGCAGGGCAAGGCCAACCCCTGCGCGACGATCCTGTCGGCGGCGATGTTGCTGCGCCATTCGCTGGGGCTTGAGGCGGAGGCCGACCTGATCGAGGCCGCCGTCGGCACGGCGCTGACCGGTGGCGCGCGCTCTGCGGATCTTGGCGGCACGCTGTCGACCCGCGCGATGGGTGATGCGGTGCTGGCCGCTGTGGAGGGCGTATAAACGTGAGCGATATGCTGGAACTCGCGGTCGTCATCCCGACCTTCAACGAATCGAAGAACGTGCCGCTGCTCGTCGCCAAGCTGGAAGCGGCGTTGGCCGGGCGCAATTGGGAGGCGATCTTCGTCGACGACAACAGCCCGGACGGCACGGCGGACGCGGCGCGCGAGATCGGGCGGCGCAACCCGCGCGTGCGGGTGATCCAGCGGATCGGGCGTCGCGGGCTGTCCTCGGCCTGTATCGAGGGCATGTGCGCTACCGCCGCGCCGGTCGTCGCGGTGATCGACGGCGATCTGCAGCATGACGAAACGATCCTGCCGGGGATGCTCGATGCTTTGCAGGCCGACGATACGCTTGACGTGGTGATCGGGTCGCGGTTCGTTTCCGGCGGCGGCACGGGCGACTGGGATAGCGACCGGGTGGCGAAATCGGCGTTCGCGACCAAGCTTTCGCGGCAGGTGCTGAAAGCCGATCTGACCGATCCGATGAGCGGCTTTTTCATGATCCGGGCGGGGATCGTGCGCGATCTGACGCCGCATCTGAACGCGATCGGTTTCAAGATCCTACTCGATCTGATGACCGGATCACCCCGCCCGCTGAAGTTCCTCGAACTGCCCTACACGTTCCGGGTCCGCACCGAGGGTGAGAGCAAGCTCGATCATGTCGTGGCGATGGAATATCTCATCGCGATCTATGACCGGATGTTCGGGCGGGTGATCCCGGTGCGGTTCGCGATGTTTTCGGCGATCGGTGCGCTGGGGGCTTTGGTCCACTTCCTAGTATTGGGGCCGTTGTTTAAAGAAGGCGGGATGAGCTTCCTGTCGGCGACGATCGTGGCGACGATCGTGGCGATGACGTTCAACTTCTTCCTGAATAACGCCCTGACCTATCGCGACAGCCGCCTGAAGGGCGCGAAACAGTTGCTCGACGGGTGGCTGACCTTCTGTCTGGTCTGTTCGGTCGGGGCCGTGGCCAATATCGGCGTGGCGGCGTTCCTGTACGATGCCAAGGCGGACACTTGGATGGTGTCTGCGCTGGCCGGGATCGCGGTGAGCGCGGTGTGGAATTATGCCTTGTCGTCGCGCTTCACCTGGGGCCGCTATTGAGGATCACGGCCAGGTCGGGAACCACATCCAGTGCTGGAATGCCTGCGCATTGGGCAAGGCGGCGGCCGAGATGATCGGGTAGAAGAGCAGGAACAGCCCCGCGCTGAGCGCCAGGAACGCCTCGTCCCAATGCGACCGCGACTCGCGCAAGTCGTCGAACGCGGCGGCCAGCGCGAGGCACAGGAAGATCGTCGACGGGTAATAATAATAGAAGAAGCCCAGCGACTTGGGGATGATCGCCCAGACCAGTAAAGATGCGACCCAGATCGCCGCTACGCCGCCCAACCGCGCCGCCTTTCGTCGCCACCCCGCCCATAGACAATAGCCGACCGCGATCAGCCCGCCCCACAGGATCGCCGGATTGCCGAGCAGCAATATGCCGCGCTGCGCGCCGTCGGCGCGTTCGTAAAGATACCAGATCGGGCGGATCATCAGCGGCCATGTCCACCAGCTCGACTGGTAAGGGTGCGGTGGCAGGATCTGGGTCTGTTGCTGGTACATCACCCATTGGAACGGCAGCAATTTGCCGATCGTCATCGGATCCTGCGCGTAGAAAAAGGCCGGCGCGAAAGTCAGCAGATAGGTGAGAATGCTGACCGCGCCGAGCGTGGCCAGCGCAGGAAGAGCCGTCATCCCTGCCCAATGCAGCGGCCGCCCGGCCCGCGCATCGCGCCACCGGATCAGCAGGAAAGCACATCCCGCCCAGGCGACATAGGGCGCCGCCGCCCATTTTACGCCGACCGCAAGGCCCAGCAGGATGCTGCCGATGATCCAGTGCCGCCACACCCGGTCGGGCGGCGCATAAGCCGATCGCAGCAAGGCGAGGATCGCCAGCACTAGGAACGCGGCCATAAATCCGTCGAGCATCGCGATGCGCGCCTGGATGAAGACGGTGAAGTTCAACATCACCAGCACAGCGCCGATCACGGCCGGGCGCACGCGGTGGAACAGCACCCACAATATCCCGAACACGCCCAGCACCACCGCCGTCGCGGCGATCGCGGAGGGGATGCGCCAGCCATATTGATTGTCGCCGAACAGCCGCATGCCAAGCGCGATCAGGCTTTTGCCGAGCAGCGGGTGTTCGATGTTGGTCGGCGCGTCGCGCGTCAGCAGGATGCGCGTGGCGCGGACATAATGCACCTCGTCGAACACGAGAATGCTGGGGCGCGCGATGTTGAGCGTGAACAGGAACTGCGCCGCCGCGCCGATCGCCGTCGCGGTCAGGATCGGGCGGGGTGGGGCGGGGCGCGCTGGCATCGGGAGATGGCTTACCGTTCGCGGGCGTGGCCGTCACCCCGCGCTTTCCTCCATTCTTCGGTCCCTGGCCTTCGCGGGGGAAGAAGGTGCAGCGAAACGCATAGCCATTGACGGAGGGCGACCCCGCCCGGCAAAGCGTCCGACATGAAACGCCGCACCGGACAGAATCCCGAGATCACGCGCAATTGGCGCCCCGCGACCCAGGCTGTGCGCGGCGGCACCGCGCGCAGCGAATTCGGCGAGACGTCGGAGGCGTTGTTCCTCACCTCGGGCTATGCCTATGATTGCGCTGCCGACGCCTCGGCGCGCTTTGCCGGTGAACAGGTCGGGATGACCTATTCGCGGCTCCAGAACCCGACCGTGCAGATGCTGGAGGATCGCATCGCCCTGCTGGAGGGTGCTGAGGCGTGCAGGACGATGGCCACCGGCATGGCGGCGATGACAGCGGTGCTGCTCTGCCAGCTCGAACAGGGCGATCATCTGGTCGGAGGGCGGGCCGCGTTCGGGTCGTGCCGCTGGCTGACCGATACGTTGCTCCCGAAATTCGGCATCCAGACGACGATCGTCGATGCGCGCGACCCGCAAGCGTTCGCCGACGCCGTTCAGCCCAACACCAAGGTGTTCTTCTTCGAAACTCCGGCCAATCCGACGATGGATATCGCCGACATGCAGGCGATCTGCGATATCGCGAAGCGGCATGGCATCACGACAGTGGTCGATAACGCCTTCGCCACGCCCGCCTTGCAGCGCCCGATGGAGTTCGGCGCCGATGTGACCGCCTATAGCGCGACCAAGATGATGGACGGGCAGGGCCGCGTGCTGGCCGGCGCGGTGTGCGGGACGAGCGCGTTCATCAACGACGTGCTGCTGCCCTTTACGCGCAACACCGGACCGACGCTGAGTGCGTTCAACGCCTGGGTGGTGCTGAAGGGTTTGGAAACGCTGGATCTGCGCATCAACCGGCAAAGCGAGAATGCGCTAAAGGTCGGGCGCTTCCTCGAAACCCGCGTCCCGCGCATGCTGCATCCGGGCCTGCCGAGCCACCCGCAGCACAATCTCGCCATGCTCCAGATGAGCGCTTGCGGCCCGATCTTCGCCTTCGAGGTCGCGGGCGGACGCAAACAGGCGCACGGCCTGCTGGATGCGCTGGAACTGGTCGATATCTCGAACAATATCGGCGATTCGCGCTCGCTGATGACGCATCCATCCTCGACCACGCATTACGGCGTGGCCGAGGACAAACGCATCGAGATGGGCGTGACGGAGAATTTGCTGCGCCTGAACGTCGGCCTCGAAGATCCGCAGGACGTGATCGCCGATCTCGATCAGGCGCTGACGGCGGTGGGGTTGTGAGGGAATCGATCGCCGATTCCCTGTCCCCCGGCTGCGCGGGGGATCTCCAATGTCGCCGGGGCAATTTGTGAAGGCGCTGTTCCCCAACGTCGCCGAGACGCGGGGAATCGTCGTGCGTGTGGTCGTCAGCTATCTGCCCGAACAGTCCGAGCCGCAGCGCGGGCGCTGGTTCTGGGCCTATCATGTGCGGTTGGAGAATGAGGGCGCGCAGGCGGTGCAGTTGCTCACCCGGCATTGGATCATCACCGATGGGCGTGGCGCGCGGCATAGTGTCGAGGGGGAGGGTGTGGTCGGCGAACAGCCGATGATCGCACCGGGCGCGAGCTTCGATTACGTCTCGGGCTGCCCGCTGGCCACGCCGACCGGCGCGATGCAGGGCCGGTATCACATGATCGGCGAGGATGGATCGGCGTTCGACGTGGACATCCCGAAATTCGTGCTGCTCGCGCCGGCGGTGGGGGCATGAGTGCAGCCGATAGCCTCCGCTCTGCATTGTGGCGGGAGGGGCATAAATGAAGCGCACGCATCTCCCGCTCAACGGTCTGCGCGTGCTCGACGCCGCTGCCCGTCATCTCTCCTTCACCCGCGCCGCCGACGAACTCGCGGTGACGCCCGCCGCCGTGGGCCAGCAGATCCGCGCGCTGGAGGATACGCTGGGGGTCGTGCTGTTCCGCCGCACCACCAAGGGTCTGGAATTGACGCCCGAGGGCGAAGCCGGGCTTGGCCCGTTGCGGCAGGGGTTCCTCGAATTCGAGGAAGCGGTGCGCGCGATGCAGGCCGGGCAGACGTCGAAATCCCTCACCATCGCCGCACCGCGCGACCTGACCGAGAAATGGCTGATGCCGCGTCTGGCGCTCATCGCGCGCGGCGATACCGAACTGCGCTTCGCGCTTGTTTCCGCAGACGAAGATATCGATTTCACCGAGGCCAATCTCGACCTTGCGATCCGCTGGAGCGACGGGCCGGGCGCGCATGAGGGCGAGGCGCTGGAATCCGAAGGAATGGTCACGGTCGAACGCCCCGGCGGCGGTGCGGACACGCGCATTTCCTGGCCGGGCTGCCTGAACGACGAGGCGGTGTCGCTGGTCCGCGTCGGCGATGCGGGCCTTGCGCTCGATGCTGCCGCCGAAGGTCTGGGCCGTGCGACCGTGCCGGAATTGCTCGCCGCTGCCGACCTCGCCACCGGGCGCGTGGTCAAGATCGGCGATGCGACACCCTCGGCCAAGGGATATTGGCTGGTCGCACCGCTGCCGCAATGGCGGCAGAAGAAGGTCAAGGCGCTGGTCGAGGCGCTCGCAGGGTTTGGGGCGGGAGTTGGGGCAGGCTCGTGAGCGATATTTTCGAAAGTGCCCGGCTGCGCATGCGGCCACAGCGGGTCGACGATGCTGCCGCCCTGTTTGAGGCATATGGCGATGTCGATCTTATGCGCTATTGGTCAAGCGGCCCGCATGCCGACGTCGCCGAGACGCGCGCCTACATGGCGCCCCGGATCGACAAGACCGACTGGCGCGGCTGGGCGATCACGTTGAAGGGTGACGACCGGGCGATCGGCACGCTGGCGGCGGGCGCGCACAAGCCAAATGTGGCGGAGATCGGTTACATGCTGGTCCGCTCGGCCTGGGGTCAGGGCTATGCGCGCGAGGCGGTGTCGCGATTGATCGACCTCCTGGTGCGCGAAGAGGGGCATCGCCGGATATTTGCGGATACCGACCCGGACAATGCCGCCTCGAACGCTTTGCTCGCCACGCTCGGGTTCCAGCGCGAGGGGTATCTGCGCGCGGAATGGGAAACGCATATCGGCGTGCGCGATACCGTGTTGTGGGGCCTGCTCGCCGACGAATGGACCAGCCGATGACACCGCCCGATCTGAACGATGCTGCACAGCGCGCCGCTTATGCCCGCGAACTGCGCTATGTCGCGCGGCCCCTGCGGCTGGCGGGGCTGGCCTTTGCGGTGCTCGGCGTGCTCCTGGTGGTCGCGCGGCTGGTGTGGTGGCCGGTGATGCCGGTGGCGATCCCGGCGGCGGCGCTGGCGCTGGGCGCGTTCAACATGATTGCCGGGATGGCGATCCGCACGCTGTATCATGCGCGGCGAATGCGGGGGGACTAGGTTCGCCCTGGACTATGCGTCGAGCGCTTCCTCGTCGAAGCGGGCGGCGTTTTCCTGGATGAAGGCGAAGCGGTGCGCCGGGTTGTTGCCCATCAGCCGATCGACCAGATCCTTCACCCCGGCGCGTTCCTCATATTCCTGCGGCAGGGTGATGCGCAGCATGGACCGCGTCTTCGGGTCCATCGTAGTTTCGCGCAGCTGCATCGGGTTCATCTCGCCGAGCCCCTTGAAGCGCGCGACGTCGATCTTCTTGCCCTTGAACGGCCCCTTCTCGATCCGCGCGCGATCGGCATCGTCCATCGCGTAGAGCGATTTGGTGCCCGCCGTCAGGCGATAGAGCGGCGGCTGCGCGAGATAGAGGTGCCCGCGCCGCACCAGTTCCGGCATTTCCTGGAAGAAGAACGTCATCAGCAAGGTGGCGATGTGGGCGCCGTCGACATCGGCATCGGTCATGATGACGACGCGTTCGTAGCGTAGGTTTTCCGCCACGCAGTCCTTGCGCGTGCCGCACCCAAGCGCCTGAATGAGATCGGCGATTTCCGAATTGGCGGCGATCTTCTGCACCGTGGCACTGGCGACGTTGAGGATCTTGCCACGGATCGGCAGGATTGCCTGCGTCTTGCGGTCGCGCGCCTGCTTGGCCGATCCACCGGCGCTGTCGCCCTCGACGATGAACAGTTCGGTGCCCTTGGGATCGTTCGAGGAACAATCGGTCAGCTTGCCGGGCAGGCGCAGTTTCCGCGCGCTGGTCGCGGTCTTGCGCTTCACCTCGCGCTCGGCCTTGCGGCGCAGCCGCTCGTCCATGCGTTCCAGGATATAACCGAGCAGCGCCTTGCCGCGCTCCATATTGCGGCTGAGCCAATGGTCGAAATGGTCGCGCATCGCCCGTTCGACCATCAATGCGGCTTCGGGGCTGGTCAGGCGATCCTTGGTCTGGCTCTGGAATTGCGGTTCGCGGATGAACACGCTGAGCATCAATTCACTGCCGACCATCACGTCGTCGGCCGTAATGTCCTTGGCCTTCTTGTTGCCGACGAGATCACCGAACCCGCGCAAGCCCCGCACCAATGCCGCACGCAGGCCTGCTTCATGGGTGCCGCCATCGGGGGTGGGGATGGTGTTGCAATACCAGCTGTACGATCCGTCGCTCCACAGCGGCCACGCGACCGCCCATTCGGCGCGGCCCTGATTTTCGCCGGGAAAATCCTGCGATCCGGCAAAGAAATCGGCGGTGGCGCATTCGCGCCCGGCGATCTGGTCCTTGAGGTGATCGGAGAGGCCGCCGGGAAACTGGAACACCGCTTCGGCAGGCGTGTCGTCGACGATCAGTTCGGGCGAGCATTTCCAACGGATCTCGACGCCCGCGAACAGATACGCCTTGGAGCGCGCGAGCTTGTACAGCCGCGCCGGTTTGAAATGCAGTTCCGGCCCAAAGATCTCGACATCGGGCACGAAGCTGACCGAGGTGCCACGTCGGTTTGGCGTGGGGCCGAGCGCTTCGAGCGGGGCCTGGGTGATGCCGCGCGAGAAACGCTGGCGGTACAACGTCTTGTTGCGTGCCACCTCGACGATCGTATCGGACGACAGCGCATTGACCACGCTTACGCCAACGCCGTGCAACCCGCCCGAGGTCGCATAGGCCTTGCCGTCGAATTTGCCGCCGGAGTGCAATGTCGAAAGGATCACCTCCAGCGCGCTCTTGTCCGGGAATTTGGGGTGCGGATCGACCGGGATGCCGCGGCCATTATCGACGATGGTCAGCCGGTTGCCCGGTTCCAGCTGCATCTCGATCCGGGTGGCATGGCCCGCCACCGCCTCGTCCATCGCATTGTCGAGCACTTCGGCAGCAAGATGGTGCAGCGAGCGCTCGTCCGTGCCGCCGATATACATGCCCGGTCGGCGGCGAACGGGTTCCAGCCCCTCCAGCACTTCGATCGAAGATGCATCGTAATCGGAACCAATGGGGGATTTGGATGCAAACAAGTCTTCGGCCATGCCACGGTTATAGGAGCGCGATGGGCAGGGTGCCAAGCGCTCGAAACGTCCTTCGTTTCGGCATGGTGTTGCCGTAATAGCACATGACATGAAAATGTAAGGAGTGTTGCTGCTTTATCGGCCTCGCATCGTTATTGCTGCTGCAACGCACCATTTGGAGATCACGATGCGCAGCCTATCACTTGCCACCCTCGCAGCCGGCACCGTTGCCGCGCTGTCCATCGCCGCCCCCGCCTTCGCACAGGACGCGACCGAGCGCGCACCGTTCGACGGTGTCTATGTCGGCGGCACCATCGGCTTTGACGCCCAGGCTAACGACCAGCGCACCGTGCTGTTCGATCGCAACCTGGACGGGACGTACGGGGACACCGTAACGACCGCCACCGGCGCAAACGCTTTCTCGCCAGGCTTTTGCAACGGCGCCGCCACGTCGACCGCACCTGTCGCCTGCCGCAACGACAAGGATAACATTTCCTGGAGCGCTCGCGTCGGGATCGACAAGCAGTACGGCAACATCGTCATCGGTGTCGTCGGTGAAGGCGGCAAGACCTATATCAGCGATGCACAGAGCGCGTTCAGCACTACGCCGGCCTTTTACACCTTCACGCGTAAGGTGGATTATATCGGCAGTGTTCGCCTGCGCGCCGGCTATGCCGCGAACACCACGTTGTTCTACGCAACAGGTGGTGGCCTATATGCCAATCTGAAGCATCGCTTCGGCACGTCCAACACGGCGAACACCTTTACGGGTCGCGGCAAGGACGATGCCTGGGGTTATGTCGTCGGCGGCGGTATCGAGCAGAAGCTGGGCCGCAACTTCTCGGTCGGCCTCGAATATCTCTACAATTCGGTCAAGGACAACAAGTACGTCGTCCGCGTGACGCGAGGAACGGCGCCAGCGACGAACCCGTTCGTCCTCGCACCGAACACGGCCGGCACCGACATCAAGCGTGGCGACCCGAACTTCCGCTGGAACAGCGTCCGCGCCGTGGCGACGTTCCGCTTCTAGGAACTGTGCAAGCTGCCCCGGTTCGATGATCGGGGCGGCGTAAGGATCGGCGAACGGATCGGGATTTTTGGACTCGGACAGCACTCTGGTCCCCGGCACGCGCCCTGATCCACACAAGAAAACCCCGCTGCGGTTAAACTCCGCAGCGGGGTTTTCGTTGAGTTCGTGATCGAGGGCCGTCCGCTAGGCACCGTCATCCCTTTGGCGGGGATGACGGTGGGCGATCAGCGAACGCGGGCGCCGCCGAAGGGCAAGGGCGGCGGCGGGCGGCGATCGCGGCGCGGCAGCTGCGCCTGATACGCGTGACCGCAATGCGCGACGCAATACGGGAAGCCCGGATTGACCTTGTCGCCACAGAAGTGGAAGTCCGGCTCGCCCGGATGGCCGAGCGGCCATTTACAGACCTTGTCGTTCAGGTCGAGCAGGCCCGTCTTGGTCGCCATGTCGGCGGACGGCTTGGCTGGCACCAGGCGGCGCGGCGGGGCCGGGGTGATCGGTGCCTGTTGCTCACCGGGGGCCTGGCGCAGGAAGCCACCGGGGCCAACCGAACGCATGACCGGCGGTGGCGGGGCCGGCGGTGCGGCGACGACGGCGGGAGCCTCATCGCCCTCATCCTGGTCTTCATCGTCGACTTCAGGCGCGGGGGCTGGCGTCGGCGCGGCGACACGCTCGACCGGCTTGGGAATTGGTGCCGCCTTTGGTGCGGGCGGCGCCTTGGCCTCGACCGGGGCGGCTGCGGAGGCGGGGGCTGCGACAGGCTTTTCGGCCTTGGCGGCCGTGGGGTCGTTCGGCTTGACCGGCGACGGACGCGATTCCAGCGCCAGGCGATGCGCCTTGCCGATCACGGCGTTGCGGCTGACACCGCCCAGTTCCTCGGCGATCTGGCTGGCGGTGCTGCCGCCTTCCCACATCCTGCGCAACGTATCGATCCGCTCGTCGGTCCAGCTCATTATCAATCCCTATCGTCATGCCGGGTTGCGGGCGGCGCTGCCACGCTTTAGCGCGTGCAGCATGAGCAGCCAGCCCCCAATCGGCCAAAATATCAATGGCACCCAGAGCGCCATCATGAGCGCCCCGGGCGTTCCCGTCATCCGGAACGTCAATTGGGGCGGTCTTCGAACGCTCTATATCAAGGAGGTGCGGCGTTTCTTCAAGGTCCACCTGCAAACGGTGTGGGCGCCAGCTATCACGACCCTGCTGTTCCTGATCGTTTTCAGCATCGCGACGGGCGCGAAACTGCCGGTGCATATCGGCGGCGTGGACATTCCGTTCGCCCAGTTCATCGCCCCCGGCCTGATCATCAGCCAGGGCATGATGGGCCCGGCCTTCGCCAATGCCAGCTTCTCGCTGATGGTCGGCAAAATCCAAGGCACGATCGTCGATTACCTGCAACCGCCGCTCTCGACGATGGAATTGCTCACGGCGTTGGTCGGTGGCGCGATGACGCGCGCGTTCATCGTCGGTTTCGTCGTGTGGGCGGCGATGATGCTGTACGGCGTCGATCTGATCCCGGTGCATTTCTGGGCGGTTTTATGGTTCGGCTTCCTCGGTACGATGTTCCTCGCATTGCTCGGCGTGCTGACCTCGATCTGGGCGGACAAGTTCGATCATGCCGCTGCGGTCACCAATTTCGTGGTCACCCCGCTCGGGCTGTTGTCGGGCACGTTCTATTCGGTCGACAAGCTCGCGCCGGCCTTCCGCGCGTTCAGCCATGCCAACCCGTTCTTCTACATCATTTCGGGCTTCCGCTACGGCTTCCTGGGCACCGCCGATTCGCCGATCCTGATCGGCAGTGTGGTGATCTTCGCGATCGATGCAGTGCTGGCGATCGCCTGCTACGCGCTGTTGCGCTCGGGCTGGAAGATTAAGAATTGAGGCGGCGCAGCCTGTAATTCCTGTCTTCTTCGTGTTTTCGTGGCTTTGTGTGAATCAATTTTCTCACGCAAAGCCACGAAGACACGAAAAAGAAGAAGCCGACGGGCTGCGCAGCGGTGTTGCGCTTGCCGGGCGATGTTCGTAAAAATGCCCTTCGGGCGACCTGCTTCGGGTCGCCCTTTTGCTTTTTCGGGAGACCTGTCGTGCCGATCACCCCCCTGATGCCCGTGTACCCGCGGTGCGGCGTACGCCCGGTGCGAGGCGAGGGCGTGTATCTGTATGGCGAGCGTGGCGAACGCTACCTCGATTTCGCCAGCGGCATCGCGGTCAACTGCCTCGGTCACGGTCACCCCAAGCTGGTCAAGGCGATCGCCGATCAGGCCGCGACCCTGATGCATGTGTCGAACCTCTACGGCTCGCCGCAGGGCGAGAAGTTCGCACAACGGCTGGTCGACCACAGTTTCGCCGACACCGTATTCTTCACCAATTCGGGCGCGGAAGCGGTGGAATGCGCGATCAAGACCGCGCGCCGTTATCATTTCGCCAACGGCAATCCGCAGCGGCACACGCTGATCACCTTCAATAACGCGTTCCACGGCCGCACCATCGGCACGATCAGCGCGACCAACCAGCCCAAGATGCGCGACGGGTTCGAGCCGTTATTGCCGGGTTTCAAATACGCCCCGTTCAACGATCTGGCCGCCGCTTTGGCGCTGGTCGACGACACTACCGCCGGCTTCCTGGTCGAGACGATCCAGGGCGAGGGCGGCGTGACGGCGGGCTCGGATGAATTCATTCAGGGCCTGCGCAAGTCGTGCGACGAACACGGCCTGCTGCTGGTGCTGGACGAGGTGCAGTGCGGCTATGGCCGCACCGGCAAGATGTGGGCCTATGAACATTGCGGCATCACACCGGACATCATGTCGGTCGCCAAGGGCATTGGCGGCGGCTTCCCATTGGGCGCGTGCCTCGCCACCGAGGAAGCGGCCAAGGGCATGGTCATCGGCACGCACGGCTCGACCTATGGCGGCAATCCACTGGCGATGGCGGCGGGCGAGGCGGTGCTCGACGTGATTACCGAGGAGGGGTTCCTCGACCATGTCGCGTCGATGGGCGAACGCCTGCGCTCCGCGCTCGGACAGATGATGCCGAACCATGACACCGTGTTCGACAGCGTGCGCGGGCGCGGGTTGATGACCGGCATCAAGCTGAAGGACACCGCCGTGGCGCGCGATTTCGTCGCCCATGCGCGCGACCATCACGGGCTGCTCACGGTCGCGGCGGGCGAGAACGTCGTCCGCGTGCTGCCGCCCTTGGTGATCGAGGACGCGCATATCGCCGAATTCGTCGAGAAACTGAGCGACGCGGCGCGGAGCTACGAGCCGGTGGATGCATAGCGAACTGCAAATTTCCCTCTCCCTCTGTGAGAGGGAAGGGGCCCGCTTGGCGCAGCCGGGCGGGAAGGGTGAGGGTGATCGTGCGCTTGTCGCCCGCACCCTTCCATCGCTTCGCTCCTCCCCCCTTCTCCCACAGGGAGAAGGAATTTGACCTACCGCCACTTCCTCGATCTGTCCGACGCCGGTGGTGATGGCATCGCCGCGATGATCGCCGATGCGCTCGACCGCAAGGCGCTGCGCAACGGCTGGCCCAAGGGCAGGGCCGATGCCGACGCGCCGCTCGCCGGCCATGTGCTCGGCATGGTGTTCGAGAAGAATTCGACTCGCACCCGCGTCTCCTACGACATGGCGATGCGCCAGCTTGGCGGGTCGTCGATCGTCCTCGATGCCGGGACCACGCAACTCGGGCGCGGAGAGTCCATCGCCGATACCGCGCGCGTCCTGTCGGGCTATTGCGATGCGATCATGATCCGCACCGACGATCACGCGAAGATCGTCGAGATGGCCGATTATGCCAGCGTACCCGTCATCAACGGGCTGACCGATGCCTCGCATCCCAGCCAGATCGTGGCCGACCTGCTGACGATCATCGAAAGCGGCAAGGCGCTGCCGGGGCTGAAGGTGGCGTGGCTGGGTGACGGCAACAACGTCCTCGCCTCGATCATGGAAGCGGCCGGGCTGATGCAGTTCGATGTCGTCGCGGCCTGCCCACAGGGGTTCATGCCGGGCGATGCGGATATCGCGCGGGGGGCCGGACGGGCGCGGATCGTCGGCACGGCGACGGAAGCGGTGGAGGGCGCGGACGTCGTCGTCACCGACACCTGGATCTCGATGGGGCAGGAGCATGCCGAGACCAAACTCGCCGCGATGTGGCCCTATCAGGTCAACGCGGCATTGATGACCGGGGCCAAGGCGGACGCGAAATTCCTCCACTGCCTGCCTGCCCACCGTGGCGAGGAGGCGACGGACGCCGTGCTCGATGGGCCGCAATCCCTGATCTGGCAGGAAGCGGAGAACCGCCTGCACGCGCAGAAATCGATCCTGCGCTGGTGCTTCGGGCAGATTGGTTGATCGGGACCCGTCCCTTACCTACCTTTGTCATGCCAGCGCAGGCTGGCATCTCTGGCAACAAACGCCGCGCTCGCGGCATGAGGTCCCAGCCTTCGGGCATCCATCAAAATATTACTTTGATGGAACCGTCGCTGGGATGACGGATGGACATGGAAGACTCCAAATTGAACGATACCGACCGCGCGCTCGGTTTCACCATCGCCAGCCGCCATGCGCGCGGCCGGATCGTGCGGCTCGGCCCGACGCTCGACACTATTTTGTCCGCGCATGCCTATCCCCCGCCGATCGAGGCGTTGCTGGCCGAGGCGCTGACGCTGGCCGCGCTGATCGGATCGACGCTGAAGGATGCGGGCGGGCAACTGACCTTGCAGGCGCAGACCGACACCGGCGTCGTCAAGCTGCTGGTGTGCGACTATAAGGGCGGCGAACTGCGCGGCTATGTGCAATATGACGCCGATCGCTTGGCCGCCGGCCCGGAAGATCCCAGCCTGTTCGCCCTGTTCGGCACCGGCTATCTCGCGATCACCTTCGACCAGGCGGCGACGCGCGAGCGCTATCAGGGCATCGTGCCGCTTGACGGCGATACGCTGGCCGATGCGGCGCAAAGCTATTTCGTGCAGTCCGAACAGATACCCACCCTGGTGAAGCTGGGCATCAAGCGCCAGCCAAATGGCCGCTACATCGCCGGCGGGCTGTTCCTGCAACATCTGCCCGAGGGCGAGAATGGGCGCGAACGGTTGCACGTTCGGCTCGACCATCCCGAATGGGAGCATGTCGCGATCCTCGGCGGGACGATGGGCGCGGACGAACTGGCCGATCCGGCGCTGCCGCTGGAAACGCTGGTCTGGCGGCTGTTCAACGAAGAGGACGAGGTGCGCCTGCTGGCCGATGTGGCGATGTCGCGCGGTTGCCGTTGCTCGCCCGATTACATCGCGCAGGTGCTGGGCCAGTTCCCACCGGAGGAACAGCGCGACATGGCGGACGAGAACGGCATGATCGTGGTCGATTGCCAATTCTGCGCGAGCAAATTCCCGGTGCCGATCACCGCTGTCGTCTCCTGAGCTTTTGAGGGGGAGGGTCTAACACCATGCGTCCTATTGCCGCGCGGCGTTAAGAGCTTGTTTAGGCCTCCCGCTTATACCCAAACAGGTGTCGTCATGGGCACGTATTTCTCCCTGATTTCGGCTGCATAGGCCAATTCCTGGGTCGCCTTACGGGCGGCCCGTTTTTTTATCCCACTCTGTCGAATGGTCCGCCGGGGTTGCGAAGCGCGCGGCATCGGCCTAGCGCGCGTTGCATCATGGCATCTTCAGCACCCTATGCGGTCGTCCTCGTGTCGGGCGGCCTGGATTCGATGGTTTCCGCGGCCCGTGCGCAGGAACAGGGCTTTCGCCTGCTTGCGCTGTCGATCGATTACAACCAGCGACATCAGGTCGAACTGGCCGCCGCGCGTCGTATTTCCGCAATATTGGGGGCCGAGCGCCATATCGTCCTGCCGCTCGATCTGTCGGCGTTCGGTGGATCCGCGCTGACCGCCGATATCGCCGTGCCGAAAGACGGCGTGGGCGCCGGGAAAGACGGGGGTATTCCCGTCACGTACGTGCCCGCGCGCAACACGATCTTCCTCAGCCTCGCGCTCGGCTGGGCCGAGGCGATGGGCGCGCGCGACCTGTTCATCGGCGTCAACGCGCTGGATTATTCCGGCTATCCGGATTGTCGTCCCGAATTCATCGCCGAATTCGAAACGCTCGCCGAGCTTGCGACGAAGGCCGGCGTCGAGGGGCAGCCGTTCAAGGTTCACGCGCCGCTGCAGGATATGACGAAGGCCGATATCGTGCGCGAGGCGGCGCGGCTCGGGCTCGACGCGGGGATCAGCTGGTCGTGTTACGATCCTGCGCCGGGCGGGGTGCATTGCGGCAAATGCGACAGCTGCCGGTTGCGCGCCAAGGGCTTCGTCGACGCCGGGCTGCCCGACCCGACCCGCTACGCCGCCGCCTGACATGACCTATGCGGTCAAGGAAATGTTCCTGACGTTGCAGGGCGAGGGGGTCCATGCCGGACGTCGCGCGGTGTTCGTGCGCTTTGCCGGATGCAATTTGTGGTCGGGCCGCGAGCAGGACCGGGCCAGTGCGGTGTGCAGCTTCTGTGATACCGATTTCGTCGGCACCGACGGACTGGGCGGGGACAAGTTCATCACGGCCGATGCGCTGGCCGATGCCGCGGCGAGCTTCTGGGGTGATGGCGCGCAGCAGCGCTTCGTCGTGCTGACCGGGGGCGAGCCGATGCTGCAGGTCGACGATGCGATCGTCGATGCGCTGCACGCCCGCGGTTTCGAGATCGCGATCGAAAGCAACGGCACGCTGCCGGTGCATCCCGGCATCGATTGGGTGTGCATCAGCCCCAAGGCGGGCAGTGACGTGGTGCAGCGCTCCGGGGACGAGTTGAAGCTGGTCTGGCCGCAGCCGGGCAGCGATGTGGCGGCGATGGAGGCGTGGGACTTCACGCATTTCCTGGTGCAGCCGATGGACGATGCCAATGCGCAGGCCAATCATGCGGCATCGATCGCCCTCGTCCTGCAACGCCCGCAGTGGCGGCTGACGATCCAGACGCACAAATTGCTGGGCCTGCGATAAACCTCGCTGGGCGGATGCACCGGTCGGTTTTTGCGGGAGAAAACCCCGGATACGCCGTCACCCCGGATCACGGCGGTGCTTATACCTTTCCGATATGTTTCCCGATCACGCGTCCCGGCGTTCGCCGGGGAAGCGTCTACGTCCGAAAGGGATAGATGCCGATCAGCATCCGGATGCCGAAAGTCGTTCCAGTCTAGCGCATCACCCATTGCACGGTCGGGCCGCAGGTCTTGGTGTTCCAGCTGTCTTTCTTCCAGCATATCGCATCCATGCGCGGCATCAGGACGGTACGGTCGAAGCCGATGCCGCGCGGGAAGCGTTGTTCGCCCCATGGCACCAGCGCGTTCCGGAACTCGCGCATGCGCTGCTTGGCGACCAGGTGCAACGACCCGCGCGGCGTGAAAATCGCATCGCGACCAACGTTCGAGGCAACCTGGCAAAAGCCGAATTGCGCTGCCGAGGTCGTGAAGCTGCCATAAATACGCGTGCCGAACTGGTCGAGCGCATTCTGTGCCATCTTTGGCACCTTGTTCTTGCGCGCGAAATATTTGGCGAGCGTGGCGTAGCTGGATTTCAGTTCGGCGGCGTGATCGATCATCATGCCGTTATAGTGCGGCACCGTCAGCAGGGTCGGTTCGAACTGGCATTGCAAGGCCGCGATATTAAGGGCGGCGCGCAGATTCCACACCAGGCCGGCAGTCAGCTCGGCTTCGGTCGCATCGGGCAGATCGAGCCCGATGCCGGCTTCGTCGCCGCGCACCGTCTCTCCACTGAAATCGTGTGACTTCATGTAGAACTGGGCCGAGGCCGGGGTCGCGACCAACGTCGCGGCGGCGATCGTGGTTAACGCCGCGAAACGCACGACGGACTTTTTCCATCCAGACTTTTGCAACACCGACATCTGCGACACCTTCACCAATTCGCCCATGCCCCGATTAGGGCTTTTTGCGCGCGATCCCAACCATTTTGTGCCGTCTTTACAGCAACGGCCCGCCATCTTCACTGTCCGGTCCGCTGGCTCTCCATCGAGAATTCCAGCGGGTGGAATCGAAAGGGGCCGCCCGGAAACCCGGACGGCCCCTTCTCTGTAATCAGTCCCGACAGGGCTGATTACATCGTGTTGGTGGTGGTCGTCTTGGTCGTGTTGGTCGTCATCATGGTGTCGTTGGACATCATGGTGTCGTTGGCCATCGCGCCATTGTCCATCGCGCCGTCGACGGCGGTCATGTTGTCGGACATCGTGCCCATGCCTTCGGTGGCGTTCAAATCGGTAACCATCGTGTTTTCGGTGGTCGTTTCGGTCTTCGGGCCGCAGGCCGAAACCATCAGTGCCGCGCCGGCGATCATGGAACCGGTGAGGACCTTGGAGATAAGTGCACGCATTTGGAAAGCTCCCTAGATAACGGAATTGGCAACGCCTGGTGGCTTTTAATACCCAAACCGACATGGATGGTAGTCTGATAACGAATCCGCCTCAAGCGGAGTTTTGTGCGCCACAAGAAACTGTTTCAAGAAACGCATTGCGGTGCAACGCCAGCGCGGCGTCAAAAGTTGCAAAATCGGCCGGCTTGCCCAGCTCAGCGGCGCTGGTCACGCCGAAATCGGCGATGCCGCACGGGACGATACCATTGAAATGAGAGAGGTCAGGGCACAGGTTCACCGAGAAGCCATGCATGGTGATCCAGCGTTTGACCCGCACCCCGATCGCGCCGATCTTCGCTTCCTTGCCTTGATCGAGCGTCCAGATCCCGATCCGGCCCGGTGCCCGGAATGCCTCGATTCCGATGTCGCCGAGGCCTGCGATCACCCAGCCTTCGAGGCTGTGGACGAAATGCCGCACGTCGCGGCCGCGGGCATTGAGGTCTAGGACGAGATAGCCGATGCGCTGTCCGGGCCCATGATAGGTATAGCGCCCGCCGCGCCCGGCCGCGACGACCGGGAAGCGCGGATCGATCAGTTCCTCGGCCACGGCACTGGTCCCGGCGGTGTAGACCGGGGGATGTTCGAGCAGCCACAACAATTCGCGCGCTTCGCCTGCGGTGACCGCGGCGGCGCGCGCCTCCATGTTCGCGAGTGCGGGGGCGTATTCGGTCAGGCCCGGCGATACGCGCCATTCAGGCAGAAGGTCAGGGTTCAAGGATCGGTCCACCGTGCTGCGTTGCGGCACCGCAACTGCGTACGCAAGCCTCGTCCTGCAAGACACGTCCTGCAAGACACGCCGTGAAAGAAAGGGGCATGGGCAAGGAACCGGGAGCCAAGCATTGGCAAGCGCGCCCGCCTTGGGCTAACGCAGGGGCTTGGCGTTGAACGATGGGGAATTGCGTGAAGATCAGGGTCAACATGGGCAATGTCTGGGATCGCGCGACCGAATTCCTCAGCGACCATCTGTCCGCGATCCTGCCGATCGCCTTGGTTGCGATGGTGCTGCCGACGGCGGTGTCGAGCAGCATCGCGCCGCTCGGCAAGCTCGGCGGGATGCCGGCGATGCTGGTCAGCCTCGCGTCGCTGGTGTTTTCGATCATCACGCTCTGGGCGCAGTTGGCGATCGTCGCACTCGTGCTCGATCGGGCCGGGGGGCGCGGGCTGGCCATGCAGGTGGCGCGCAAGCGCTTGCTGCCGCTGATCGGCATATTGGCGGTCCTGCTGATCGCGTTCATCATCCTGATGCTACCGCTGCCCATCCTGCTGGCGACGTCCGGTTTCGACATCCAGGCGGCGATGACCCATTCGCGGGTCGAGATTCCCCCGACCGTCGCCGGATATGTCGCGGTGTACCTGCTGGTTCTGGTGCCGGTGATGATCTTCGTGTCTGCGCGCCTGGTGCTGCTCACGCCGGTGGTGGTATACGAACCGCTCGGGCTTGGGGCGATCCGCCGGTCGTTTGTACTGACGCAGGGGCTGGTGTGGAAGATCATCGGCATGCTGATCCTGTACGGCATCGTCGCCGGCGTCGCGATTCTGGCGACGCGCACCGTGTTCGGCTCGGTGCTGAGACTGGTGCTGGGCGGTGACGGATTGGTCACGACCGCCAGCGTGCTGACGGCGCTGATCGGCGCGGTGGTGCAGACCGTATTCGTCGTGCTCGCCGCCGCCTTTACGGCCAAGCTCTATCTGGCGGTGCGCGACGCGCGCGGGGCGATCGTCGAATCGATATGAAACTGAATGTCATGGGCGTCCTGCGCGACGCCTGGCGGCTGTTCCGGCGCGATAAGGAGCTGTTGCTGCCCGTTGCCGCCGGTTTCCTGTTCGTGCCGCAACTCGCGATGCTGCTGGTCGTACCGTCGATGCCGCAGATCAAGCTGACGCCGGACATGGGCGAGGCGGAGCAGCGTGCGCTGGCGCAAATGCTGGCCAATTGGATCTCGGCCAATGGCGGCTGGTATCTGCTGGCGACGATCCTCGTGCATTTCGGAACGTTGGTCGTGCTGTCGCTGTATCTTCGCGCCGACCGGCCCGACCTAAAGGCGGCGATGACCGGTGGCCTGCGACAATTCCCGCGCTTCCTGCTGGCGATGATCGTCGTCGGCCTGCCGCTGGGCATCGGGCTGTTCTGGGTCTTGCTGCTGATCCCCGCACTCTATTTGCTCGGGCGTCTGATGCTGACCGGCCCGATACTCGTCGACCGGCGCGGGAGCGTGCGCGCGGCGATCCGGCACAGCTGGCGACTGACCAAGGGCAACGGCCTGGTCCTGTCGGGGTTGGTCTCGCTCAGCGTAATCGGCGGCGTACTGCTCGGTGCACCGTTCGTGATGATGGACCAGGCACTGCGGGCCAGTGCGCCCAACCCGCTGGCGATCGCCATCGCCGATATCGGCGGCGCGGCGGCGGTGGCGGCGTGCCTGCTCGGCGCGGTAATGGTCCAGGTCGCGGCCTATCGTCGGCTGGCGGCGAACGACGGGATTTGAGGGGCTGCATCTGCGGGCAATGCTCCGGTGATGCGGGGATCGGGAAAGGTCTCGATCGTGCGGAGAACGGGTGTGAAGCCCGAGGCGCGATAGAAACCGAGCGCGGACGGATGATCGAGCGTGCAGGTATGGACCCACACCCGCTCGACGCCCTTCGCCCAGGCGAGCATCAACGCCTGTGCCATCAGCCAGCGGCCATGCCCTTGCCCGGTCAGCTCGGGGATCAGCCCGACATAGGACAGTTCGCATGCTCCCGCGGCGCGGAAATCCAGTTCGAGCATGCCCACTTCGATGCCCGCCGGATCGGTTACCGCGAACACGCGCACCCGAGGATCCCGGATGATCGTGGTCAGCGTCGCATCGTCCATGATCAGCCGTGAAAACCACAGCCAAGGCGCGCCGACACGGGCGAACAGCGCACGATATTTTTCGGGCGACGGCGCTTCCCACCGCACCAGCCGCAGCCGCGATTCGGGCAAGGGCCGGGCAGGGGGGCGCTGCGTCATCTCCAGCGTGGTGACGATCGTCGCCACCTCGTCGGGTGCGACGGGCATCAGGGCCACCGGATCACTCCCATGTCGCGACCGGCGGCAGGCTCATCAGGATCGCGTCGATATTGCCCCCGGTCTTCAGCCCGAACAACGTACCGCGATCATAGACCAGGTTGAATTCGGCATAGCGGCCGCGCCACGCGTGCATCGCGGCGATATCGGCTTTGTCGAAGGCCTCGTTCATGCGCCGACGCACGATGCGCGGATAGGTGTCGAGAAAGGCGCGCCCGACTGCCTGCGTAAAGGCGAAATTGCCTGCAAAATCGTCCTCCAGATGGTCGTAGAAAATTCCGCCGACGCCGCGATGGACTTGGCGGTGCGGGATATAGAAATAATCATCCGCCCATGTGCTGAACCGCGGATAGTCGCCCACGTCATGCGCGTCGCACGCCGCCTTCAGCGTGGCGTGGAAATCGGCGGTGTCCTCGTCGCGCGGCAAGGGCGGGTTCAGGTCCGCGCCACCACCGAACCAGCGCTTGGTGGTGGCGAGGAAGCGGCAATTCATGTGCACGGCGGGCACCTGCGGATTGGCCATGTGCGCGACCAGGCTGATCCCCGTGGCGAAGAATTTCGGATCGTCGCCGGCACCATTGATCGATTTGGCGAATTCGCCCTCCAGCGTGCCGCCGACGGTCGAGACGTTGACGCCGACCTTCTCGAACACCTGGCCCTTCATCACGCCGCGCACGCCACCACCACCGGGCAGTCCGGACGGATCGGTGCGATCCCAGGGGATGTACGCGAAATCCGCGTCGGAGCCTGCCTCGCGCTCGATTGCCACGAACTCCGCGCAGATGCGATCGCGCAGAGATTCGAACCAGGTTCGGGCGGCGGTTTGTTCGGAATCGAGGATCATGGGGTGCCCATAACGGATCCTGCCCGGCACGGGGAGGGGGGACCATGCGCATTCAGCGAATGGTGGAGGGGGCTATCCACGGGCGTGACGCTCGCGGATAGCCCGCTCCGTCAGCCTTTGGCTGCCACCTCCCCGTGGCGGGGAGGATCTATTCCGGCCAGCCGCCGGTTTGCCGCAGCGCCTCCGCCGCCACGATCCCCGCCGAGACCGAGATGTTGAGCGATCGCATGCCGCTGCGCATCGGGATCACGACGCGAACATCGGCGCGATCATGGACGGCGTCCGGCACGCCCGCGCCCTCGCTGCCCATCAGCAGCACATCGTCGGGCCGGAACGTAGCCTCGTGCAGCCGCACCGCGCCTTTCGTCGTCAGCAGCACGATTCGCCCGATGACCTGGCCGGCAAAGGCGTCCCAATCGGCGTGGCGGATGATGTCCACGCCCGCGACATAATCCATGCCCGATCGCGCCACCGCCTTGTCGCTCCACGCAAATCCCATCGGTTCGATCAGATCGACGCCAAGCCCGAGACAGGCGGCGGTGCGGAGAATGGCGCCGACATTTCCGGCGATATCGGGTTGGTACAGGGCTATGCGCATCTGCGAACCATTCGCACGGGCGGCATGTCCGTAACAACAGGGCTAAAATGCTGTTGGCAAACGCGCACTCCCGCGTCTATCAGCACGCCAGCCTCCGCGGGAACGGAGGATCGGGGACACGTATCT
>NZ_JANYEK010000211.1 GCF_025363195.1 Sphingomonas sp.
GTAGCCGATTTAACAGGAGAAGTTGCCTGAGCCAAGGCGATGGCAGGAAACATTGCGACGCCAGCCGCAAGTGCGGTGGCCGCCAGAAGACGGGTCTTCAGCATAGAAAAAAATCCCCCAGATTCTCCGCGGACTGATTGCGCAGATGAACGTTTGATGACGGGAGGATGAAAATTTCACAATGTTAATCCGGCATTCAGATACCGATCTAGTCCTTTTCGTTCCTATATGTAGCGAAAATGCAACAGGCGTTACAGTGGTTCGCCCGCCGCCTACCGCTCCACGCACATCGCGATGCCCATGCCGCCGCCGATGCACAGCGTCGCCAGGCCCTTCTTGGCGTCCCGCTTCTGCATTTCGTAGATCAGGGTGGTCAGCACGCGCGCGCCGCTCGCGCCGATCGGGTGGCCGATGGCGATCGCGCCGCCATTGACGTTGACCTTGTCGGCGTCCCAGCCGAGTTCCTTGCCGACCGACAAGGCCTGCGCCGCGAACGCTTCGTTCGCTTCGATCAGATCGAGATCGCCGATCGTCCAGCCGGCCTTTTCCAGCGCGCGCTTGGTAGCAGGGACGGGACCGATGCCCATGATCGAGGGGTCGACGCCGGCGCTTGCCCAGCTCTTGATCGTGGCGAGGATCGGGCTCCCGCGCCGTTCGGCTTCTGCACGGCTCATGATGACCAGCGCCACCGCGCCGTCGTTGAGGCCGCTGGCATTGGCGGCGGTGACGGTGCCGTCCTTCTTGAATGCCGGGCGCACGCCGGAGACGCTGTCGATCGTCACGCCCGCACGGATATATTCGTCGTCGGCGACGATGGTGTCGCCCTTACGGCCCTTGATCGTGACCGGTGCGATCTCGTCCCTGAAGCGGCCCGAGGACCGCGCCGCATCGGCGAGGTTTTGCGAGCGCACGGAGAAATCGTCCTGCGCCGCGCGGGTGATCTGGTATTGCTCGGCGAGATTTTCGGCGGTGATGCCCATGTGATAGCCGTTGAAGACGTCGGTCAACCCGTCCTTGACCATCGTGTCGACCAGGCTGACCTCGCCCATCTTGGTGCCGCCGCGCAGATTCTGCGCATGGGCCGAAAGCGACATGCTCTCCTGCCCGCCCGCCACGACGATCGTCGCGTCCCCCGCCTGGATCGCCTGGCATGCCAGAGCAACGGCGCGCAGGCCGGACCCGCACACCTGATTGACGCCCCAGGCCGGAACTTCCTTCGGTACGCCCGCCGCCATCGAGGCCTGTCGCGCCGGGTTCTGCCCCTGCGCGGCGGTGAGCACCTGACCCATGATCACTTCGGACACGTCCGCGCCATCGACTCCGGCCTGTTCCAGCGCCGCTTCGATCGCGATCCGGCCGAGCTCGTGCGCCGGGGTATTGGCGAACGCGCCCAAAAAGCTGCCGACGGGCGTGCGCTTTGCGGCGGTGATGACGATATCCATGTCTTGGCGCTCCTGCGTGTGTGCTTTGCGCGCTATCTAGAGCGGGGCAGGGCGCTAATCCAGTGGGCCAAAGGTTCCCAGAGCTGCGTCCGTCCGCCGCGCCCGACGATCATACCGACATGGCCTGCGCCAAGATCACGCCGGTCGGGCAGGTTGGCGGCGCTCGCGGCGGGGACGATGCGGTCGCTCAACGACACGAAGTCGATCGCCGGACAGGGCAGCGCGCGCGGATCGACGATCCGCCCGCCGACACGCCACGCGCCGCTGCCGGTCAAATTCTCGCCGACAAATTGTTCGAACAATTGCGCCCCCGCCGCATAGGTCAGCGGCGCCCCGGCATTGGCCCAATCCTCCATCGCCACGAATAGATCCGCGGCGCGGCTGCCGGGCGGCATCGCAGCATAGGCTTCGTACTTGGCGATCGTGCGGGCGGGGTCGAGCCGCCAGAAGCCGGATTGCAACACCTCCATCGGCACCAGCCCCATCGCCGCGCAGGCCGGTTGCGCCGACGCCCATAATTCCGCCATCTCGGCGCGGGCTGGCGAGCTGAATCCTTCGAACGCCCAGGGCGCCGCGATCAACGCCAACCCCGCCAGCGGCACGGTACAGGCGGCGGCCAGCGCTATCGTGCCGCCAAGGCAATAGCCGACCAGCACCGGCGGCTCGTCCAGCTTGGCGATCAGTGGCAGCAGCAGTTGCTCGACATGCGTCGTCAGGTCCATCTCACGCTCGTCCGGGCCGGGCGTGCCCCAGTCGAACAAATACGGATGAAGCCCTTGCGCGGCGATCCAGCGCAGCAGCGACACGTCGGGGGTCAGGTCGAGTATCATCGGCGGGTTGATCAGCGACGGCACGAAGATCACCGCGCGCTGCCCGTCGCCCCGAACACCGTAATCGCGCAACCGCGCGCCACCCTTGCGATAGCGCGTCGGGGCGGGCCTGCATGGTCGCGCGCGCGGCGCCTGCTGATACGCCCGCAATCCGGCCAATGCGGCGGCGCGGCGTTCCGGCGATGTTGCGGTTTCGCTGCGCAGCATATCAAGAAACAACGGCAGCGGGCGTGGTCCGTGTTGCGGTGCGGCATGAAACGATGGTACAGGCGGATCAAGCAAGATCAGGGGAGCCTTTCGTCGTGAAAAAGCAGAGCGCGGGCGACGGCCCGGTCATCATCAAGAAATACGCCAACCGCCGTCTCTATAACACCGAGACGTCGTCTTACATCACGCTCGAACATCTCGCCGCGATGACGCGCGAGGGCCGCGACTTCAAGGTGGTCGACGCCAAGACCGACGAGGACATCACCCACAACGTCCTCACCCAGATCATCATGGAAGAGGAATCGCGCGGCCAGACGATGCTGCCCGTTCCCTTCCTGCGCCAGCTGATCGCGATGTACGGCGATTCGATGCAGGCGATGGTGCCGGGCTATCTGGAAGCGTCGATGGACAGCTTTCGCCGCAACCACGAACAGTTCAAATCGGCGGTCGAGGGCGCGTTCGCCAATTCGCCGTTCGCCGAGATCGCCAAGCGCAACATGGCGATGTTCGAAGCCGCGACGGCCGCGTTCAAGCCCGGCTCGGTTCCCGGCGGAATGCCCGGTGCTGCGTCCGCTTCTGCATCCAGCGCAGCATCGGTGTCGCACCCCGCATCCAGCCCCGCATCCAGTACCGCATCCAGCCCCGGATCCAGCCCCGGATCCAGCAAGGATGACGAGATCGCGGCGCTGAAGGCCGAGCTGGCCAAGCTGAACGACAAGATCGAGAAGCTGAATCCCTAGTTCGTTCGGCGTGGCGGTCAGCGATGCGGCACTGCCCTGGCTGATCGCCGCGGGCGTTGCATGCGCCGTAGCGGTGCTGGCCGGACTCGGCGAACGGCGGCGCAAACGCCGCGTCGATCTCGACCGCGTCGGGTGGATCGACTGGCCCAGCGTGCAGATGGTCGCGCTGATCGCGGTGGCGATTTTCGGGGTGATCGCCTGGCATGCGTGAGGGCTGCCGGTGCCAAGAAACCCGCCGTCATCCTGAACTTGTTTCAGGATCCATGCGCGTCACTCGCCCCAATTGCTGCCGTCGGTTGTGAAGCGCACGTCTCACATGGATCCTGAAACAAGTTCAGGATGACGTGGGATTTGAACTCGGCCCGGTGTTCCAGTCGCCCGTCTCAATAAAACGGCCTGAGCGTCAGCGCCCGCCGCGATCCGTCGCACATGTCGAACGCCACCACCCGCCCGGTCTTGCCGATCGACCAGGTCGATAGCGTGCTGCCGGCATAATCGGCGGGAATGGACGCACCGTCGATCATGCAGATCATGTCGCCATTATGCCATCCGGCGCGCTCCGCTGGGCTGCCGCGCATGATGTGCAGCACGCGCAACCGATCGCCCTGCGATGCGACCAGCACGCCGCTGGTCGATTTCAGTGGCTCGGCATCGGCATTGGGTCCGGGTTTCAGCACCATCCGACCGGCCTTGGGATCGAGCAGCACGCGGTATTTCTGCAGGAAGCCCGATCCGATCCGGCCGGCCATGCCCATGCGTTGCGAAAAGCCGCCGCCGGATTCGATCTGCAATTCGACATTCTTCGCCACCAGCGTGCCCATCTTCATCTCCTCCAATATGACGAGATCGGTGACGATCGCACCGCCCAGCCCGAAGGAGATGGTCGAGGTGCGCGCGGGCGGGATCAGCCGCGCGGTCGCCCAGCTTTCCGCCGACAGCGTGATCGCATTGCCGTCCCCGGTATCGACGATCAGTGGGCGCAGGCGCCGGCCGTTCAGGCTGATCTCGCCGGTATAGACCAGCCGGTCGCGCGATATGGCGAGCGGCGCGACCGCCCCGGTGAACGGCATCCGACCCGAGGCGAGCAGGCGGAAGCGTCGCGCTCCATAATCCACGTCGAGCGCATAGCCCTCGGTCAGATCGCGCCCGACCAGCATCTCGATCGGGCGCGATCTGCCGGTCGCTGCTGCGGGCAGGGCGGCGACGGTGATGCTGCCGCCGCTGCGCGTCAGCCTGCCGAGCCGGATCGTCTTCGTGTCGACCCAGCCGATCGGCACCACCCCGCCGATTGCGCTCGCACTGCCACCGCTGCGCACCTTTAGCCGGTGCGCGGTGACAAAGGCACGTGACGCGACGGTGAAGCTGACGCCGGTATCGAGGATCGCCACGACGGGCGCGCCATCGACCTGCAGCGTGAAGCGGATCTGGTTGCCGGGGGTGAGGTCGAACGGCACCCATGTCGACTCGGTATCCGGCGCCAGTACGTCACTTGGCGGCGGCGCCGTGGCGGCGGTCAGCACCAGCAGCAGGGCAGTGAACATCAGGCGCACGCGCGGTTCAGTCCATGAACAGATAGCGCGGATCGAACCCGGCGAAATCCTTCAGCGCGGGCCAGTCGAATATCCGCACCAGCCCCTGGCGGAATTCGACCAGGCCCTGTTCGCGCAACTGCCGCAGCATGCGGTTGGCGTGCACCGCCGTCAGCCCGGTCGCGTCGGCCAAATCGATCTGCGTCACCGGAAAGTCGAATTCGTACCCGCGCGTCATGCCGATCCGCTCCAGCCGCACGAACATTTCGCACAACAAATGCGCCAGCCGCACTGCCGCCCCGCGCGCACCGACCGAAACGATCCACTCGCGGTTGATCGCCGCGTCGATCAGCGTCGATCGCCAAAGCAATTCGGTCAGCGTGGCCGATCGTTCGGTCAGCTTGCGCACTTCGGGGTGGGGGAAGGTCACCCCCGTCACCGGGGTCAGCGCCGCGACCGAATGTTCGAGATGTTTCAGCGGATAGGAATGCAGATCGACGAAATCGCCAGGGATGTGGATGGCGAGGATCTGCCGCCGCCCTTCCGGCGTGTCCTTGAAGCGCTCGACAAAGCCACTGAGCAACAACGTACATTGTGTCAGCGGCACGTTCTCACGCACGATCACGCGCTTGGCCGGATAGTCGATCGTGCGTGCTGCCGCCGCCTCGAGTGCGGCGGCATCGTCATCGGACAGCACCGGCGTACGGTGCGTCTGCAGGAACTGCCGCGTGACCATGATGACTGTCGAACCTTCCCGAAAAGCCGGAACGCTCCGGCGGCGACGCGCGTTGAACTCCCTCAATACACCGGGAAAAGCGAATGTCACGAACGCCCCACGATACCCCGACCGACGCCAGCGCCGAGGAAGGCGAGGTGATGCTCGACGGGCCGGACGGCCTGGCAATGTCGCTCACCCCGAATGCCGCCGACGCGTCCGCCGCTGCGATCAGGCAAGCGGCCGATCTGGCGCGTAAACAGAAGCCGACGGCCCAGCCCAAACCGGGGCATGATTGACGGAGGCGAGCTCGTCTTGCACCGCTTTTCCCGGAAAAATTTGGTAAGGGTAAAAGACGGCATGGCGGTTCCGAAAGTGCTCGCGTTCGATGTGTTCGGCACGGTGGTCGACTGGCGATCGGGCATCGCGCGCGATGTCGCCCCTTTTCTGGCCGACCTCGGACGCGAGGACATCGATCCGCACGTCTTCGCCGATCAGTGGCGCGGGCTGTATCAACCGGCGATGGAGGAATGCCGCTCCGGCCGGCGGCCTTACACCCGGCTCGATATCCTCAACCGCGAAACGCTGGAGCAGTTGCTGCTTCGTCATGACATCGACCCCCGCGCGGTCGACGAAACGCGGCTGCACGATCTCGCCTTCGCTTGGCGCCGGCTCGATCCGTGGCCGGATTCGGTCGAGGGGCTGACGCGGTTGAAGGCGGTGTTTCCCATCGTCACCCTGTCCAACGCCAATACCGCGCTGACCCTGGCGATGGCCAAGCGGGCCGGCCTGCCCTGGGATGCGATTCTCGGTGCTGAAGCGACCGGCTGCTACAAGCCGCTGCCCGGCAGTTATCTCGGCACCGCCGACCTGCTGGGCATCGCGCCGGGGGACCTCTGTCTGGTCGCCGCGCATCATAGCGATCTTGCCGCCGCTCGCGCCGCTGGTCTGCGGACCGCTTATGTCGATCGTCCGCGGGAATATGGCGGTGCACCTGCGCCCGACGCACATTTCGCGCAGGATTGGGATTATTGCGCCGACAGCCTGATCGCGCTCGCCGATCGGTTTGACGCGGTGGCGGTTTAGGGCCGTTTCGGGGTGCAAAATATATTTCGAATTCGCCGTTAGACTCTTGCGTTTGCGCAAAGGCAGCTTTGACCATGCGTCGCTGCACCACAGCATTCGTCCGGTGCCATGAACCGACTCATATCCGCGACCAACCGAGTCCCTAATCTGTAATTTACCGGCTTGCGTCCCGACCCGATTGGGCACAATCTGTTGGGGTTGAGTTCGGGGGCGGACCCAAGAACTGGTATAGAGCGGCTCGCAGCACCATATTGCGGGGGTGCCGACGCGCGGTCGCTGGACCGTCGTTGGCGGACATAATTCGCTCTTCGGAACCGCCCGGGAATGATAGCATGGGGGCTCACCCCCGATTCGAACGGACCGGGAACATAGGTCCGCTGACATAGTTTCAACCGGCCTATGGCTGAGGGGTGCGAGCGATGGATTTCAGGGATAGCCAGGAAGCGAACGGACAGATGGCGAGCGATGCGATGACTATGGTGGGGGAAGTGGTGGAAACGACGGTCCCGGCGGCCGGTTCGGCCGTGAAGGGCGATGCCACGCGCAAGCTCGAATCGCGTGGTGATTCGAAGGAAGTGAAGGCGCAGCTCTACCCGGTCGAGGTCGATCATTCGCGCGACGCACTGCTGACCGATTTCGGCAAGGACACACTGACCGATCGCTATCTGTTGCCGGGCGAGCGCTTTCAGGATCTGTTCGTCCGCGTCGCCTCGGCTTATGCCGATGACGCCGGCCATGCGCAGCGCCTCTACGATGCGATCTCGCAATTGTGGTTCATGCCCGCCACGCCGGTTCTGTCCAACGGCGGCACCGGGCGCGGCCTGCCGATTTCGTGCTTCCTCAATTCGGTGCCGGACAGCCTGAACGGCATCGTCGACACCTGGAACGAGAATGTCTGGCTCGCCTCGCGCGGCGGCGGCATCGGTACCTATTGGGGCAATGTGCGCGGCATCGGCGAGCCGGTCGGCCTGAACGGCAAGACCAGCGGCATCATTCCGTTCGTGCGCGTGATGGATTCGCTCACGCTGGCGATTTCGCAGGGGTCGCTGCGACGCGGCTCGGCGGCCTGCTATCTCGACGTCAGCCATCCGGAGATCGAGGAATTTCTCGAAATCCGCAAACCCTCGGGCGATTTCAACCGCAAGGCGCTGAACCTGCATCACGGCGTGCTGATCACCGACGATTTCATGGAAGCGGTGCGCGACGGCGCGGAATGGAACCTGCGCAGCCCCAAGGACCAGTCGATCCGCGCCACGCTCGATGCGCGCTCGCTGTTCCAGAAGCTGGTCGAGACGCGCCTCGCCACCGGGGAGCCGTACATCGTCTTCGCCGATCATGTGAACAAGGCGATGCCCAAGCACCACCGCGATCTCGGCCTGAAGGTATCGACCTCGAACCTGTGCAGCGAGATCACGCTGCCGACCGGCAAGGACCATCTCGGCAACGAACGCACCGCGGTATGCTGCCTGTCCTCGCTCAACCTCGAAACCTGGGACCAGTGGAAGGACCAGAAGGGCTTCATCGAAGACGTGATGCGCTTCCTCGACAATGTGCTGGAGGATTTCATCACCCGCGCCGAGCCCGGCATGGAGCGGGCCGCCTACAGTGCCGCACGCGAGCGGTCGGTCGGTTTGGGCGTGATGGGCTTCCATTCGTTCCTGCAGGCCCGCGGGCTGCCGTTCGAAGGCGCGATGGCCAAATCGTGGAACCTGCGCATGTTCAAGCACATCCGCGGTCAGGTCGACGAAGCGTCGATGCACCTCGCCACCGAACGGGGCCCATGCCCCGACGCCGCCGACATGGGCGTGATGGAGCGGTTCAGCTGCAAGATGGCGATCGCGCCGACCGCGTCCATCAGCATCATCTGCGGCGGCACATCGGCCTGCATCGAACCGATCCCGGCCAACATCTACACGCACAAGACGCTCAGCGGCTCCTTCTCGGTCAAGAACCCGTATCTCGAAAAGCTGCTGGTCGAGAAATCGAAGAACAGCGATGCGGTGTGGAACACGATTCTGGAGCAGGGCGGCAGCGTCCAGCACCTCGATTTCCTCAGCCAGGAGGAGAAGGATTGCTACAAGACCAGCTTCGAGATCGACCAGCGCTGGTTGCTCGAACTGGCCGGGGACCGCACGCCGTTCATCGATCAGGCGCAGTCCTTGAACCTGTTCATCCCGGCCGATGTCGAGAAATGGGATTTGCTGATGCTCCACTTCCGCGCGTGGGAACTCGGCATCAAGTCGCTATATTATCTCCGCTCGAAATCGGTGCAGCGCGCCGGGTTCGCGGGCGGTGTGGAAGCCGACAACACGATCGACGCGCCGAAATACGAATTCGAGACGACCGACTATGACGAATGTCTCGCATGTCAGTAATGGGCGACTTCGGACTGGTTCGGCAATCCGCAGGCTCGGCTCGAAGGCTCGCTGGTTCGGGCACCGGTGCGGCTTAGCCGCTCCGCCTGACGACGTGGCGTGCCACAAGTATCAACGGTCGAGTAGATGATGATCCAAGCCCTGCCTTCGCCAACAAAAACCCCGGCTCGCACGATGCGGACCGGGGCTTTGGGCGCGGCTAGGCGAAAAGGCTCAGGCCTCTTCTTCCAGGCCCACGGCGACGTCGGCGTTCGCGCTCAGGCGGACCTTGTCGCCCTCGACCCCGGCGACCAGGCCGCCGGAGATG
>NZ_JANYEK010000217.1 GCF_025363195.1 Sphingomonas sp.
CTGTCCGCATCGCTGTCGTGATGGAATTGTAACGTCGCGGTACTGGAATTTTCTTGTTCGCGGCCAGGCCGGTCGCGTCCCGTCTGAGAGATGAGTGAACCCGTAGCATCGAAACGCCGATCCTGCTCGGCAAACGACGAATGATCGGATCGAGCGTTGTAGCTCCCTTCAACGCTGACACGGTCAGCTTTGGTGATATCATAGTCCGCCCCGAGCGTGACGATTTCTGTCAATCGGTTGTCTGCCGCACGGCCGCTAAGCTGGCTGGACGCCTGAAAAGATCCATTCGCCGGATCGGATACGATGCGATCGTCACTGAATTTTCTGTTCCGAATGTCATGGCGCAGCGTCAGCCCCCCATGAACGCCCAGTCGGCCGATCTGCAGACTCCCATTGCCGCTGAGGTTAAAACGGCCGCCGCTCCCAATGCTTGTTTGTGCACTCGCTGTTCGGTTTCCACGACGACGTTTCGTTATAATATTGATGACGCCAGCCGATCCGTCGGGCTTAAAGTTGGCGGGCGGGTTGGTCAGGACTTCGACGCGATCGATACTGTCTGCGCCGAGCGCCTCGAGCGCTGCGCCCCGATTGCCCTTGTTGAATTGCGGAGAGGGGCGACCATCCACCAGGATTTGCACGCTAGAGCGGTTTCTGATCAGGTTGCATCGTAGCCGGCGGCAATAAAGTAGTTCGCACATTCGTGCGGGGAGTAGAGATCGACGATGCGACCGATGGCATCCCAGAGGCCGTGGATGGTTCGCTCAGCGGCTTTTCGCAGATGCGCCTTCAGCTTGGAGAAGGCCATCTCGATCGGATTGAAGTCGGGGCTGTAGGGCGGGAGGAACATCAGCCCGGCGCCTGCCGCTTCAATCGCAGCGCGCACGGCGGGTGCCTTGTGGCTCGATAAGTTGTCCATGATCACGACATTTCCCGGCGAGAGTTCGGGCACGAGGACGCGCGTCACGTAGGTAGTGAAGGCGTCGCCGTTCATCGGCCCGTCAAGCACCCAAGGCGCGATCATGCCGGTGCGGCGCAGCCCGGCGACGAAGGTGGTGGTCTTCCAATGGCCATGCGGCACGCCGGCACGCAGCCGTTCGCCGCGCGGGGCTCTGCCGTAGCGCCGTGCCATGTTGGTCGAGGCCCAGGTTTCGTCGATGAAGACGAGCTGGTCGGGATCGAGATCGAGTTGTCCCTCGAACCAATCGTCACGCCGCTTCAGGACGTCGGGACGATCCTGCTCCGTCGCGTGCGCGGTCTTTTTTTGCGCGTAATCCCGCGGCGATCGAAGAACCGCCAAAGCGTGCCGATCGCGACGGGCGTACCGCAGTCGGCCAGCAGTGCCTGCAATTCCGCCAGAGTGATGTCAGGCGTTGCTTCATAAGTAGCCATGATCAGCCCCGCATGCGCCTCGATCTTACCGGACCGCCGATCACCGCCCTGCTGCTGTGGCGCAGGGGTCCCTTGTTCGGCGACAAGCTGCTGCCAGCGGATCGCACTCGCTGCGCTCACCCCGAACCGCACTGCGGCCTGGCGCCGCGACAAACCGCCCGCGATCGCCGTTACAACCCTATCCCGAAGGTCCATCGATAACGCTCGTGCCATCCATGCTGGCCTCCAGCACCAGCACGGATGCTGAATCAGAAAACGAGCAATCAGGGAATCCCCTACGATTCAACCAGGTGAGAAACCGCTCTAACTGCGGCTTCTGCACTCCCACAAACGGACATGTTGGCGTTGCCTGCGGTCAGGTAGTTCTATTAGTCGGGAAGATATGGTTCTCGCCGTCAATCAACGTTGGCTCGGCAGCAAATTTTTGACGGCGATCGGCCGAAACTGTAGGGCGAGCCTCGACCGCTTCCACGGGCTCTCGTTTTTGGAACCCGGTGCGCGGAACCGCTGCCCACCCGGTTTCCTTTCGCAGATAAGACCAAATGCCTCGCAAGCGGAACAGAAGATTTATCTGCCGGTATCCGAAGTTTTCGAATAGCGCGGCCAGTGAAATCAGGGCGAGCTCGCGAACCC
>NZ_JANYEK010000236.1 GCF_025363195.1 Sphingomonas sp.
GCCATGCCGCCGATTCCCGCCCCGATTATAATCACGTTCCGCATCTTAGCCTGCTGCATCTCGGTGTATCCATTCTAAAGACTTTTCAGTATACCCAGTATTGGCATTACCTTACCCAACAGGCTGTAAGTTACTCTGCACGAGAAACGGCGTGACATTTAGCTGGTCGTTGAGGTGATGGGGAAGGGGCTGGTTGCGTCGTGCGGGTAGGAATGGCATAATAATTCTTCCAGAAATGCCGTAATTCCCATCATTCCCTCCGTGGCAGAATTGTGGTATGATAACAAAATAACAGAGAGACGGCGGCCATCATGTCTCCGTGCGGTAAAACTCCGCCTGTGGTGTGTTATACCGCTTCCTTGCGGTAATTGCCGCCGATTTCGTGTGTTATACCGCAAACGGTCTGCGGTGAAACGCGGTAAAATACTTGTTAGGCCGCACCACAAGGGGCTCATCTATGGTCGGAGGAAATAATGAAGCGCAACGGTATCTGTCCAGAATGTGGAAGCCACGAGGTACACGTCACACAGGTATATTCCCGGCAAAGTGGGATGGAGCTATTACCGAAAATTAGCGGAGTTTTCAACCGGGTTCGGTTTGATGTGTTGATTTGTGGCAGTTGCGGCTACTATAGGCTGTTTGTTCCCGAAGATTACCTCGTAGATGTTATTGAAAAATTGCCTAAGCTGGGTGCGGCCTAACAATGCGCTGCACCCGACGCCACCCACCGCGTTGTCGGGTTGGTTATCGTAGGGCTTGCGTGGTGGGTGTCGCAGGTGAGCTTTGGCGTTAGACCGCAGGGCCGAGGCTGAGCTTCAGCGAAAGGTGAAAAGCAATGGATGGTGCAAGCGGAGGTGCTACAGGATGGGCTACTCTCAGCAGCGGGATGGCACTGGCTATTGGTTTTCTCGTCTGTATTATTGTGACCTTGATTTTTGCCAAACCGCTAGAGGAAAGCGGCAAAGGTCGGTATATATTCTGGCTGTTTATGGGGTCGTTCGTCTTGACCACAACTGTGAGTCTGGTGTGGTTGTCGGGTCGTGTTACGGATAAAGCGGTTTTCATTAGCCCAGATAATCAGGGGGCGGCAAAATAGGCCCTGTGTCATAGGCTTCTACGCCTGCGGTCTAACAATGCGCTGCACCTGACGCCACCGCTGCCGTTGCCTCTGCAAGTTCGAGGGTCTGTGCGGGCGGTGTCGCAGGTGAGCTTTGTCGTTGGGCCGCTGGGCGATACGCTCCCTTGTTGCGAAATGCAGATTAGCGGGCGAATATAATGGATACTGAAACCGAAGTCTGGCCGCCTGCACCCAAAGATGCTAATGCAAAGTGCTTAACAAAACAGTCGCAACAAAATAAAGGATCTAGAGCAAAACTGCCTTGTGGCTTGTTCTCGTTGCTCTGCTCGGGCATAGGAATAGTTATACTTTTTATTGCTTACCTTAATGGAGAGCTGCAACATTGGGCACCTTCTTTTTTCGATCAGAGCCGTCCGTTCAGCAATTATTGGTTCAATAATCTGCGGGACTGGTTTACGACGGAAATTCTGTGTGGTTGGGTGTTAGTGGTTTTATTCATCGGCGGCTTAGTGCTCGGTGGCTTCAGTTGGCGCTCATGGATGGGTAAGATTGGTATATTTATGGCCGTTTCTACCATTGGGTGGGGCTTATTGTGGTTTTCGGGCTTGATTTACTGACATTTGGTAGTAGCTTGTAAAAACAACGGAACGAGCAGATTGTAACTATAACCAAAGACTGCCAGCGGCCCAACAATGCGCTGCACCCGACGCCGGTAGCCGTATTTTCCTCTGCGTTGCGGTATGCTGTGCAGGGCTACCGTCGCGGGTGAGCTATGCCGTTAGGCCGCTTGGCGTGGGCTTTTTTCATGGCGGTTACAAAGGCAAATAATAATGAGCGAGCAAACGGAAGACGAATTAACAGCAGAAATTATGGGATGGGCATCCGGTCTGCAACAAACCGTTGATGCTTTTGCCCAAAAAGCCAAACGGTGGAACACCGAAACCTGCCCTATTTGCAAATCAAGCCTCAATCCAGCCGACCCAACAAATGCAGGACACCGGTCTCCGTTTGAGATAACGCATCAGAGTCAATCTAAATTACAGTGGCTTACAGGTCATTGTGGGGAATGTATGTTATCGCCTGTGGAAGTGCAGGAAGATGAAATACCAAAATGGATATGGGTTCGGCTTCCTGGTACAATGGCAAGGATTGGAGATTATGGGTTTACTCTTAGGGCCGAAGGCGCGACCTTGCAAGAAGTCATAGATTACCTTTTGGGTAAGCATCCTGAGTTAAAGGCGGAGATGTTAGAGGCTAGTTCCCTTGTTTTGCCGCCGTCTTTGCTTGAGTCAAGTGTTAATTGGGTTCCCGTCAGCAGTTCACAGGGCTTGGAAACACCGGTCAAAGGCGGGGATTATGTCAAGTTGCCAGCGCAAGCCTTCTTGTAGCCTCCTGTTTCGCTGGCTTATGTTACAAGCCGCCCAACAATGCGCTGCACCCGACGCCAGTAGCCTGCGTCATGCTCTGCTTGGCATTATGCTGTGCAGGCTGCTGTCGCAGGTGAGCTAGGTCGTTAGGCCGCTGGATGAAGGCATTCCTCATGCGTAAACAGGAAATCCGACGGGGTATTGCGGCGGTGGTATTGCTTATCATATTTCCCTGTGGGGCTGCA
>NZ_JANYEK010000249.1 GCF_025363195.1 Sphingomonas sp.
GCAAATCCTCGAAGATCGAGGGATCGGCGCAATCGGAGAAACGGGGCAGGGTGTTCCTGAAATAGCCGCCATTAGGGGTCGACAGGATGATATGACCGCCAGGTTTCACGACCTTGCCGAGCTGGATGAGGAATTCGTCGGGATGTGCGACGTGCTCGATTACTTCCAGCGCCAGAACGACATCGAACGTGCCGGCGAAGGCGTCGCCCAATTCCAGGATGTTGCCGGGGACGAAATCGATCTTTGCCGCCAACGGTGATTTCAGCTTAACATAATCGATCAAGTCGCCGCGCAGGTCGTTCCACGTCACGTCATATCCAAGTGCCGTTGCAGCGAGAGAATAATTACCTTGAGCCGCAGCCAGATCCAGGATCTTGGTACCGGGCTGCGCGACCTCACGCAGTGCGTTCAGAACTTGGCGGCGGCGCTGATCGTACATCGTGGTATAGCCAGGATCGGCATCGCTCCCCCAGATTTCGATCGTGTCGTAATGATGGGAAACCTGCCAGCTCACCGGCCAATCGGCTTGCGGATCGATCGGCTGTGTCTCGAAACCATAGGATGGCATTATCATTGCTCCTGGTGACGGCGGCGCCGAAGCGGCCTAATGTCGCGTATTGGATGGCCGCCGGTATGCTTATGGGGCGAGCAGGGCAACATCGATCGATCGGCGCAGGAGCGGCTCCAATGCCCGGCTACCGACGATCGATAAATGGCCTTGATCCTTGAACAGAACCACCCCGTTGCGATCCGGATAACAGAAGCGAGCGTCGCAAATTACCTGGGACGGATCAAACGCGCGGACCGTTCGCTCCTGCCCGGCCAGCCGGGTGATCGCAGCGTTGGCCACGGAGCGCGCGCCGTCTGCGGCCTTACGCGATATGCTGCAGGCAATCGTGTCGCGACGGGCCAGGCAACGTGGGATATCGAAAGCGAAAAAGGGCGTGTCTCTGGTCATTGCGATGCGAAAGTGATGCGCGTGCGACAGGGCGACCAGTCGAGAGATATCGGTAATGGGCCCGGAGCCGTTCGGGGGCTGATGGTTAGGGATCGCGAAGGGCTCACGATCTTGCTGCCAACGTGACCCCACCATCACGCCGACCAGTCGACCACTGGTCGCCAACGTTTGCATTTCGGCAAAGACCGCATCGTTGAATGTTTTGCAGTCGGCAAGGTTTGCCTCGGTGGAGCGGATACCCGCTAGAGGGATATCGTCGGATAAAGGGCGACACCCGCCGCGCGTACGAGGCAGCACTGCCACATTCCGTGCTCGCCCCCAACGATCCAGCATCGGCACCAGATGAAATCCGTGCGAATCACCGATCACGATAACGATACGATTGGCCCCATGTCGGCCAAGCAGGCAGGTTTCGAGCGCGGGGAGCGCCCGAAAGCTGGTTGCATAATTGTTGCAGGCGGGCGGGAAACTGGATCCCAAATCGTTAGCGCGCATGGCTTCCGCAATCCTCGCCAGACGCGGTGACGTGGATAGTGTGTGATTGGCGACGATCCAGATGACGCCAGTCATGGCGGCTCCAGTCATCAACATGGTGCCAGCGCTGATCAAAGCGGATCGTGTGCTGCGGAACAGAGCCCAGGATTGTCCGCGGACCGGCGTCTCGATGAAATGAAAGCTCAATGCGCTCAATACGAAAGACACGATGATCGCCGCAATGAGCGAAAGACTGTCCGGCTTCCCTAGCGCATGGCTACGAACCATCGCGAGCAATGGCCAGTGCCACAGATACCATCCATAGGAGAGTTTGCCGATATACACGGCCGGCGGGGTTGCGAGCATACGAGAGACCGGATTGGCCGGTCGCACGGCCCCGGCCGCGAGCAACAAAGCTGCACCGGAGGTCGGCACGATCGCGATCCAGCCGGGAAAGGGCGTTTCATTGTTGAACAGATATAGCGACGATCCGATCAGGACGAGCCCGACGACCGATATCGCGCTTGCGCCTCGATGCCACCACGCGCGATCTCCGTTGAGCAGGAGCGACAGCATCGCGCCGATCGCGAATTCCCAACCGCGAAACGGCGTCAGATAAAATGCCAAGGTGGGCCGCCAAACCGTGACGACTATGCTGCAGGCGAGCGACGCCAGGAATACTATCGCAAACAGCGCCCATAATGCGCGTCTCCGTCCGATCCCTATGCCCGAGGCAATCCAGCCGACGAGCGGGATGAGCAACGGCCAGATTATGTAGAACTGCTCCTCGACTGCGAGTGTCCAGGTGTGAAGCAGCGGATAGGTTTCCGGCGCGGCCGCGAAATAGCCCGATGGCTGCAGCGCGAAGAAGATGTTCGATGCGAAGAACAACGCCGCCAGCGTGGAATGCGCAAGCGACTGCAATTCTCCGGTTGCTGGCAGCAGCCACAGGCCCAAAACTAAACTGGTGGTCAACACCGTCAACAGCGCCGGGAGCAAGCGACGTATACGGCGGGCGTAGAATTCGGCGAAGCTGACGCGCCCGTTGAGATCATATTCCCGCACGAGAATGCCGGTGATCAAGAAGCCTGAAATGACGAAAAAGATATCGACTCCCACGAACCCACCCGGCAGCAAGCGGGGAAAGGCGTGGAAGGCCACGACCGCACAAACCGCGATCGTACGCACACCGTCGATATCGCGGCGGTATTCGAGTTTCTGATGGCTCACGCGGCGTCCGCCTTCGTTTTGCGCACGATCACGAGACTTTCCCGCCCGCGCATCATTCGCTCAAATCAGTGTCACGCCTGCTGGTCAGTTCCGCAAGCCACGTCTCCGATAGCGTCCAGCCAGGAGAGAGGGGGCTACCGATCAGCAATCTGGCATATCCAGCCAGAATGGACGGAGAGAAAGCCAAGGGATGTCGCGCAACCGCTTTAAGGTACCCTTTCAATCCTTCGAGCAGCCATCGGCGCAGCTGCTTGTGGTCCATCTTTTGCCGCAGCATTTCCCACCAATATGGGACGACGTCTCCGATTATCGACGCGAGTTGGGCGTTGATCACCGCAGAGCGATTGGTGGCATGGAGCCGATATAAGCCTAACACTTCCTTTACGGTGAAGAACGAAGCGCCGGTGAGCGCAATCCGCAGCTGGCATTCCCAGTCGCATGTCTCGGTGAACAATACGAACTGGCCGTCTTTCCGTATCGCCGGCAGCAACGACCGCCGCCAGATGCTGAAGCAGAGGGAATAGGGATTGTCCGTTAGCACGGTCGTTACGGGATCGGAGAGGGGGCCGGGCGGGAGCCGTGTTTGAACCCCCGGCTGCCGACGCGCGCCGGTCGCCATGTCGAGCCATTCATATGCCGACCCAACGAAGTCCGCGCCGGTTCTGTCGGCAGTGCTCACCAGCTTGGCGAGCATTCCGGGCAGCAGGAGATCATCGGAGTCCAGCTTCAGGATGTAATCGCCACGCGCTTCAGAAAATAGCACATTGTACTGGCCGCCCACGTTCAGGTTTCGGCTGTTCTGTTTCAAACGAAAGCGCGGATCCTGGCCATATCGTTCCTGCAGCCATTGGAACGTACCGTCGTCCGAGCGATCGTCGCGAATCAGGATTTCGTAATCGTCGAACGATTGATCAAGCACGCTTTGCAGGGTGGATCGGATATATGGTAGGCCGTTATACACGGGGATGCAGATCGACACTTTCGGTCTGCTGCTGGATGCCCGTTTGATCATGCGGATGGTCGCTGTTCGAATGCCTGCGGGGCCAAGAGGCCCAGAACGTTTAGCAATATGTATGGCAAGCAATAGAGCGACGTCGACACGAATGAAAAGACGATGATGTCATGCGTCGAGTTGATCGGGACGAGCAGGATCCACGCCACTTGGCCCAGGATTTGAAGTATGGTGCAGGCCGGTTCGAACCGGTTCCAGCCCTCGAGCCGTAGAACCGAAACTGCAAAGCCTCCGATGATCTGCAGCACCGCTGCCGCGAGCGCGACCGGAAGAAATGCGTCCAGCGCGCTGTATTTCGCTCCCGCCAACGACATGATTTGCGATGGAAACAGGAAACCGCCGGCCAATGCCGCCAACAACAGCACGATCATGCCGATCGCCGACTTAAAATAGACGCGTAAAAACTGGGCTTGACTGTCCGCTCGCGCGAGCGCCGGGATTATCTGGTAGGATACGACAAAGCTTAGCACGCCGAAGACGAGCCCTATCCGACCCAGGACGCTGACCTCGGCGATCTGGCGCAGGCCGCCATTATAGGCGGCGAGCCATGTTAGCAGCAGCGGCTGCAAAGAATGGTATAAGCCGCCGGGGATGATCGGCAAGACGTAAGAGAGGACTTCTCGACGCGGCAACGGCGCCGGGTCGTTTCCCATTTCCTTGTGAGGCGGCAGATGGCGATTAAGCGCTCGCCAACTGGCGATGGCCTGCGCTGCGGCGACGATTGCCGTGATCAAAAGTGCGGTGCGTGCCGAATCGAAAGCTAGCAGTGTAATGATCAAGCCGATCAACGCGAGGCGAGCAACGCTGGAGAACACTTCGATCACCAGCGAGGTCACGACGCCATTTGGGCTCACGAACCGTAAAGCGGTTGCCGTCGTGCCGTAACTCGCCTGAAATACGCTGGTCGCGATTGAGATAGCGATCAGGAGCGGCAGAGCGGTGACCTGACTTCCCAGAGACGAGCCGAAGAATAATGCGGGATAGAGGATTACCGCGACGATTACGAACAGGAACGACCGCACCTGTACGACCGCACGGAAATACCGGAGGAACAACGCGGCCTGACGTTCAACTTTCTTGTAAAAGTAGCCGATGCTCGACACTGCACCGAGATCGCATGCCGACATCAATGCCTGCGAGAGGACGAGGAACCCGCTGTAGATCGCGTAATCGGCGATCGATAGAGTCCGGATTAGCAAGAAAGCCGTAACGAAGGAAATTCCCTGCAAGGTGATCTGGAGCGCGGCGGGCATGCCGAGCCGTACGGCGCGTTTAAGCACGCCGTACGGCCACGATCGTGTAGCGCGTATGATCGGCCAAATCGCTACGATCCGCTAGCGGTTGCCCTCT
>NZ_JANYEK010000144.1 GCF_025363195.1 Sphingomonas sp.
TCGTCAGCCACCGCATGGTCATTTCCCTTTTCCCGCTTTACGCTAGTGCCATGGATAGAGCCCTGCGGCACGCGCGCAATCCGTTGATCCTGTTGGCCCTACTGACGACGGGGCTGACAATAGGGCGGACACCGGCGCCGAGCCCACCCAACGCCGATCTGGTGCGGTGGCGAGCCGAGGCGGCGCGCGTCACGATCACGCGCGACATATGGGGCATTCCGCATGTTCGCGGCAGGACGGACGCGGACGCGGTGTTTGGGCTGATGTATGCGCAGGGCGAGGACGATTTCGCGCGCGTGGAGGCGAATTACCTCACTGCGCTCGGCCGAACCGCGGAGGCGGATGGCGAGGATGCGATCTGGAGCGACCTGCGCCAGCGATTGTTTGTCGATCCCGATGCGTTGAGGGCGCAATATTCGGCGAGTCCGGCCTGGCTGCGGGCGCTGATGCAAGCTTGGGCGGACGGACTGAATTATTACCTCGCGATGCATCCGGGGGCCAAACCAAAGGTGCTGACGCGGTTCGAACCGTGGATGGCGCTCAGCTTCACCGAAGGCAGCATCGGCGGCGATATCGAGCGGATCTCGCTCAGCGATCTCAAGACCTTCTACGGCACCCCCACCCCGCCCACGCCGGAGGAGATCGGCATGGTGCCGCGCGAACCGTCGGGGTCGAACGGGATCGTCATCGCGCCGAAGCTGACCGCGAACGGCCATGCATTGCTCCTCATCAACCCCCATACCAGTTTCTATTTCCGGTCGGAGGCGCAGATGACCAGCGACTCCGGGCTGAACGCTTATGGCGCGAGCACCTGGGGACAGTTCTTCGTCTATCAGGGGTTCAACGCGCAGGCGGGGTGGATGCACACCTCCTCGACGGTCGATAATGTCGATGAGTTTGCCGAGGTGATCTCGCGCGCCAAACGCGGATATTCCTATCGTTACGGGACCGAGCGGCGACCGGTCACCAGCCATACAGTGACGCTGCGGTTTCGAAAGGCCAACGGGACGATGGGCGAACGCGCCTTCACTACCTATCGCACGCATCACGGCCCGATCGTCGCCACCAAGGCGGGCCGATGGATCGCGACCGCGCTGATGTGGGAACCGGTGCCCGCGCTTGAGCAAAGCTATCTGCGCACCAAAGCAATCGATCTCGCGGCCTATCTCAAGGTGGCCGAACGCAAGGCCAATTCCTCGAATGACACGCTGTTTGCTGACAGCAAGGGCGAGATCGCGTTCCTGATGCCGCAGTTCATGCCGGTGAGGAACGATCGCTTCGACTATACGCGGCCTGTGGACGGCAGCGACCCCGCCACCGACTGGCACGGGCTCCACCCGCTTGCCAGCCTGCCGAGCGTGCTCGATCCGCGCGTCGGCTGGGCGCACAACACGAATGACTGGCCTTGGAGCGCGGCGGGGCCGGACAGCCCCAAGCCAGCGAATTATCCAAAATATATGGATCAGATCGGCGGCAATGCGCGGGGCGTGCATGCCGATCTGCTGCTCACGGGCAAAAGCGGGTGGACGCCGGAAACGCTTCGGAGGGCGGCGTTCGATCCCTATCTACCGGCCTTCGCGCGATTGTTGCCCGGACTCATCCAAGCCTGGAGCGATCTTCCTCAAGGCGATCCGCGTCGGCGGGCTTTGGCAGGACCGATCGCTCTTCTGAAGGGGTGGGACTATCGTTGGGCCAATGGGTCCGTCGCGACAACCTTGGCGGTGTTCTGGGGCGACGAACTGTGGCGCGAGGTTGGTAGTTTCGCGCAGGCCGAAAGGCTGAACGTACCAGACTACATTGCCACCCGCGTCAGCGCCGATGCGAAGCTCGCGGCGCTAACCGCGGCGGTCGGCCGACTGACGCGGGATTTCGGCGATTGGCGGACGCCGTGGCAGGCAATCAACCGTTTCCAGCGGCTCGACGATGCGATCGCGCCGCATTTTGACGATGGCAGGTCGTCGTCCCCTGTACCCTTCACCTCGGCACAATGGGGTAGCCTCGCCTCGTTCGGAGCTAAGCCGTGGCCAGGCACGAAACGCTATTACGGCACCAGCGGCAACAGCTTCGTTGCCATCGTCGAGTTCGGACCGCGAGTGAAGGCGATGGCGGTGATGGCCGGCGGGCAGAGCGGCGACACCGGCTCACCGCACTTTGCCGACCAAATTTCGCGCTATGCCGATGGCAGGTTGCGCCCTGTCTATTTCTACCCCGACGAGCTGACCGGCCATATCGAGCGTAGATATCATCCCGGCAGCTGACTTATTTCCGCTGCCCATCCCCATCTCGCGGCCGGCTGCGGACGCTTGTTCATCTCGGGCGTGCTGCGCGACAAGCCGTCCGCTTACAGCTTGGCGCACGCCCGAAAAGCAGGAACCTAAGACTCCAACGAATGCCGAGTATGTATCGCCTCTTTGCGCTTAGAATGGCATCTAGCGATCAAGTCTGTGGTCGGTAGTTCAGGCTCGAAGTCCTAGGTTGGCTTCCGGCGTGGGCACGAGAAACCTGTCTTGGACGACATCACCCGGCTGCAAGCGCGGCAGCGATCTCTGCCGATTTCGCCTGTCGCAATACCCCGCAATCACGGATGCTTTCCAGCGTGCGTTGGTAGTTTAGCAGGCCGACATTGGCCTTGCGGATCGAAGCGCCGACCTTGGCATCGATCCGGTCGGCCTGGTCCACGCCGCATTGCGACCCGAGCGCCTGGGGCAGGCGGCTGGTGATGAAGATGCCGTTGCCGCCCGCCAGAAGCGACTCGTAATTGGCGAGGATCCAGTCGGTGCCGAGATCGCGCGTCTCCGCATTGCCGGCGATGCCGAAGATCAGCCCGATCCGGTCATAGGTGCGCATGCGCTTGTCGTTGAGCGCAAGGAGGTAAGTAGCTGCGTCCGCCCGGCCGCTCGCGGCGGCAGCACTAATCGCGTGCTGGCGGAAAGTCGGATCTTCGCTCACCAGCGCCTTGTCGACGAGAAGCTTCACGACTGGCACGCCCCCTTCCTGCGCAACGACCCTCAGCGCGGCGCCGACGAATGCGGGGTCGAGCGCGGCCGTATCGCCGGCGAGATATTTGTCGCCCGCAGCCTTGAGCATGCTGCGAACGGCGGGATCGCGCGCGTCGTCGGCGATAAGGCCGACCAGTTCGTGCCGCAAATTCTGGCGGCCGGGATCATCCTGTGCATAGATGCCGGCGGCAGGGTCGAAGCCGAGCGCAGTCAGGCGCGGCGTGTAGATCGACGCCATCAGGGCGCGATAGGCCGGCAGGGACGCGGGCGCGATCAACCCGCGGGCGCGCCATCCGGCGATGCGTCCGCCGCCATCGAGGCTGGCGGTAGCATCGGGGTTGGCCGCCACCGCGCGTGCTTCCGCGATCAGTGAGGCGGCGGGTGCCTTGCCGGCGCGGAACGCCGCCCACAGGCTGTCGGTGGTGGCGAGCGCCTCGCCCGGCGCCAGCGTGCCCGACGCCATGATGAGCGCCCGCCAATCGACGGGATCCAGGTTGAACCGGTAATAGCCCGCACCGCCGACATTGGGCATGATCAAGCCTGCGGGCGGTGCAGCGAGCGTCGTCGTGGATTGGTCGAGCAACGCGCATTGCTTCGCCGCGCCGACGCGCACGCAGAAGGGGATGGTCCACTTGAGCGGAGCCGGGGTCGAGCCAAGAAAGGCATAGCGCGACTGAGTGGCGACGATAGTATTGCCCTGCCGGCGAACGTCGACGACGGGGACGCCCTGCTGATCGACGAACGATTTCAGCGCGGCGAGGACGCGTGGGTCCTTCGCCGCATCGGCGATGGATTGAAAGAACTGCTCGGAGGTCGCATTTCCATAGGCATGCCGCTGCAGGTGGAGGCGGACGCCCGCCTTGAACTTTTCATCGCCGAGATACGCAGCGATCATCGCCACGACCTGGCCGCCCTTGCCATAGGTGATGTTATCAAAGGCGGAATCGATTTGGCCGTTCTCGGTGATCGGCTGGTGGATCGGGCGCCCGACCTCGAGCGCATCGGTGTTCATCGTACCGAAGCCTTCATCAAGCGCACCGACGCCGATATTGAGCTCGGGTCGCCAGGCGTTGCCGATACGATAGCCCATCCAGTTGGCGAAGCTCTCATTCAGCCAGATGTCATCCCACCACGCAGGGGTGACGAGATCGCCGAACCATTGGTGCGACAGCTCGTGCGCGACGACCATGCCAAAGGTCTGCTTGTCGCCGGTGGTCGCGCCGGGCGCCAGATAGATGATGCCGTCGCCATAGGTATCGGCGCCGGCATTCTCCATCGCGCCGGGCATGATCGGCGTGCCGATCTGGTCGAGTTTGGGGAAGGGGAAAGGTTTTCCGAAATAGTCCTCTAGCAAGGACACGATGCGCGGTGTCTCTGCCATCACATAGCCCATCTTGTCCCTCTGCGCGGTGGTTGCGACCGCGCCATAGGCCATCGGAGTGGAGCGTTCGGGAGTCGGCGCGATCAAGCCCGTCCGACGGACGAACGGCCCGGTATCGAACGCGACGAGATATGTCGGCAACGGCTTCGTCACCGCGAGTTGGTGCTTTTCCAGCCCGCCGGGAACCTTCGTGACCGAGACCTCTGGCGCGTTGCCGACCACCGCCAGCCCCGAATGGGTAGTTACTGAGACCGTAAAGGGTGTCTTGAAGCCCGGCTCGTCGAAACCTGGATAGGCGGCGCGCGCGTCGATGCTCTCGAACTGCGTCCAGCTATACCACGCGTCGCCCACCTTGACGTGGAACAGCCCCGAGGCGCTGTCGCCGAAGGTGCCCCTATAGTCGAACTTGAGCGTCGCGGCGCCGGCCGGGAGCTCACTCGCGAAATCGAGCCGCGCCGTGCCGCTCTGATCGACCTGGGTGAAGGTCGCCGACGTCGCCTTGCCGCCGACCACCGCGACCGCGCTGATTATCTTCAGGTCGCGGCCGTGCAGATAGAGGGACTTGGTTGCCGCCTTCAGCGTGATGTCGATCTCGTCGTGACCCGCAAAGCCGTCGGCCTCGGGCAGGATCGTGAAGTCGAGGCGGTACGCCTTGGGCACCGCGGCATCGGAGAGCCTACCCTTGGGGGCATGCACATCGGGGACGATCGCCGATTTTCCAGGCAGCTCGGTCGCTGGCCGTGCGCCGGCCTGCGCCGTCGTTGCGAGCATCAGGGCAGTGAAACCGATCAAATATGAGGCGCGCATAGGGGTTCCCGAGCAAGGTGTGCTACACGTGTATGGCAGTGGACGGCCTTAGGCAAGTCTTGCTGTTGGCTCTCGAAATCGCGGTACCGCAACGCAGACATACCATGGTCTAGCGCGTGGTCGCTTGAGCTGGGTGGTCGCGGGACGAGGGTTTGGATGCTCTTATGACTGGCGGCCAGGTATCACATCGGCGGCACGTGCTCGGTTCCAACGCCCGGTCTCGGCCCCAGCCCAGTGGACCGATTTGTAAGCGTCATCGACTCCGGAGCATCTGCCGTAAATTAGGAAAGAACTAAAACTTTGGCGATTACGTATTTGACAAACCTAGCGCCAAACGGCTCGGCCCTTACCGTAACCGGGGTGGCGCTGCTCGAACTCGTCCATGAACATCAGGCGCGCCTCGTTCAGCCGCGTGCATGCCTCGGGTGAATAGTCGTAGTCTCCCGCGTCCGCGAGTAGGTCGTGCAAGCGAAGCATGATCTGTTGATACCGTTCGGCGGGGTCCAGAATATGCCCCATCTCGTCAACCTCGCGTCCGAAGTCGTCGTGGCGCACGCTCACTCCGGCTTCTCCACCGGCTTATGCTTCACGATCTTTCGCAGCCTCTCGTCAAAGCGCGCTTCGTCGTCGTCGGTTTCAAGGTCGCGTGCGGCTTCTTTGAACTTGTCGAGTTGGGTCGGCTGGTCAGGCAAATCAGGAACCTTCCTGATT
>NZ_JANYEK010000050.1 GCF_025363195.1 Sphingomonas sp.
TTGTCCGGCCACATGCCCAGCCCCAGGAAACCGATGCCGAATTTCTCGCCGATCGCCTTGACCTGTTCGAGGTGGCGCCCGGTTTCGGCGCAGGTCTGGTGCAGATTGTCGAGCGGCGCGCCCGACAGTTCGAATTGCCCGGCGGGTTCCAGGCTGACCGATCCGTCGGAGCCCGACAATGCGATGACGTTGCCGCCGTCCTCGAGCGCACCGCCCTCCATTACCGGCGTCCAGCCATAGCCTTCCAGCGCCTTGAGCAGATCGCGAATCCCGCCCGGCTCGTCATAGCTTGGCGCGTGATGATCGGAGAGCGCGTAGACGAACTTCTCGTGTTCGGTCCCGATGCGCCAGTCGGCCACCGGCTTCTCCCCGCGCGCGAAGCTGGCGATCAGTTGGTCACGCGACTCGATGGTCGGCGAGTTGCTCTTTGAAACGGTCTTTGTCGTCATCGTCGCCATGTAGCGATGGGCAGGGTGGGGCGCTAGTGGCGGCCTACCAATCTCCGTGCGCGGCCATCCAGACGCTGATCGCCGCCGCCGCCGCCGTGTCCGCGCGCAGGATCCGCGGGCCGAGCGAGATGCCCACCGTCTGCGGATGTGCCTTGATCGTCGCGCGTTCCTCGTCGTCAAATCCGCCTTCCGGGCCGATCAGGATCGCCGCCGTAGCGCCACCGGCGCGCATCGCCTCGAAGGCTGGCACACCGCCTGCTTCGTCGGCGAAGAACAACGTCCGCCCCTCGGGCCAATCACGCAGCAATGCGGGCAGCTTGACCGTCTCGGCGAGGTCGGGAATCGCGGTGCGTCCGCATTGCTCCGCCGCCTCGATCATATGCGCGCGCAACCGGTCGTGCTTGGGCTTGTCGACCACGGCGCGGCGCGTGATGACCGGCACGATTCGGCCGACGCCCAATTCGCACGCTTTCTCGACCATCCAGTCGATCCGGCCTTTCTTGAGCGGCGCGGCGCACAACCACAGATCGGGCACCGCCTCGCGCTCGCGCAGCTTTTCGGTCACCTCGACCAGCACGTCGCGCCTTCCGACCGCGCTGGCGATGCCGAGCCATTCGCCGGTCGTACCATCGAACAGTTTGACCGGATCGCCGGTCTTCATCCGCATCACCGATACGAGATAATGCGCCTGTGGCCCATCGATGCGCAGCGGGCCCGGCGCGACATCATGGTCGACGAACAGGCGCGGGGTGGATTGCGGGGGCCAGGAGGGGGTTGCGGGCATCGGCTCGCTCTAGCGGGGGTGGGCGCGTGAATCCATTATTGCCTGTGACACGATCTCACGCCGATCCCGGTTCATCGTCTTCGGGCGGTGCCAGCCCGGTCGGCGACACGGCTCCCGGGGTATCATTGGGGCTCGCGGGGTATCATTGGGCATCGCCGCCGTGCCGGGGTCGGCGATCGCACGAACGCGGACGGCGTCGTGACATGAAAAAGCCGCCGCCGGATCGTCCGGCGGCGGCTTTTTAGCGTGTCACGATCTCGTCAGTCCCGACATCAGGATGCGTCGATCTTCGCCTTGGTGCCGCCCTTTTTCTTGGGCTTTTTCGGGGCGGCGGGCGTGATTTCGAACGACAGCGCGCCGTCCTTCATCTTCACGTTGACCTCGCCACCATGGACCAACTTGCCGAACAGTAATTCCTCGGCGAGTGGTTGCTTGATCTTTTCCTGGATCAGGCGGCCCATCGGGCGGGCACCATAAAGCTTGTCATAGCCCTTGGTGGTCAGCCACGACTTCGATTCATCGTCCAGATTGATGTGCACGTTGCGGTCGGCGAGCTGCAATTCGAGCTGGAGGATGAACTTCTCCACCACCCGCGCGACCACTTCGGTCGGCAGATAGCCGAACGGCACGATCGCATCGAGACGGTTGCGGAATTCCGGCGTGAACATCTTCTGCACCGCCTGCTCGTCCTCGCCTTCGCGCGTCAATTGCCCGAAGCCCAGCGTTTCGCGCGCCATGTCGGACGCGCCGGCATTGGTCGTCATGATCAGGATGACGTTGCGGAAGTCCACCGTCTTGCCGTGCTGGTCGGTCAGGCGGCCATTGTCCATCACCTGCAACAGGATGTTGAGCAGGTCCGGATGGGCCTTCTCGATTTCGTCGAGCAGCAACACCGAATGCGGCTGCTGGTCGATCGCATCGGTCAGCAAACCACCCTGATCGAACCCGACATACCCCGGAGGCGCACCGATCAGGCGGCTGACCGAATGGCGCTCCATATATTCCGACATGTCGAAGCGTTGCAGTGGAATGCCCATGATCGTGGCAAGCTGCTTGGCGACCTCGGTCTTGCCGACGCCCGTAGGCCCGGTGAACAGATAATTGCCGATCGGCTTCTCCGGGTCGCGCAGACCCGCCCGGC
>NZ_JANYEK010000077.1 GCF_025363195.1 Sphingomonas sp.
CGAGTTGATCGTGCTCGGCACCGGGCAGCGCGAGAGCCGGGGGGTGAAGCGCGGTTATATCGCCGACGCGGATGCGACCGAGGCCGCGGTGCGCGAGGCGGTGGAGCAAGCCGAGCGGATCGCCGGGGTGAACATCCAGAACGTGTGGGTCAGCTTCTCGGCCGGTGGGCTGGTGAGCGACGTGGCGTCGATCGAGTTCGAGCTGGGTGGCCACCGCGTGGAGCAATCCGACATCGATGCGTTGCTTCATGCCGGGCGCGAATCGATCGATCCGGCCGGGCGCATGGTGCTGCATGCGCAACCGGCATTGTACACGCTGGACGGTTTGACCGGCGTGAAGAAACCGCTCGGCCTGCATGCCGACCGGCTGGGCGTCCACATCCATGTCGTTGCCGCCGATGGATCGCCGGTGCGCAATCTCGGTCTGTGCGTCGCGAATGCGCACCTTGAGGTAAAGTCGATCATCGCCGCGCCGGTTGCCACGGGCATGGCATGCCTGAGCGACGAGGAGCGCGAGCTTGGCGTGGCTCTGGTCGAGATGGGCGCGGGGATCACCAACGTCTCGTTGTTCGCGGGCGGCATGCTGGTCGGGCTGACCTCTATACCCTACGGCGCGCAGGACATCACCGATGATATCGCCAGCGCGTTCGGCACATCCCGCGCGCAGGCCGAGCGGCTGAAATGTTTCTATGGCTCGGCCAACGCGTCCCCGCGCGACAATCACGACATGATCGAGGTCGCGCCGATCAGCGATGACACGCAGGCCGAAGGAAGCCGCATCACCCGCGCGCAATTGATCGCGGTGATTCGCCAGCGACTCGATCATCTGATCGGGGAGGTGCAGAAGGCGCTGACCGAGTTGAAATTCTCCGGGCCGGTCGGGCGGCAGGTTGTGCTGACCGGCGGCGGGGCGGAATTGAAGGGTGTGGCGGATTATGCGCAGCAGGCATTGGGCCGGTCTGTTCGCATCGGGCGACCACGCGGGCTGACGGCGTTGCCCGAGGCGCATTCGGGGCCGGCATTCGCGACGCTGGCGGGCCTCGCTTTCTATGCCGCGTCCGATCCGGTCGATTTGCGCTCCTTGTCGTCCAAGCATCAGGCGATTCATCGGCCGAAAGGGTTCGGCGCGATCCGCCGACTGATCGCGATGGCGCGGGCGAATTATTGAAGATTTACGACATCTGGTATCTTTCGCGCTGGCACGCGTCCAAGTGTTGGTGCAGAACGGTTAATATGAAATGTTGGGCGCTGGGGTGTGGGCGCGCGTTGGAGAGAAGACCATGAGCATCGAATTTCTTGCACCGGAAGTCGACGAATTGACCCCGCGCATCGCGGTGATCGGTGTGGGCGGTGCAGGTGGCAACGCGATCGCCAACATGATCCGCGCTGAGGTTCAGGGTGTGGACTTTCTGGTGGCCAACACCGACGCGCAGGCGCTGAAGCAGTCGAGTGCGTCGCAGCGTATCCAGCTCGGCGCGAAAATCACGCAAGGCCTGGGCGCCGGTAGCCGGCCTGAAATCGGTCGGGCAGCTGCGGAAGAGACGATCGAGGCGCTCGCCAAGACGCTCGAAGGCAGCCACATGGTGTTCATTGCGGCGGGCATGGGCGGCGGCACCGGCACCGGTGCCGCCCCGGTCATCGCCAAGGCCGCGCGCGACATGGGCATCCTGACCGTCGGTGTCGTGACTAAGCCGTTCGCCTTCGAGGGCAGCCGTCGCGCCAAGGCAGCGGAGGCGGGCATCGAGGAACTGCAGAAGTTCGTCGACACGCTGATCGTCATTCCGAACCAGAATCTTTTCCTGGTGGCGAATGCGAACACGACGTTCAAGGAAGCGTTCCAGATGGCGGACGAAGTGCTGCAACAGGGCGTGCGCGGCATCACCGACCTGATGGTGATGCCGGGCCTGATCAACCTGGATTTTGCCGACGTCCGTTCCGTGATGCAGGAGATGGGCAAGGCGATGATGGGCACCGGCGAAGCGTCGGGCGATAATCGCGCGATCGAGGCCGCGTCGAAGGCAATCGCCAATCCGTTGCTCGATGGCGTGTCGATGAAGGGCGCCAAGGGCGTGATCGTCTCGATCACCGGCGGCGACGACATGCGGTTGCTCGAAGTGGACGAGGCGGCGAACCACATTCGCGAACTGGTCGACGAAGATGCGAACATCATCTGGGGTTCGGCGTTCAACCCCGACCTGGAGGGTAAGATTCGCGTGTCGGTCGTCGCAACGGGCATCGAGGCGACCGCCCGTCCGATCGAGGCCATGCCATCGTCGCGGGCATTCAGCTTCTCCGCGCCGAAAAAGGCCGAGGAACCGGCACCTGCTGCTCCGACGATCGAGCTAACACCGACGATGGAAGCTGCGCCAGTGGCCGCGGCGGAACCGGAAGCGATTGCTCCGGCACCCGAGCCCGAAGCCGTCGATGAACTGGTGCTCGGCAGCGATGTCGAAGCCCCACCCGTAGCTCCGGCTGCCAAGACGCCGATCACCTTTGGTGACGAACCCGCTGCTCCAGCGCTCGACGTGGCAGAGGGCGGCGCACGCCGTCGCTGGTTATCGCCCGGTGCGTCCGCTCCCACCCCCGCTGCTGAAGCTCCGGCCGAACCTGCCGCTCCCGCGCCGCGCGTAAAGCTGGGCGGAACCTTGTTCGAGCGCATGTCCGGCGCGACGCGCGGGGCTGCACGGGACGAGGAAGCCGAGCGGGCCGATAAGGGCGCGCTCGATATCCCACGTTTCCTGCATCGCCAGAATAATCAATGATCTAAGTTGGATCGGCGTTGGCATCGCAGATCTATTCCGACCCCGTGCACGTCCCCGGCGCGCGTCCTGGTCCAACAGCCGAGACGTTGGTCGGATAGGGAAGCACTCTGTCATCGCCAACTTGGCAGCAGGACCCCAAGGCCCGTCGGGGAAACGTTTATGGACTCGGTGTCCGAACCGGATGAACGCCGTGTTCGGCAGCCTGTTTTTCCCCACTCGTCGCCGGTGCATGTCATCCCGTCGCGCTGGGCACAGCCCGGACATTGCTGGTTCACTGAGACTGGCGTCTAGGCTTCGAGGCTCATGAAACCGATATTTCCGACGTCCGCTGCCGCGATGGCCCTGGCCATTGCGGGAATGATTCCCGTTGGCTTCGCGCAGGTGCCCGTCCTTCAACAGTCCTCTCCAGCGGACGAACTTGCGGGCGAAATGCGGGTGCTGGCCGCCAACCCGACCGATGTGCAGGCCATGGTCCGTGCCGGCGAACTGACGCTGAAGCTTGATGATCCGTCCGCTGCCTCGGGATTTTTCGCGCGCGCTGAGCGGATCGATCCGAATAATCCGCGGATCAAGGCAGGAAAGGGCATCATCCAATTGCGGGCCGGTCGCCCGGGAGACGCGTTGCGCCGGTTTGCCGAGGCGGAGCAGGTGCGCGGTGATCTTCGCGCCTTCGCCGCTGAACGCGGCCTCGCTTACGATTTGATTGGCGAGCAGGAACGGGCGCAGCGCGATTATCGCCTGGCGCTGAAATCCGGCCCGTTGAATGCAGTCGGCCTCGACGAGACGATGCGGCGTTACGCCTTGTCGCTGGGGATTTCGGGCAAGCGCGACGAGGCGCTGGCGCAACTCGATCCCCTGCTGCGGCGGAGCGATCGCGGTGCGTGGCGCGCCCGCGCTTTCATTCTGGCGATGAATGGCGACGGGCGGGGTGCCGAGCGGATCGCGGCGAGCATGATGCCAGGCGGGCTCGGTCAGGCGCTGCAACCGTTCTTCGACAAATTACCGACGCTCGGCCCGGCTGACCGCGCCTTTGCGGTGCATTTCGGTGAGGTACGGACCACGCCGCAACGGCAGCTCGATGCGCGACTGGCCCCGGCGATGGCTGCGTTGCCGCCCGATCCCGACAAGCCTGTCGCGGTCGCGGCGATCGCGCCTCGCGCGGTGGACGTCGAGACCAGGACCAGCAAGCGCGACAAGAAACGAAACAAGCACGACAAGGTGCAGCTGGCGATTGCCGCGCCTTTGACCCAGCCCTTGCCGCCGCCGCCGGCTTATCAGCCGCCGGTCGTGGCGATGGTGCAGCCTTTGCCGTCACAGCAGCCGAGCTATAGCCCGGTGGCGCGCGCATCGACGCCAATTCCCGTGCCATCGGTTGCGCTGGCCTCCAACCGCGACAGCTTGCCCAAAGCGTTGCCGGTGCCGCGTCGCGAAGCCGTACCGACCAATCGCGCCGCAGCCGAGGTCGATATGCGACTGAGCGCCGTGCCGGAACGGTCGCTCGCGCCCCGCACGGGCCTGCCGCTCGGTTCGGGCCGGGTAGACGCGCTATCCTCCGCTACGTCCAAGCCCGTCCGGCAGGAGGACATCAGCGGTCCATACGAGGCGATCAAGCCGGCCGTCGTCGCCAAGGCAGCACCAACACGGGTTGAACCTATTCCCACGCCATCGCGCGCACCGATTGCAATGCCGCCTCTGGCCGTTGTGGTCGGGGTCAAGCCGGAGGTGCAGCCGCACTTCGCGACGCCCACTGCCGCTGCAGCAACGCCCTTACCAGCGCAGCAAACGATTCTAGCTCAGGCCGTTCCGTCGAAGCCGCTTCCACCGGTGCCCGGCCCGATGAAGGGCGAGGATTCGATCTTGGCGGCGATCATCGCGAATATCACGGTGCCGGGGTCCGAACTCGATGTCGGCGCGCGCGCGCCGGACGCTGCGCCAGTCGCCACGTCGGAACTGTCGAAGCTCGCCCAAGTCGCGACCGTCCGTCCGGTGACGATTCCGGTACGCGTCGAACGCGATCCTGCCGCGCGCGAGGCGAAAGCGGCGTCGGAGAAGGCCCTCAACGATAGGGTGCTGGCTGAAAAAGCGGCGGCCGAAAAGAAAGCGGCCGACAAAAAAGCCGCCGACAAGAAGATCGCCGACAAGAAGCTGGCGGATAAAAAAGCCGCCGATGCCAAGAAGCTGGCCGACGCCAAGAAGGCGGCGGAGGAGTTGAAGCGGAAGAACGATCCTAAAATCCTCGAACCATCGCGCATCTGGGTGCAGGTGGCGGGCGGGGCCAACGAACATGATCTGCCTAAGGAATGGGCCAAGGTGCGCGAAAAGGCGCCCGCGGCGTTCAAAGGCAAAAGCGGCTGGATGACGCCCCTGCGCGCCACCAACCGCGTATTGGCGGGGCCGTTCAAGACCGACGCCGAGGCGCGTAGCTTCGTCAACACGCTGGCCAAGGAAGGGCTGTCGGGTTTCACCTTTACCAGCGAGGCGGGGCAAAAGGTCACACGGCTGTCGGGCAAGTGACGCGGGATGTCGCTTCTGCGCCCCTTGCTCGCCGAGGGAGGAGAGTCTGTGACGCTCTAGGCGGGTGGTGCCCATGACCAAATCCGCCCCGTGGGCATCCGACCCTGGACGGAGCCGTGGCCGTCTGCACGCGGAACGCCCCGGGTCCGTGCGCGGCCCGCGCGATGCGTTCCAGCGTGATCGCGACCGGATCATCCATTCGATCAGCTTCCGTCGCCTGCGCCACAAGACGCAGGTTTTTCTGGCCCCGGACGGTGACCATTTCCGCGTCCGCCTGACGCACAGTCTGGAGGTGGC
>NZ_JANYEK010000089.1 GCF_025363195.1 Sphingomonas sp.
GGCTCACGGTAAGCCTTACGCTGTAGCAACAGACGGATCCGGAAAGTCGGTCTTTCAAACTTTGGAGATCTGAATGGAACCGCTGTTTATATGGACTATATGCCTCACTAAAAAGTAGATATTGGATGAATCCAGTATCAAATTCATCATTAGCCGATAATAAATATTATCAATTTGAAATTGCGAAAGATGTTGGGTTTGACATTCCGGAACTTATATCAACAAATAGCCGCAAATCCCTGGTTGATTTTTGCGAGGCAGGACCAACTGCTATAAAGTTTATGACGCAAGATATCTTCAAGCTTGATGACGACACATTCTCGGGAATATATGTAAATAAGATATCTGCCTCCGATCTTGATGATTTTGCGCCGGATTCGGAGAATCCGATAACCCTTCAAAGATACATCGAAAAAGATTTCGAGGTGCGCCATACTTTCGTTGACGGAAATCACTTCTGCTGCAAAATAGAATCACAGAAATCGGACAGAGCTAACATCGATTGGCGTCGATACGATGTCGCTCACACACCGCATACGATTATTTCGGCTCCAAATCATATAGTTGATAAAATTGAATCCATAATGGTTCTATTAGGACTGACTTACCGGGCTTTCGATTTCATAGTCGATAAAGATGGAAAGTGGTGGTATTTAGAGGTCAACTCCGCCGGCCAATGGTTGTGGATAGAAGACTTGCTTGATCTTCCGATTTCTGAAAGTATCGCTAAGTGTCTGACTAATCGGTTATAGGAGCGAACGATGGAAGTGTTCGGAATGCGTTACCTCGAAAAAATGCAGGCGAATGAAGTAGTTGAAGTAAAGGATTGGAATTGGAAGCCAGCCGGAGGTGACGCCTATCGCATCTACGGCTCAGGCAATTCCACCAGTTCGCGTGAATCGACCTACGCCGCCGAGAAAGACAACCGGCAGGATGAGGATCGACCGAACGAAGGTTTAGCGGCGTAACGCACACCAGTTAAAGGGGGCACGCGAATTGCGTGCCCCCTTTTAACCTCACTCCGCCGCCGGCAGGTAAATTTCCCCGCCCTTCTCCTTAAACACCTCGCTCATTTCCGCCATGCCGCGTTCCGCGTCGGCGTGGGTGGTGCCGTTGGCGAAGATCGCGCGGTTATCGTCTGTTGGTGTCGCTACGCCGTCTGCGGCGATGAACGCGTCGGCGGGCTGGTTCTGCTTCGCCGCAAAGTCGCGGACTTCCTGCGTGATCTTCATGCTGCAGAATTTCGGCCCGCACATCGAGCAGAAGTGCGCGGTCTTGGCGCCTTCCGCTGGGAGCGTCTGGTCGTGATATTGCTCCGCCGTGTCGGGATCGAGCGACAGGTTGAACTGATCGCGCCAGCGGAATTCGAAGCGGGCGCGGCTGAGGGCGTCGTCGCGCATCTGGGCGGCGGGGTGGCCTTTGGCGAGGTCGGCGGCGTGGGCGGCGAGTTTGTAGGTCACCACGCCGACCTTCACGTCGTCGCGGTCGGGCAACCCAAGATGCTCCTTGGGCGTGACGTAGCAGAGCATCGCGGTGCCGTACCACCCGATCATCGCGGCGCCGATGCCGCTGGTGATGTGGTCGTATCCGGGGGCGATATCGGTGGTGAGTGGCCCCAATGTGTAGAAGGGCGCCTCGCCGCAGACCTGCAGCTGCTTGTCCATATTCTCCTTGATCTTGTGCATCGGCACATGGCCGGGGCCTTCGATCATGACCTGCACGTCGCTCTTCCACGCGCGGTGAGTGAGTTCGCCGAGCGTGTAGAGTTCGCTGAACTGCGCTTCGTCATTGGCATCGGCGATGCTGCCGGGGCGCAGGCCGTCGCCGAGCGAATAGGCGATGTCGTACGCCTGCATGATCTCGGTGATCTCGTCGAAGCGTTCGTAGAGGAAGCTTTCCTTGTGGTGGCTGAGGCACCATTTCGCCATGATCGAGCCGCCGCGCGAAACGATGCCGGTGACGCGCTTGGCGGTCATCGGGATGTAGGCAAGGCGGACGCCGGCGTGGATCGTGAAGTAATCGACGCCCTGTTCGGCCTGTTCGATCAGCGTATCGCGGAAGATTTCCCACGTCAGATCCTCGGCGACGCCGCCGACTTTCTCCAGCGCCTGATAGATCGGCACGGTGCCGATCGGGACGGGCGAGTTGCGGATGATCCATTCGCGCGTGTCGTGGATGTTGCGGCCGGTGGAGAGGTCCATGACGGTGTCCGCGCCCCAGCGGATCGACCAGACCATCTTGTCGACTTCGTTCGCGACGTTGCTGGCGACGGCGGAATTGCCGATATTGGCGTTGATCTTGACCAGGAAGTTGCGGCCGATCGCCATCGGTTCGGATTCGGGGTGGTTGATGTTGTTGGGGATGATCGCGCGGCCGCGGGCCACTTCGTCGCGGACGAATTCGGGGGTGACGTAATCGGGGATGCTCGCGCCGAAATCCTCACCGTCACGGATCAGCGCTTCCCTGGCCTGGGCACGACCGAGATTTTCGCGCACCGCGACATATTCCATCTCGGGCGTGATGATGCCGCGCCGGGCATAATGCATCTGGCTGACATTATGCCCCATTTTGGCGCGTAAGGGGCGAGGACGCACGTTGGGATATTGCGGCACGCCGCCGGAGCGATCCGGGCCGAGCTGGCCGTTATCCTCGGGCTGCATCTGGCGCGCGTCGTAGGCCTCGACATCGCCGCGCGCCTCGATCCACGGGCGGCGCAGTTCGGCCAGGCCCTGGTTGATGTCGATCAGCACCTTGGGGTCGCTATACGGGCCGGACGTGTCGTAGACGCGCAACGGGGGTTCGCTGCACGACGGATCGAGCATGATCTCGCGCATGGCGACGCGGACGCTGGGGTCGCTGGGCACCGCGACGTGAATCTTGCGGCTGCCGCGAATGGGGCCGGTGGTGACGTTCATTGCGGCATCCCGGCCGGTGGCGGCTCCGCCGACGGGGATTTCGGTGCGGGCGGGAAGATCTGCCATGTCTCAAGCTCCAATAGAGTATCGGAGACCGTGTCAGCATCGCCAGTCCCCCGGACTGGCTTGGTGCCTCCACTCCCTCCGCCCGCGCTAACGGGATCAGGTTCGGCGGGTCATGGCTTCGGCCATATCTCAGCTGCTCACGCGCAGCCCCCCGGGGATGGGACGGTGGTAAGCGTTTCGGCGCGCAAAGGAAAGGCCGCGCGAGGTTGCCCCCGCGCGGCCCAGAACCTTGAACGATGGAATGCCGATCAGGGGTTGGCGGCGCTCGTCTTGAACGCGGCCAGATTGGCATTCACGCCGTTGGGGAAGAATGCCCCCATCGATGCGCCGGCCGTCTTCGCCGCGGTGTTCAGATAGACGATGTTCAACACCTGCGAGACGCTGCGGCTATACACGATGGAGTTCAAGTCGGTCGGCACCAGATTGGCCGAACCATCGGCATTGGTGATGCCCTGATCGTCATCCGCCGCCGACACGTTCGGCCCGACAACCGTACCATCCACGCTGTCGCGTGCGTCCGAGATCTTGTTGGCGTTGGTGATCAGATTGTTCGACGGCGTGGCGATACCCTTGGCGTAGAGCACCGTGCGGACGAGACCGGCATGATAGGCCTCCGCTGCGAGAATGCCCGCTGCGGCTTCCAGATAGGTCTTGTTGGTGATGAGCGGTGCCGCACCCTTATAGGCCGTGACGCCGACATCCTCGAAGATGAACGCGCCGAGCAGAAACGCTTCCGGCGAGGCATAAGGGTTGAAGTTGCCGGCCATCTGATCGATGCCCGCCGCCGTGGCGAGCGCGGAGAAGATCGCCGGGCTGATATCGATGTCGGGCATCGCCACCGCCGCCGAGCCGAGCACGGCGCGCAGGAAGGTGACATGCGCCGCCTCGTCCGCCGCGATCTCTCGGGCATAGGCGCCGACCAGTGCATCGCCGGAGAAATCTACCTTCGCGCCGCCCTTGACCGTACCACCGGCAGCACCGGTGCCGCTGATGGTCATGTTCGAGGCGATCCCCGCGCCGGTCACGGCGTAGAGATAATATTGTGCCTCGAGATATTCGAGGTTGAGCGCGAAGTTGAGGATGTCGAGATCCAGATTCGCGGTGCTTGGCGAAGGTGAGGGGGATGGCGAGGGAGACGGAGTGGGGGTCGGAGTGGGCGTGGGCGTGCCACCGTTGTTGCTGCCGCAAGCGGACAGCAGGGCGGCGCCGCCGAGCATGGCCGTGCCGGTACCGGCAACCTTGATGAACCGACGGCGATCTTCACGCCGCTTTTCGACGGCTGCAAGAACTTCAATGGCGTTATTGTGATCGATCATTTCGAAAATTCCCTGAAATCTGGTGGTGAAACGGTGAGTCTAGACGGAACGTGAGTTGCCTCAGGCGTTCGCCTTGAATGTTCCGTTCACGCCATTGGGGAAGAAGAGGCCGCTGGGCGTCGTCGTGTTGCCATAGACGATGTTCAGGACCTGTCCGGTCGAACGGCTGTACGCCAAACCATTGACGTTGAGCGGCACGATGTTCGAAGCGAAGCCGGTCGCGGTGTTCGAACCCATGACGCCCTGATCGTCGTCGGCGCCGATACCGATCGTCGTATTTTCGGGAGGATTTCCATCCAGCTTGTCACGCAGGTTGGAGATTGCTTCCGTCGCTTCGATCAACATCTTCGACGGCGTTATGATGCCCTTGGCATAAAGCGAGGTCCGCACGACCGAGGCATGATAGGCTTCCACGGCCAGGATCCCGGCGGCGGCCTCGAGATAGGTCTTGCTGGTCAGCAGCGGTGCCGCGCCCTTATAGGCGGTGACGCCGACGTCTTCGAAGATGAACGCGCCGAGCAGGAAGTTCTCGGGCGAGGAATAGGGGTTGAACGGCGCGGCTGCGGTGGAAATGCCCGCCGCCATGGCGGCGACGTTGAACACGGCAGGGCTGACGTCGATGTTGGGCATGCCGACGCGTGCCGTACCGAGCGCGGTGCGCAGGAAACGGACGTGCGCCAGTTCGTCGGCGGCAATTTCCTTGGCATAGGCGCCGACCAAGGCGTCGCCGCTGAAATCGACCTTCTGGCCTGCGACCACCGTGCCGCCCGCGGCACCCGTCCCGCTGGTCGTATCGGCGGCGTCCAGGCCAACGCCGTTAAGGGCGTAAAGATAGAATTGCGCTTCGAGATATTCGAGGTTGAGCGCGAAATTCAAAATGTCCGCATCGGTGAAGGTCTGCGCCGTGGCGACCCCCCCGAGCGTAATCGCCGCCGCACCGGCGCCTGCGACCGCCGCTGCGCCGAGCGCAGTCTTGAAGAATTCGCGCCGATCGTTCCGCCGCTCTACGCGGCCATCGAAACTTTCGATCAATTGCTGGCTGGTGTCGGTCATGCCGGTCATCTCCCTTGAATCGCTACGGCGGAATACTCGAAGACGATCGCCCTGCTCCACCGTTCAGGACGATCGATCGAAAGAGTGCCTTCGCGAACGCCCGGTGAGGGACATCGGCAAGGGATTTCACGGCTAATACGTTCGGTCCAGATATTCGGACGCAGCAATATCAAGATAAATAACGAAATATTTTAATGTTTGTTTGTCCGCAGGCCAAAGAACAGGGGCCGGACCATCGACCCCGCAGGATCGAAGATCTCAGAACGTGTAGCCAAGGCCGATCGCGGCCAGCAATTGGTTGCGGTTACCAGCGATACGGACGATCGGGCTCTGCGCGAAATCACCCAGCAACCGGGAATAGGAAACACCGCCGAGGATCGACAAACCGTGCGTCAGATTGCCGGTCAGCGAATAAGTCGCATACCCCGACAAGGCGTAGTTCTTCCAGCCCTTGCCGGCATTGTAGGTCGGCAACGTGCTGGCCAGCGACCCCGCGGTATCGACGCTGAAATAGGTCGTGGCATATTCACTGCCGACATAGCTCGCACTGACCGACAAGCCGACATAGGCCTTGGTGCTGAGCGGCGTACCGTAATCGAGCTCCGGCGTGATGATGTAGCTCTTGTGCGCCTTGTTGACGTCCCGGACGTAAGAGACGCTGACGCTGAGCTTGTCGTAATCGCTGGTGATCACGCCGGTCTTGCCGATGCCGATATAGCCGCCGAGTTCGATCGCCGTCTTGCGCTTGCCCAGCGCCTCGACGCGCGGTTCGTTGATCTGCTTCAGGCTGGTGCGATCGAAATTCAGCCCGGCGACGGGGCCGAGCTGGAAATCCCAGGTGGGACCGTTGCCGCCGGGCACGACGTCGACGAAAATCTGCGCGCCGCGCGTGATGAAATTGATGCCCGAGATCGATCCGCGCACCAGCCCGGCCGGAATCAGGCGGTTTTTGTCCGAACCTTCATAACCTGGGATAGTGGCCAGGCCGACCGCGACGGAGACGGTGTCCCCGCCGGTGACGATCTCCGGCTGCGGCCGCGGCGATTGGCCTGGGGCGTCGGAATTCTGCGCGATCGCAGGCGTGGCGGCGAGAAAACATGCCGCCCCGAAAAAGGGGGCCAGACGACGGATCGACGTGCGCAAAATTCTATACTCCCTGAGAGATCGTTTCCAACCGCAACGCGTGCACGGCCGTTTGGCTCCGGTTTTCCGGGCTAAAACATATACTTCATGCGAACCTGTTGCCGATCGGCATCAGCTGACAGCGTGAAGCGGGCGGCGGCGAAGCGGGGCGCGCCGAAGGTGATGACCGGATTGCGCGAAAAGCCGAACCCCTCGCGCGGGATGCCGAACAATGTATCGAGCTTGTTGTTGCTATTCTCGTCGTGGATCACCGCCAGCGCGTAATCGCCGGTCGGCAGCCCCCCGAACACCAGGTCGGTCTGGCTGGCGGGAACCGACCGGGTCACGGCGCGGGCATCGTCGACACAGGCAGGGAAGTTCTTCGGGTCCGCTGTCAGGCACAACCGCAACATGCCCTTGGCCGAGCGCAACTTCGCCACGTCGATATGCAGGTCAGCGACCGGCATCGCCCCCGGCAACAAGGCCAGCATCGCGGTCGATGCCGCCAGGATGCGGAGCCTTGGCAGGACGCGAGTCCCTGAACGTGCCGATTCCTCGATCGGTGCGGCACAGACGGTCCCAGAACCGGAAATAGAGCCCATAATTGCACCCATATCGCTCATGATGCCGCTGATGGTGGCTCGCGGTGATCAGCCACCCCCCGAGGTGCCCTCTCCACATCAGTGCCGGAAACATCTCCCAGCCCATGTGATTGGTCACACCCATAACCGTCATTACCGTCAGCACCAGCCCGAGCGCAGCGGCGTGGATCGGAATTGCGAACACCAGTAGCGGAATTATCACAGCGCCGGTGATCGCTTCGATCGGATGAAAGGCCATCGCCGCCCAGGCGGTCGGCGGGCGGCTGGCATGGTGCACGGCATGCGCCAGGCGAAACGGGCCGGGCCGGTGCATCCAGCGGTGGGTCCAGTAGAACCAGGTGTCGTGCGCGAAGAGATAGAGCAACACCGACAGCGGCAGATACCAGAGCGGATAGGAGCGCAGGTCGGTATAGACCAAGGTCCAGCCGTGATGCTGCCAGCCCCAGGCGATGACCCCGGCGGGCACGCCGTAAATCGCTGCGGAGGCGAGGCTCCAGCCGATCTCGCGGCGCATCTGCCGGTCGAGCCCGGTGTACAGGCCGGGATGACGCGTGGCGGTGAGCGCGGCGAAGGCGCCGCTGACGATCAGATACCGCACGCCGACGATGACGCTCATCACAAGCGCGGACAGCAGGATGGCCAAGGCGATACTGAGAGCAGCGGGCATGCCTGCCCTCTTACCGTCGGCGAGCCGCCACGTCATGCCGAAATCTTGACGCATCGCCGGGGATAAGTGCTTGCGCCCGCGGCGGGATCGGCTAACCGCTCCGCCATGGCGGCGATAATCACATGCGATGTGGCGATCGTCGGCGCGGGTCTCGCCGGCGGGATGATCGCGCTGGCGCTCAAGCGAAAACATCCCGAACTCGACATACGGCTGATCGAACAGAGCAGGCGAATCGGCGGCAACCACCTGTGGTCGTTCTTCGCCAGCGACGTGGCGGAGGATCATCGCTGGATCGTCGCGCCGCTGATCTCCTATGGCTGGAAAAGCTATGACGTGGCCTTTCCGGACCATGCCCGCACGCTGGACGCGCCATATTATTCGATCGAATCCGACCGGCTGGACATGGTCGTACGCGCCAGATTGCCCAAGAATGCCGTGATGCTGAACCGCAAGGTGCTGGGTGCCAGCCCGACTGCGGTGGTGCTGGCCGATGGCGACCGCATCCAGGCGCGCGGCGTGATCGATTGCCGGGGGACGGGCGATCTCGGGCTACTCGATCTCGGCTGGCAGAAGTTTCTCGGCCGCGAATTCAGCCTCGCCGAGCCGCACGACCTGGCGCGGCCGGTGGTGATGGACGCAAGGGTGCCGCAGGTGGATGGCTATCGCTTCGTCTACGCTCTGCCCTTCGCCGCCACCCGGATGTTCGTCGAGGATACTTATTACAGCGACACACCGGACGTGGATCGCCCGGTGCTGGGCGAGCGGATCGACGATTATGTCGCGGCGCGCGGTTGGGAGGTCGACAAGATGGTACGCGAGGAAGCTGGCGTATTGCCGGTGGCGATGGGCGGCGATTTCGAGGAATATTGGCGCAGCGGCGGCAATCGCACGGCCAAGGCCGGGATGCGCGCCGGGCTGTTCCACCCGACCACCGGCTATTCGCTGCCCGATGCGGTGCGCACCGCCGCGCTGATCGCGGATGCCACCGATGTTTCGGGCACGGCGCTGCACGATCTGACGCACGGTTTCGCGCGTGCCCAGTGGCGCGCGCGCGGTTTCTATCGCATGCTGGACAAGATGTTGTTCCGTGCCGCCGAACCCGAGGAAAGATACCGCATCCTCGAACGCTTTTATCGGCTGTCGCCCCAGCTTATCGGGCGGTTCTATGCAGGACGGTCCTCGATGACCGACAAAGCGCGTATCCTGTCCGGCAAGCCGCCGGTGCCGATCGGTCGCGCCTTCCATGCGATCACGGGTGGTCTCAACGGAATGACGTCATGAGCAGTACGCCCGCCAGCATCAACCGCGACCAAGCCCGCACCGCAATTATCATCGGCGCCGGCTTTGGTGGCCTGGCGCTCGCCATCCGGCTGCAATCGGCCGGAGTCGAGACGACCATCATCGAGGCGCGCGACAAGGCGGGCGGCCGCGCTTATGTTTGGGAGCAGGACGGCTTCACCTTCGACGCCGGGCCGACCGTCATCACCGATCCGGCCTGCCTGCAGGAGCTCTGGGCGCTGACCGGGCGCGAGATGAGCGACGACGTGACGCTGGTACCGGTCCAGCCCTTCTATCGGCTGAGCTGGCCGGACGGGACGACGTTCGATTACACCAACGACGATGCGCTGCTGAACGCGCAGATCGCGCAGCTCAACCCCGACGACGTCGCCGGATATGCCAAGTTCCTGGAATATTCCGCGGGTGTTTTCAAGGAAGGCTATGAGAAGCTCGGCTCGGTCGCGTTTCTCGATTTCGCGTCGATGATCAAGGCGGCGCCGGCTTTGGCCAGATATCAGGCGTGGCGCTCGGTCTATTCGATCGTGTCATCGTTCGTGAAGGACGAGCATCTCCGTCAGGCGCTGAGCTTCCATACCCTGTTGGTCGGCGGCAACCCGATGAAGACCAGTGCGATCTATGCGCTTATCCACAAGCTGGAACGCGATGGCGGCGTGTGGTTCGCGATGGGCGGCACCAACCGGTTGATCGCGGGCATGGTGACGCATTTCGAGCGGCTCGGCGGCGTGGTGAAACTCGCCGACCCGGTCATCAGCATCGAGACCATGGGCGACAAGGCGACCGGCGTCACCACCGCGAGCGGCTGGGTCGGCACCGCCGACATGGTCGCGTGCAACGGCGACGTGATGCACGTCTACAAGGATCTGCTGAAAACCAGCCGATCGGGCCAGCGCACCAAGGCCAAGCTGGAGCGTAAACGCTATTCGCCATCCCTGTTCGTGGTGCATTTCGGCATCAAGGGGACGTGGCCGGGCATTCCGCACCATTCGATCCTGTTCGGCCCGCGCTACAAGGGGTTGCTCGCCGATCTCTACGATACCGGGGTCTTGCCGGA
>NZ_JANYEK010000113.1 GCF_025363195.1 Sphingomonas sp.
CACCAGCGCCGGGCGGTTGGCAAGCGCGCGGGCGACGGCAACGCGTTGCTGCTCGCCGCCGGACAATTGGCTCGGGCGATGCGTCAGGCGGTGGCCCAGGCCGAGCGCGGTCAGCACGCTGGCGGCGCGCTCATCAGCCTCTGTGCGGGTCGCACCGCGCACGAGTTGTGGCAGCACGACATTCTCGGTCGCGTTGAAATCCGGCAGCAGATGATGAAATTGGTAGACGAAACCGAGTTGGTCGCGGCGCACCAATGTGCGGCCGTGCGCGTCGAGGTTGGCGGCTTCCTTGCCCGCGATCATGATCGATCCGGCGAACCCGCCTTCGAGTAGGCCGACCGCCTGGAGCATCGTGGACTTGCCCGACCCGGACGGGCCGAGCAATGCGACGATCTCGCCCTTGCCGACGGTCAGGTCGACGCCGCGCAAGACCTCGATCGTAACGCCCCCTTGCGAGAAGCTGCGCGTCAGGCCGGTGACGTTGAGGATGGCGTCATTCATAGCGCAATACCTGCACGGGATCCGTACTCGCCGCCTTGTACGCGGGATACAACGTGGCGAGGAAGCTGAACACCAACGCCATCACCGCGATCACCGCGATCTCGACCGGATCGGTCTTGGACGGCAGTTCGGTGAGGTAACGGATCGAGGGATCCCACAAGTTCTGCCCCGTCACGAATTGCACGAAGTTCACCACGCCCTGGCGGTAGAACAGGAAGATGAAGCCGAGTAGCAGCCCGGCCAGCACGCCCAGCGCGCCGATCGTCGTGCCGACGACCATGAAGATGCGCATCAGACCGCCGCGCGTCGCGCCCATCGTGCGCAGGATGGCGATGTCTCGCGTCTTGGCGCGGACCAGCATGATCAGCGACGAGAGGATGTTGAACACCGCGACCAGGATGATGATCGACAACACGGTGAACATCGCGACGCGCTCGACCGCCAGCGCCTCGAACAATTGCGCGTTCATCTGCCGCCAGTCGGCGATCACCGCGCGGCGCCCGACCTTCTCCTGCAACGGGGCGAGGATCTGGCCGACGCGGTCCGCGTCTTCGGTCTGGATTTCGATCATGCCGACATTGTCGCCCATCAGCAGCAGGGTCTGCGCGTCCTCCATCGGCATGATGATGTACGCCTTGTCGTAATCGTACACCCCGATCTCGAAGATCGCGCCGACCGTGTAGGACACGATGCGTGGCACCGTGCCGAAGGGCGTGGTCTGGCCTTGCGGACTGATGAGAGAAATTTCGCTGCCGACCGTTGCGCCCAGAGCTTCGGCGAGGCGCGACCCGATCGCGATCTTGTTGCTGCCGACGGTCAGACTGTTGAGCGATCCCAGCACGACCTTGCTGTTGATCGTGGTGTTCTTGCGGATATCGGCGACGCGCATGCCGCGCACCAGCACCGCCTCGACCCGGCCGTTATAGCTGGTCATCAGCGGCTGTTCGATCAGCGGCGTGGCGGACGTTACCCCCGGCGTGGCGCGCGCGGTCTTCACGACATCGCGCCAGTCAGGCAATTGCCCCCCAATGCCTTGCACCACCGCATGGCCGTTCAACCCGACGATCTTGTCGAACAGTTCCGCGCGAAACCCGTTCATCACGCTCATCACGATGACCAAAGCGGCGACTCCGAGCATCACCGCGACGAGACTGATCGAGGCGACGAGGAAGATGAACGCCTCGCCTTTGCCGGGCAGCAGATAGCGCTTGGCGATCATACGTTCATAACGGGAGAGGATCATGGCCGCCGCTCTAGGCGCGGGGCATGCCGCTGGCAACAGAAACACCCTGTTGCGGAATCATCACAGGGCGGGCGCAATCCAACAACACCAGCCACATAGGCGGTGACAAATCCCCCGGTCTTACCTAGCACCACTATCACTGACACACAGGCAATGGCCGTGGTTCGGGGAATGCTTTCAACGCCGCCTTCGGGTGTGGCGAGGGGAGCGGGACTAAGGGGGCTGACGAGCGATCGTCACGCAGGACGCCCGGGCTGGAAACGGCCCGGGCGTTTGCTTTTGTGGCGAAGGTCGCGATGCTCGCGACCGGTCCGCGCCCGAGCGCGGATCGCCCAAGACGGACGGCGGGCGGCGCGCAGCCCCGACCCGGCCGACGGCTTTGCCGACGGCGTTACCAATCGCGCACCGTTGCCATGCCATTCCTGCGACCCTTGGCAATTCCGCGCTCAGTCTCGCCGGCAAGAAGAAAAACCTCACCCAACCCTTTCTCAAGACTGCGGCAGAGGGCGCAGAAGAGAGATTCAGAAAGCCCGGCTCACCGTAAGCCCATAGGTCCGCGGATCGCCCGGCTGGCCGACGACCAGCCCGGTATTGCCGGATTGCAAGGCCAGCACCTCGTAATAATCATGATCGAAGGCGTTGCGCACCCAGCCGAACACGTTCCAGCTGCTCGGTGCCTTGAAGCCAAGGCGGAAGTTGCTGAGCGCATAGCCCTGCACATCGGTGTAGAGCGACCGCGAAGGATTGGACGAGAATTTCGAGCGATAACTGCCATCATAGCCAAGGTAGAATTGGCCCTCCAGCCCGGCGATATTGCCGGGCAGATCATATTCCGCACCATAAGAGAACGCCCATTTCGAGACGCCGGGCAGGATCTGTCCGGAGATGTCGCAATTGGCCGGGCTGGACGCGCCGCCGGAAAGCTCGGGCGGGCACGGCGCATCGACGAACTTGACGTAGGTCGCATCGGTATATGCGCCGTTGACGTAGAGGTTGATCCGCGAGGTCGGGCGGAACGCCGAATCCGCCTCGATCCCGCGCGTGCGCACCTTGCCCGCATTGGCCAGATAGCCGCGCAACACGCCGAGTTGGCCGTTCGTGACCGTCGCCTGATAATCGCTGATGTCGGTCCAGAACGCAGCGAGGTTCACCGTCGCACGACGATCGAGGAACTGCGTCTTCAGGCCAAGTTCGAAATGATTGACCTTCTCGCGCTTGACCGTCGCGGCCGACAAGATCGGAGCGTTGTTCGTGTCCAGCGGCAGGCCGGAGAGGTTGATCCCGCCCGATTTGTAACTGCGCGCATAGGTCGCGTAGCCGTGGACGTCGGGCGTGAACGTGTAGGCCGCGGTGATATCGCCGGACAGGTTCCATTGATCGAACGCGGGTTGGTAGCTTTGTGGCGAAAGCACGCCGCATTGATCGCGCACCACCGAACTGGCCGCCTGCGCCGTCGCAGCACATGACAGCGGGGCACCACCGCCAGTGGCGACAGTCGACAGGTACGAACCGTTCTTCTTGTCATAATTCAGCCGCAGGCCGGGCGCGATCTGGAGCTTGTCGGTCACGTTCCAGGTCAGCTTGCCGAAGATCGCCGCGCTGGTGTTGGTGAAGCCGATCGTGTTGCGCGAGGTCAGGCCGTTCAGGACCGCCGGATTACAGGCATTTGCGGTCAGCGTGCTGCATCCATTAGCCAGAAACGGCGCGGTACCGGGGTTGAGCAGGAAGCGGCTTGCTGCCGGGCCCTGCACTTGCAACCCCTGCGTGTCGATCTTCTGGTAGAAATAGAATGCGCCGAACACGTAATCGATCGTGTGCTTGCCGTTCGAAGCGATGCGCAATTCCTGGCTGAACTGGCTCTGCTGCGACGGGTTGGCCGATACGGTGGTGATCGGCAGGCCGATGAAATCTCGATCGTTCGACGGATCCCAATGCCAGAAGCGATAGGCGGTGACCGACGTCAGTGTCGCGTTACCGAGATCCAGATTGGCGAGCAGCGACGTACCCCCGAGCGACTGTTTGGCGCGAAGCGGCGTATCGACGTCGGTCAGGCGATCGAACGCGTTGGCCGAGGGCACGACATAACCCTGCGCAGCGGCGAGCGCGGCATATTGACGGTCGATTGGGCGCTGCGTCGCACCGGTGCGGACGTAATATTGCACGCAGCACCTTGGGTTTTGGCGATTGTAATCGCCGTACAACGTCAGATCGAGCGTGTCGGTTGGCTTCCAGTCAAGCTGTCCCCGGAAGCTGATATTGTCCTGCGCGTTCAAATGCTCGCCGGTGCGAACGTTATCGATGGTGCCCTGCCGCATCGTGATGGACGTGGAGAGGCGCAGCGCGAGCTTGTCTTGAATCAATGGCCCCGAGACCGATGCCTTGCCCTGGAAGAAATTGTAATTACCGCCGGTCAGTTCGACGCGACCCTCGATATCCTTCAGGCTGGGTTTGCGCGTGGTGATGTTGATCGCACCCGCCGTGGTGTTCTTGCCGTACAGCGTGCCCTGTGGCCCGCGCAGGATCTCGATCCGGTCGGTATCAGTGAAGTCGAACGTCGCGGAGGCGATGCGGCTGTAATAAACTTGGTCGACATAGATGCCGACACCCTGTTCGATCCCGTCATTGGTCAGCCCGAACGGCGCCCCGAGGCCGCGGATGTTGGCGGCGGAATTGCGCGGGTTGGTCGAATAGAATTGCAGCGTCGGTTGCAACTGCGTGATGCGGTTGACGTTATACGCGCCCGTCTCGGCCAACGCCTGGCCGCCGATCACCGAAATCGCGATCGGCACACTCTGCACGGTTTCGCTGCGGCGGCGCGCGGTGACGACGATATCGCTGCCGCCCTGTTGCGCCGCGCCGAGGCGACCTTCGTCCCGAGCATCGTCGGCAGGCACTTGTGGCTGGGTCTGTTCGACCGGCACTTCGGTCGGCGGTGGCACCGCCTGCGGCGCTACCGTGGAAGCGAGCAAAAAATACCAGGAATGCGCGAGCATAAACGTCCCCCTTGACCAGCCCGAGCGGCGGCAAGACGGTTAACACCCATCGAATTGATATGGTTTCAGCAGGAGTTAGTTGGCAAGCCGATAGCTACGCTTTACCCTATTGATTCATATGGCTTTTGCGTTTGCGTTTGCGTCGGAAAGACAATCACGTCCGACGAAATACTGATTGGAAAGCGTTGTCAGACCAAGCGCGACTGTTTCACTGCCGCCGCGATGAAGCTGGCGAACAGCGGGTGCGGATCGAACGGTTTGGATTTCAGTTCGGGGTGGAACTGCACACCGACGAACCACGGATGGTCCGGCCTTTCGACGATCTCCGGCAATACGCCATCGGGCGACATGCCGCTGAACACCAACCCGCCCTTCTCCAACGCTTCCCGGTAGGCGGTATTGACCTCGTAGCGATGACGATGCCGCTCGGAGATATCGGTATCGCCATAGATCGATGAAACCACGCTGTTACCGTCCAGCTTGGCCGCATAGGCGCCGAGCCGCATCGTGCCGCCGAGATCGCCGCCCGCTTCGCGCTTCTCGACGCCTTCGGCGGTCATCCATTCGGTGATCATGCCGACCACGGGCTCTTCCGTCGGGCCGAATTCGGTCGAGCTCGCTTTCGTGATACCGGCCAGATCGCGCGCACCCTCGACGCACGCCATCTGCATGCCGAAGCAGATGCCGAAATAGGGGATTTCACGTTCGCGGGCGAAGCGCACGCTGGCGATCTTGCCTTCCGCGCCGCGTGATCCGAAGGCGCCGGGGACGAGGATCGCGTGCAGCGGTTCGAGCCGCGCGGCGACATCGCTGTCCGCCGCTTCAAACAGCTCGGCATCGATCCATTCGATGTTGACCTTGACCTTGTTGGCGATGCCGCCATGGACCAACGCCTCGTTGAGCGACTTGTACGCATCCTGCAGGCCGACATACTTGCCGACCACGCCGACCGTCACTTCGCCTTCGGGGTTGGTCAGCCGGTCCATGATCTCGGTCCAGCGCGACAGGTCCGGCGCGCGACCAGGCAAGATGCCGAACGCGTTGAGCACCGCATCGTCCAGCCCCTCCTTGTGATATTGTACCGGCACGGCGTAGATGCTCTTGGCATCCAGCGCCGGGATCACCGCTTCCTTGGGCACGTTGCAGAACAGGGCGATCTTGGCGCGCTCGCCCTCCGGCAACGGCTGTTCGCAGCGGCACACCAACACGTCCGGCTGGACGCCCAAAGCAGCCAGTTCGCGCACGGAATGCTGGGTCGGCTTGGTCTTCAATTCGCCCGCCGCCGCGATGTACGGCACCAACGTCACATGGATGCTGACCGAATTGCCGCGACCGAGATCGTTGCGCAGTTGGCGGATCGCCTCGATGAACGGCAGCGATTCGATGTCGCCGACCGTGCCACCGATCTCGCACAGTACGAAATCGACGTCATCGCTATGGTTTTGCGCGAATTCCTTGATCGCATCGGTGACATGCGGAACGACCTGTACCGTAGCGCCGAGATAATCGCCGCGCCGTTCGCGCGCGATGATCTGCTGATAGATGCGGCCCGAAGTGATGTTGTCCGACTGGCGCGAGGGCACCCCGGTAAAGCGTTCGTAATGGCCGAGATCGAGATCGGTCTCCGCGCCGTCGTCCGTCACATAGACTTCGCCATGCTGATAGGGCGACATCGTGCCGGGATCGACGTTCAAGTACGGATCGAACTTGCGAATCCGGACGGAATATCCGCGGGCTTGCAACAAGGCCGCAAGGCTCGCCGCCATGAGGCCTTTGCCAAGCGAGGAGACCACGCCGCCGGTGATAAAGATAAACCGCGCCATGGGAGAAAACGCCTAACGTCTATCGGTGCCGCACGGCAAGCGCGCGACTCCGATGTTTAAGAATAAAACGGTGGAGGGCTGAAGGCGCTTACTGCGCCAGCGGCACCGTGGTGTTGCTGGCAGGGGCGCTCGCCGGAGCCATCTGCTTCGCCGCGATCGCTGCCGCACTGCCCGCCTGGACCGGCGCGGGTGCCGCGGCCGGTGCCGCCGCCGCTGGCCGGCTGGCGAGCGTTGGATCGACCGTGACGGCCTGACGGCTGGACGCCAGCACCGCCAGCACGATGCTCATCCCGACGAAGGCGGTCGCCAGAACGGCGGTCGAGCGGGTGAGAAAATCTGCCGCGCCGCGCGCCGACATCAAGCCCGCCGGACTGCCGCCGGTGCCGAGGCCACCCCCTTCCGACTTCTGCATCAGGATAACCCCGACCAGAATGGCGGCGATGATGGCGTGAACGACGAGCAGGAAAGTGAACATGGCTGTGCGGACGATCTATTGGTTCTGAAAGCGGCCACATAGGGTAGCGGAGCGCGGCGATCAACCGGGATCGACGGTCATAGCCGGTGCGGCAAAGGGCGCTTTGCCTGATCATAGCCCTGTCACGAAATTAACATTCCGTATCCGGACTGAAACCGGATCGCCCTCGGATCGTTATGAACCTTGATGCAGCCCCCCATGCATCAAGCAAGATTGGACGGAGATCGTGGCTACACTTCTCGAACAGACACTCGGATCGACATTGGCGACCTGGATGACGGCGCTGGTCGATTACGTCCGCTCGGGCGAACCCGATCTGACCAACCGTCAGATGGCATTGCTCCTGGTCGTATATCTGAAACCCGGTCCTCATACGGTGCGCGGGCTGGCCCGCGTATTGAACGTTTCGAAGCCTGTCGTGACGCGCGCCTTGAACAGACTGGGTGCTCTCGGCTATCTGCGCCGACAGCGCGACGATACCGACAAGCGGAATATCTTCGTCGCGCGCACGACTGAAGGGGCAGAGTTTCTTGAAGAGTTCGGGCATTTCCTCGGCGACGCCGAGCAACCCGCCGCACGTCGCAACGCCGCGTAGGAGTTTTGCGCTGAGCGGCCGCTCGGTTGCGCTCGATCCCCGCACCCATGCCGTTCGTGGCGATTTGGCCGATGTGCGGCTGGCCGACCGCGTATTCGCGCCGCATTACGCCGCACCGATGACCGTGAAATTGGCCGCAACCGTACCGCTGCGTGCCGAGGCGGATGCGCAATCCGATGTGATAGCGCATTTGCCTGCCAGCGAAGTTTTCGAAGTCTTCGAATTAGCCGGAAAAAATGCTTGGGGTATAGCCTGCTCGATTGGACTTGTCGGCTATATTGATGCTGCTGCGATCGCCGGAAGAATCAAATGACCGTCAATGTTTTCATCGATGGCGCAGTCGGCACGACGGGATTGGAAATCCGCGACCGGTTGGCGGGGCGCGCTGAAATCGCGCTGATCGAGTTGGCCGAGGCGAAGCGCAAGGATCCGGAAGCTCGCTCCGAGGCGCTGAACGATGCGGATTTCGTCATTCTCTGCTTGCCGGACGATGCGGCACGCGAGGCGGTGTCGTTGATCGCCAATGATCGGACCCGCGTGATCGACGCCTCGACTGCGCATCGCACCGGTGGGGGCTGGACCTATGGGTTCCCCGAGCTGGAACCGGGCCAGCAGGCGGCGATCGCCGAAGCGAAACGGGTCAGCAATCCTGGCTGTTATCCGACAGGCTTTCTGGCGCTCGTTCGGCCGCTGATCCGCGCCGGACTGATCCCGGTCGATTGGCCGTTGATGGTGAATGCCGTGTCGGGTTATTCCGGTGGTGGCCGATCGATGATCGCGGAATTCGAGGGCATGGCAACGCCCCCGGCCTATCGCGGCTATGCGCTGGGGCTCGCACACAAGCATGTGCCGGAAATGCAGAAGCACGCCCGTATCGAGCATCCGCCGATCTTCACCCCGGGGGTGGTCAACACCTATCGTGGCATGGTCGTGCAGGTCCCCCTGCCCCTCCACGTCTTCCCACGTCGCCCTACTTTGCACGTCTGTGAAGCCGTTCTTGGCGAGGCGTATCGCGATTTCGCGTCGATTACGATCGCAGAGGGCGATGCGGCAACGGTGGCGATCGAGAATGATGCCGGCACGGACCGGCTGACGCTGCGCGTCTGCGGCAAGGTCGATACTGGCCAAGCGCTGCTGATCGCCACGCTCGACAATCTCGGCAAGGGCGCGGCCGGCGCGGCGGTTCAGAATTTGAATATCATGGCCGGGCTCGATCCTGTGGCAGGCCTGATCCTTTAAAATCTGACTGTACGGTCCAAGAAATCGGGTCGCCACAGACGTATTCTAATTGTCCCTGCCCGACGCGGGGGGTAGGGCACGGGCCGACGCAAATATGAGGTGGTTATGACGCGCAATCCGGTGGCAAAGCTCCTCCTGTTCGGCGCGACCGGCGATCTGGCGCAGCGCATGCTGTTGCCGTCGCTATACGGCCTACACGCCGATGGATTGTTGCCCGAGGGGCTGACGATCACCGGTACCGCTCGGTCCGACCATGACGATACGAGCTATCGCAAATTCGCCAAAGCCGCGCTGGACGAGTTCCTGCCGGCCGACCGCAAGGACGAGAAGGCGCTGAAAAGCTTTCTCGAACGGCTCGGCTATCAGGCGCTCGATGCGACCGACATGGCGCATTACAAGGATCTGGCGACGAAGGTCGGCGATGTTTCAGGTGGGCTTGCGATCTTCCTTTCGACCGCGCCTTCGCTATTCGAACCGGTCATCAAGGGGCTGGAATCGGCAGGTCTTGCCGGACCGACGGTGCGGATCGGGCTGGAAAAGCCGCTGGGCTACGATCTCGCCTCCAGCAGGGAAATCAACGATACTGTCGCGACCGCATTTCCCGAAGATCGCACCTTTCGGATCGACCATTATCTCGGCAAGGAAACCGTCCAGAACATTCTGGCGCTGCGGTTTGGCAACAGTTTCTTCGAGCCCGTCTGGAATGCGCGCGGCATCGACAATGTGCAGATCACGATCGCGGAGACGGTCGGGCTGGAGGATCGCGCCG
>NZ_JANYEK010000152.1 GCF_025363195.1 Sphingomonas sp.
GCCGCCGCCGGCCGCACCGATGGTGCCGATTGCGGCACCCCCGGCACCCCCTGCGCCGCCACCGGCACCCGCGATCAGCAAGGCTGCTGGCGTTAAGGGCAATCCGGGTTCGTGGGTTACGAACGACGATTATCCGCCGTCATCCGTGCGCGACCAGGAGCAGGGCATCAGTGGCCTGATCTTCGAGGTTAATGCCCAGGGACGCATCGAGAATTGTCGCGTCAGTTCGAGTTCCGGCTCGGCCACGCTCGATCGTACGGCGTGTTCGCTGGTTACCCGTCGTGGCCGCTACTCGCCGGCGCTTAACGCTGCCGGGCAACCGGTTCCGGGCGGGACGAAGACGCTGCGCTTCACCTGGAAGCTGCCGGAATGACGATGCTCGGCCGGAGCCCGGTGGGTTCCGGTCACCCATATGCTGCTATTTAAGAGGGATTAACCGCAATGATGATCAATATTCTCGCCGCAGGCGCGGCACCTGCCGGTGCCGGTGCCAACCCGTACGGTTTCTGGGAAGCGCTGCAACAGGGCGGCGTGATCGCCTGGACCGTGTTCTCCATCCTCGCGTTCATGTCGATCGTGTCGTTCTACATCATGTTCACCAAGCTATTCGAACAGCAGAAGGTGATGAACCAGGCCAAGCGCGTTCGTCAGGGTTTCTGGACCTCGCCGAGCCTCCGCGAAGGCGCTGCCAAGCTCGATAAGAACTCGGCCTATCGTCAGATCGTCGATGACGGCCTCGCAGCACAGGACCAGCACACCCAGTTGACCGACCCGGTCGAAGCTCATGACTGGCTGCATGGTTCGCTGGCGCGCTCGGAAGCGACGATCAACTCGAAGCTGGGTGGCGGTCTCGCCTTCCTCGCGACGGTGGGTTCGGTCGCGCCGTTCATCGGGCTGTTCGGTACGGTTATCGGCATCTACCGCGCACTGATCAAGATCGGTGCTGCCGGCCAGGCTTCGATCGACGCCGTTGCCGGCCCGGTCGGTGAAGCTCTGATCATGACTGCGCTGGGTCTGGCCGTGGCCGTTCCGGCCGTGTTGGCCTATAACTGGCTGCAGCGTCGCAACAAGTCGATCGCAGAAGACCTCGCGGCCTTCTCGAACGACGTGCTCGGCTTCCTGGCTTCGGGTGGTGCGGTTCGTCCGATGTCGGCCATGCGTAAGGCTCCGGCAGCACCTGCCAAGCCTGCCGCAACGACCACGACGCCGCGCGCATAACTAATGGACCGGGGTCGCGAGCCTGGCTCGCGGCCTCGTCCCTCGCCGTCGCACTGGATGCTGACGGCGCGAATGAACGGATAGGGATAGCCCTCAATGGCAATAAGTGCTGGCGGCGATAACGACAAGCCGATGTCGGACATCAACACGACCCCGTTGGTCGACGTGATGCTCGTGCTTCTGATCATCTTTCTGATCGCGGTTCCGGTCGCGATCCAGGCGATCAAGGTCAAACTTCCCAACGTGAAGTATGACCCCACGACGACCAAGCCGGAAAACGTCTCGCTTTCGGTGACGACGGACAAGGAAGGTCGGTGCGCGATCTACTGGAACATGACCCGCGTGACGCATGCGGAGCTGCTCGATCGTGCGGTGAAGAAGCTGAAGGCCGAGATCGACCGGGCGGGTGGTGCCAAGAACCTTCCGGTTGGATACGAGTTGCCGGAAGCGCATATCCGCGGGGACGTGGCGACGCCATATCAGTGCATCGGTGGCGCGATCTACACGATGCAGATGGCCGGTTTCGCCAAGGTCGGGTTCATTTCCGAACCGCCTCCGGGCGAATCAACGACCCGTCTGTAACGTACCGCTGAGATTCAGGAGTAATTTGATATGGCAATGGCTGGCGGTTCCGACGACGGTGAACCGATGATGGAAATGAACATGACGCCGTTGATCGACGTCCTGCTCGTGCTCCTCATCATGTTCATCATCACAATCCCGATCCAGACGCACGCGGTGAAGGTCGACCTTCCGGTCAACGACCCGAACAACACGGTGACGATCGACCCACAAAAGAACAAGGTCGTCATCGATCCGGCGGGCCAGATTTCATGGAACGGCGCGCCGGTCGATCCCGTGACGCTGCAGCAGTATCTGGAGCAGACGACGAAGATCAAGCCGGAGCCGGAACTGCACTTCCAGCCGGATCCTCAGGCACGCTATGCGCGCGTCGATGAGGTTCTGGCGGTGATCAAACGGTCCGGCGTGTCGAAGCTCGGCTTCATCGGCAACGAGCAGTATCGCAACGACTTCTGATCTTTTGATCGAGAATGTGAGATGAAAGGGCGGCCCCGCGAGGGGTCGCCCTTTTTCTGTGATGAGCAGGCTCGTTGCCGTACTGACGCGGTTGGCGGTCGCCATGGCGTCCGTTGTGTCTCCCCAAAAACATACCGGATGTCGCGGGATCGTTGCGGGTGATTATGGCTTGAGCCGAGCGCGCACCGAGGTTGCGGTTAGCGGAAGGAAGATCGGCGACCGGCCGGAGGGGACGCATCTGGCGGGGCGGTTCCGGAGGTTTTGACGGGCAACGGTTGAGGCTGCCATCCCCTCCGCAGGAGTTCGTTCCTCGACCGGCGGGTCGACCCGCTTTATCGGATGGTTCGTAGCGCGGAGCGTCCATCCCCTCGGTCACGAAAGAATCATCTCCGACGCAGGCAGTCCGGCAAAAAACGGCTCGGCCAGCGCAAGTCTACAGCTTGGGAAGGGTGACGCCGCGTTGGCCCATATATTTGCCCGCGCGGTCGGCATAGCTCACCTCACACGGTTCGTTGCCTTGCAGGAACAGGAACTGGCAGGCGCCTTCATTGGCGTAGATCTTGGCCGGAAGCGGCGTGGTGTTCGAAAATTCGAGCGTCACATGTCCCTCCCAGCCGGGCTCTAGCGGGGTCACGTTGACGATGATCCCGCAGCGCGCATAAGTGGATTTGCCGAGGCAGATGACCAGCACGTCGCGCGGCACGCGGAAATATTCCACTGTTCGGGCCAACGCGAAGCTGTTGGGCGGGATGATGCAGACATCGGTCTTGCGATCGACGAAGCTGTTGGCGGCGAAATCCTTCGGATCGACGATGACGCTGTCGATGTTGGTAAAAATCTTGAACTCATCGGAAACGCGCGCGTCGTAGCCGTAGGAAGACAAGCCGTAGCTGATGCAGCCGTCGCGTTTCTGGCCATCGACGAACGGTTCGATCATTCCGGTGGCGAGCGCTTGCTCTCGGATCCAGCGGTCGGACAGAATGGTCATGGCGATTCCCCTTTGGCGATCTCTTCGCGGGATCGGGGCGAGGAGGCAAGAGCGGGTTGGCAGGCTGGTGGCGACCGGTGGAAGGATCAATGCTCCCTGCAAGGGGCTGAATGCCCGATGGTCCTATCCGTTTTTCAGGTCCGTCGGACCGAAGGCATGCGGTAAAAGCTCGGACAGCAGGTGGCGATCGACTTGCGCTCCGGTCGCGCTGCCGCACCAGATGACGATGTCGCGGTGGCCGATCTGGGCGGCTTCGTTGATCACCTGGCGGCAACGACCGCAGGGGCTGACGGGGGTTTCGCCGATAACGGCACCGTCCCGGATCGCACCGCCGATCACGCCGACTGCGAGGACATCGGCGAGACGACCGGCGCTGCTGGCGGTGGCGAGCGCGACCGTCTCGGCACAGAGCGACAGTCCGTAACTCGCGTTTTCGAAGTTGGCGCCGGTCATCACGCTGCCATCGTTCAGCAGCAGCGCGGCGCCGACGCCGAAGTTCGAATAGGGCGCGTGGGCGCGAGTCGCTGCGTCGCGGGCGGCGGCGATTAGGCGGTCGCGGGTGGCATCATCGAGTGTCGGGATGGGCATCGGGTTTCCAATCATCGGGGCTGTCGCTCGGCGCAACCTGGATCAGGATACAGGTGCCTCGACCGGCTCGGCCAGAACGGGCAGGTGGGGAGAATTGCCATCATCGCGCTACCACATTCCAGCGAACCGGGCCGTCGATGCCGTCGATCCGCCGCACGTCGCTCGCCTGCCACATGCGCCAGGGCCGCGCGGCATAATCGGGCGAGAAGAAATTGCGCATGCTCCACAGCGGGCGATTGACCCCGGTAGACAAAGTGTAGGCGGCCTCGACCGGCGCGGATACCTTGAGCAGGATCGGCTTGCCGGTATGCGCTTCGACCATCGTGATGAAGCGCGTAATCTCGGCGATCACCAGGGCGCGTTCGGGATGCGAGGTGCAATCCGGCGAGAAGTCGATCAGCAAGGCAGCGGGCAGGGCATCGTCGACGTGCGGCACATTGGTGTTGAAATTGTTCGCCTGGTCCGCCGCCAGCCGACAGAAGGACCAGACATGGATGGCGCCGCGCCGCATACCGGCGGCATCGATATCGGCCCAGTTCGCCGCGAAGCGCGTGTCGCGGCCATCGGTCCCCATCGTCGCGCGGACATAAGCAAAATCGGCACCACCCGCCGCGATCGTCGGCCAGTGGATCGCGCCTTGCGTCTCGTCCACATCCACGCCTTGGAAGATGTAATCTTTACGCGAAGGGTGCCAGCCGGTGACGAACCACCAGCCGAGCACGGCGATCAAGGCGAGCACCATAGTGCCGAGCGCCGCCCGCCCGATCCGGCCAGCGAAAAGGCGCTGTCCCACGCTGTCAGCCCTTGATGTGCAGCACGCAGATCAGCGTGAACAGGCGGCGTGCGGTGTCAAAATCGATCTCGATCTTGCCTTCCAGCCGGTCCTTGAGCAGTTCGGCGGCTTCGTTGTGGATGCCGCGCCGGGCCATATCGACGGTCTCGATCTGCGCCGGTGTCGCGTTGCGGATCGCGGCGTAATAGCTGTCGCAGATCGCGAAATAATCCTTGATCGGTCGGCGGAAGCGACCGAGCCCGAGGACATAGGTTTCGAGATGCGTGTCGTCGGCGCGGTTGATCGCGATGCCTAACCGCCCTTCCTCGACGGTAAGCGCGATCTTGTAGGGCCCGGCATATTTGTCGGCATGGTCGCGTTGCGGCGCGAAATGATTGCCCTCGATCAGATCGAAGATCGCGATGCGGCGTTCCTGCTCGATGTCGGCCGAGCGCCACAAGATGGTGCGCTCGTCCAATACGACATCGATGATCCGCGGGTCGGCCATCTTCACGCCCTATAAGGGAAGCGGTCGGGGGACAATGGGGCGGGGCGGTGCGGGGCGGAGGCGTGTGCGTCCCCGTTATCCACAGCCGCTTCGGCGCAAGCGGCTATCGGGGATGGCGGGGCGCGCGTAAGGCAGGTGGATGGCCACCGCACTCTTCCCGCAGAATTCCGAGACCGAATCGACCACTCTGCCGCAGAACGTGGAGGCTGAGGCGGCGATGCTTGGCGCGATGATGATCGACAATCGGCTGGCCGACGATCTGCTCGACAAGCTGGAGCCGGAACACTTTTTCGAGCCGCTGCACGGGCGCATCTTCGCTGCGATCAAGACCGCGCGCGTCGCCGACATGCTGGCGACGCCGGTGACGCTGCGGCCGATGTTCGAGAGCGATGCCGGGATGAAGGAACTGGGCGGCCCGGCCTATCTCGCGCAATTGACCGGCAGTGGCGCGGGGCTGATCGGCGCGCGGCAATTCGCCCAGCAGATCTACGATCTTGCGATGCTGCGGACCTTGGTGACGGTCGGGCGCGGATTGGTCGAGCGGGCGATGGACACCTCCGAGGAGGTCAATCCGCGCGCGCAGATCGAGGCGGCGGAAGAGGAATTGTTCAAGGTCGCAGCCGATGGCGGCACCGAGAGTGCGGTGAAGACCTTCGCGCAGGCGACGACGATGGCGGTCAAGATGGCGCAGCGCGCGCTGAACTCCGGTGGGCATCTGTCGGGCATCACCACCGGCCTCGACAGCGTCAATTCCAAGATCGGCGGCATGCACAATTCCGATCTGATGATCCTTGCCGGGCGACCGGGCATGGGCAAGACGTCGCTCGCCACCAACATCGCGTTCAACGCCGCGCAGCGCTACATGCGCGACCGGGCGGACGGAATGGAACATGCCGCGTCGATGGGCGCGAAGGTCGCATTCTTCAGCCTGGAAATGTCCGCCGACCAGCTGGCGACGCGTATTCTGGCGGAGCAGGCGCGGATCAGTTCCGAGGCGTTGCGCATGGGCAAGATCAGCCGGCAGGAATTCAACCAGCTTGCCGCCGCCGCCGCCGACCTCGAAAATTTGCCGTTGTTCATCGACGATACGGCGGGCCTGACGATCGGTGGTCTGCACACGCGCATGCGGCGCTTGCAGCGGCGGCATAATAACGAGATCGGGCTTGTCATCATCGATTACCTCCAGCTGCTCACCGGATCGGCCAAGGCGTCGGGCGACGGGCGCGTGCAGGAAATTTCCGAGATCAGCCGCGGGCTGAAGACGCTCGCCAAGGACATGAACGTGCCGGTGATGGCGCTGTCGCAATTGAGCCGCGCGGTCGAGCAGCGCGTGGACAAGCGCCCGCAACTGTCCGATCTGCGCGAATCGGGGTCGATCGAGCAGGACGCCGATATCGTGATGTTCGTGTTCCGCGAGGATTATTACGTCGCGGCGAAGGAGCCGAAGCGCCCGACCGAAGGTGACAATGCGCGCATCTTCGAGGATCATGCGCAATGGGCTACGGACATGGAACGGGTGTTCGGTCTGGCCGAGCTGATCATCGCCAAGCAGCGCCATGGCGCAACCGGCAAGGTGTTGCTGAAATTCGAGCCAAGCGTGACGCGCTTCTCCGATCTGGACGTCGGCGGCTATTGAGCACGGCGCTCACACCCTTTCGACAAAGGTGCTTCCCCAGCGCCGGCCGGGGTCCACTTGAACGGATCCAAATAGTCGAGGAATTCCCTTTCCAACCAAAACCTCGGCGACTGGACCCCGGCCTGCGCAGGGGAGGTAGGACCGCTGACCTTGTGCGAAGCGGATCAGTAATTTGACCTCGGAGGTCCGGCCATGAAGACGCTGATCGACAAGAACCTCGTGCTCGCGCCCGGTCTGGCGGCGATCCGGGCGCAGTTCGCCGTGCCGACGGAATTTCCGCCCGAGGTGCTGGCGGCGGCGGAGGGTGCGGCACGTCGGGCACCGACCGCGCATGCCGACAGGACGGACATGGCCTTCGTCACGCTCGATCCCGCGAGTTCGACCGACCTCGATCAGGCGTTTACGATCGAACGCCGCGGGGCCGATCTGTTGCTCCATTATGCGATCGCGGATGTCGCGTGGTTCGTCGATGACGGCGGTGTGATCGATATCGAGGCTTGGAAGCGCGGCACGACCTTGTACCTGCCGGATGGGAAAGCCGGGCTGTATCCACCCGTGCTGGCCGAGAATGCGGCGAGCCTGTTGCCGGATGGGCCGCGAGCCGCCGTGATCTTCAGCGTGCGCGTGGCGGAGGACGGCGCGGTGAAGCTGGATGCCGTCGAGCGCGCGGTGATCCGCAGCCGGGCGAAGCTGGCCTATGACAGTGTGCGAGATAGCGATCTTCCGGAAGGGTTCGCGGACCTGGCGGGGCGGATCACCGATGCCGAGGCGCGGCGCGGGGCAAGCCGGGTCGATCCGCCGCAGCAGGAAGTGGAGGCGATCGGCGACGGTGGGTATCGCCTGTCGTTCGCCCCGCGACTGGAATCCGAGGATCGTAATGCCGCGCTGTCGCTGGCATCCAATCTGGCAGTCGCGGCGGCGTTGCAGGCGCATCATACCGGACTGTTCCGCGTGATGGCCGGGCCGGACGACCGCGCGGTTCGGCGGCTGCGGCAGGTGGCCAAGGCGCTCGGGCTGGCTTGGCCCGATGCGATGCCGCTCGCTGCATTCGAACTGACATTGACCGGGGCAGATCCCGCGCAGGCGGCGTTCATGGTCGCGCTCCGCCGCGCCGGAAGCGGGGCGTCTTATGTGCCGTATCGCGAAGGCGTGGTGCCCTGGCACGCGGCGATGGCGGCGACCTATGCCCATGCCACCGCGCCGCTGCGCCGGCTGGCCGATCGCTATGTCGTGCAGGCCGCACTCGCCATCGCCAACGGGCAGGAGGTGCCGGAAGTGGTTTCGGCCGCGTTCGAAAAACTGCCACCCATCATGGCGCGCGCCGATGCGATCGGTGGGCGGATCGACCGCGCGGTGGTCGATCTGGCCGAGACGGTGATGCTGCACGGACGCGAGGGCGAAGTGCTTCCGGCGGTGATCGTCGATGCGGACGAGCATGGTGCGCATATCCAACTGGCCGATTTGGCGGTGCTGGCCAGCGTCAAGACGACCGGGCGGCCCGGCGACAGAATATCGGTCAAGCTGCTCGCCGCCGATCCGGTGCAGCGCACGCTGAGCTTCGCGGTGGCGGACGGCGGCTAGGCCGGAATGATCCCAGCCATTGCTTGCCGCCGCGCGGTTCTGCTTTAGGCTGCGCACCAATCATACAGGGGAGAGCGGAACGTGGCGCAGGGGCTGTTTCGACTGAAGACGATCATTCGCGGCGAGGATCAGCCCGAGCATCACCGGCTGGCGCGGACCTTGTCCTGGCCGCATCTGGTGGCGTTGGGCGTCGGTGCGATCGTCGGCACCGGCATCCTGACCTTGATCGGCGTCGGCGCGGGGCTGGCGGGGCCGGGCGTGATCCTGTCCTTTGCGATCGCGGGCGGGATTTGTGCGTGTGCCGCCCTCGCTTATGCCGAAATGGCGACGATGATGCCCGCAAGCGGCAGCGCCTACACTTATAGCTATGCCGTATTGGGCGAGCTGATTGCCTGGATCATCGGGTGGAGCCTGATCCTCGAATATTCGCTGGTCGTCTCGACGGTCGCGGTCGGCTGGTCGGGCTATGCTGCGCCGTTGCTGCACCGAAGCATCGGATTTCCGCTGGAACTGATGCAGGGGCCGGAGCTGGGCGGCGTGCTGAACGTGCCGGCGATCTTCATCATCGCGATCGTCGCCGGGCTATTGATGGTCGGCACGAAGGAGAGCGCGACGCTCAACGCATTGTTGGTGGTGGTGAAGATGATTGCGCTCGCCGTGTTCGTCGCGGTCGCGCTGCCGCATTTCGATGGCGCCAACCTGGAACCGTTCATGCCGTTCGGCTTCCCCAAGGCGCCTGCCGCCGACGGCGTGGAACGCGGCGTCATGGCGGCGGCGGCGATCATCTTCTTCGCCTTCTACGGTTTCGATGCGATCTCGACCGCGGCAGAGGAGACGAAGAATCCGGGCCGCGATCTCGCGATCGGCATCGTCGGGTCGATGGTGGCGTGCGTGGCGATCTACATGCTCGTCGCGGTGGCTGCGGTGGGCGCCTTGTCGTACACGCGCTTCGCCGACAGCGCCGAGCCGCTGGCATTGATCCTGCGCGAGATCGGACAGGGCAAGGCGGCGACCTTCCTCGCCGCATCGGCGGTGATCGCGCTGCCGACCGTGCTGCTGGCGTTCCTGTACGGGCAGAGTCGCATCTTCTTCGTGATGGCGCGTGACGGCCTGCTGCCGGAGAGCCTGGCCAAGGTTTCCGCGCGGGGCACGCCGGTGCGGATCACGCTGGTGACGGCGACGATCGTTGCGGTGATTGCTGGTGTGCTGCCGCTCAAGGAGATTGCGGCGCTGGCCAATGCCGGCACGCTGGCGGCGTTCATCGCGGTGTGCGTGTGCATGCTGGTGCTGCGGCGGCGCGCACCGGATGCGGCGCGCAGTTTCCGCGCGCCGATCGCCTGGGTGATCGGACCGGTAGGGATCGCCGGGTGCTGCTATCTATTGTTCAGCCTGCCCGCGCGGACGCAAATCTGGTTCGCATGCTGGAATCTTGCCGGTTTGGCGGTGTATTTCCTGTACGCGCGGTCACGGGCTGTGGCGGGGAAATAGGGCAGTCTTCTGCATTTACCTCTTTTGAACATGCCTGCCTATTTGTCTTAACCGGCGAACGCCGGTGTCCAGTTGCCAAGGTCTTGGTTGGCAGGGGTATGCCCTGCACAATTGTCATCCGTGCAACTGCACCCCGGCGTTCTCCGGGGAAGCATCCTTGTTCGAAGGGGATAAGCGCCGTCTTCTTCTCCCCTTCCTGAAAGGGAGGGGAGCCGGAACGATCAGCCCGCCTTCGACCAATCCTGTGTGCGGCAGAACGGCCCTAAACAGCCCTTGACCTTCAAAGTGCCGCCTTCGCGCAGCAACTCTGAGCGATACGTGCGACCGCTCTGCGGATCGTAGATCTGTCCCTTCCAGCGATCCGCACCGGGCTTGAAGCCAAACAGGATGGCCAGCCCTAGGATCGGACGACTGCGCAGACCCTCGGCCGGATTGTTGGCGTCGTTGAGCGGTTTTCCCGGATCGGGTTTGACGATCCGGACGATGTGACCGCACAGATGCTGGCCGCAAGGTGCGATCTCGACGATCGCCTTGCCGCCCTCCGTCAGCCAGCGGCCGGAGACCTGCGGTGCAGCGGCGAATGCCGGGGCTGCGGCAAGCGCCGACCCGGCGATCAGCCCGTGTATCAGCCTCAAGCGGCGAGCTTCCGGAGCACGTATTGCAGGATGCCCCCGTTGAGGAAATATTCCAGTTCGTTGACGGTATCGATGCGACACTTGGTTTCGAACGTGCTCGTAGAGCCGTCGGCGCGGGTGAGCGCGACGGTCACGTCCTGGCGCGGGCGGATTGCTGCGACTTGGGTAATCGTGAAGCTTTCCGAACCGTCGAGGCCGAGCGTCTGGCGCGTCACGCCGTCCGCGAACTGCAACGGCAGCACGCCCATGCCGACGAGGTTCGAGCGGTGGATGCGCTCGAAGCTTTCGGTAATGACGGCGCGAACACCAAGCAGATTGGTGCCCTTCGCCGCCCAGTCGCGCGACGATCCGGTGCCATATTCCTTGCCCGCGACGACGACCAGAGGCACGCCGTCCGCCTTGAAGCGCATTGCGGCGTCGTAGATCGCCATCGTCTCGCCCTTATATTTCGACATGCCGCCTTCGACGCCGGGGACCATCTCGTTCTTGATGCGGATGTTGGCGAAGGTACCGCGCATCATGACGTCGTGGTTGCCGCGACGCGCGCCGTAGCTGTTAAAGTCGGCGCGGCTAACCTGATGTTCTTGCAGGAAAGTGCCGGCCGGGGAGTCGGCCTTGATCGACCCGGCCGGACTGATGTGATCGGTGGTGATCGAGTCACCAAGGATCGCGAGCGGGCGGGCGTCGATGATGTCCTGTACCGGAGCCGGGGTCATCGTCATGCCGTCGAAATAGGGTGGGTTGGCGACATAGGTGCTGCCCGCGCGCCAGGTATAGGTGTCCGATCCCTCGACCTGGATTTCCTGCCACTTGGCATCGCCGGCATAGACGTTGCCGTAACGGCTGCGGAACATCGAATCGTCAATATTCGCGGCCATCACTTCGGCGATTTCGGCATTCGAGGGCCAGATGTCCTTCAAATACACGTCCTGCCCGTCCGACCCCTGACCGAGTGGCGTTTCGACCATGTCGGTGGTGACGGTACCCTTGATCGCATAAGCGACGACCAACGGCGGCGAGGCGAGGAAGTTCGCGCGCACGTCCGGGCTCACGCGGCCTTCGAAATTACGGTTGCCCGACAGGACCGAGGCGGCGACGATGTCGTTGCCGTTGATCGCAGCGCTGATCGGTTCGGCCAGCGGGCCGCTGTTCCCGATACAGGTCGTGCAGCCATAGCCGACGAGGTTGAAGCCCATCGCATTGAGGTCTGCGGTCAGGCCTGCCTTGTCGAGATAGTCGGTGACCACCTGCGATCCCGGCGCGAGCGAGGTCTTGACCCACGGCTTCGACTTCAGGCCCAAAGCGTTTGCCTTGCGCGCGACCAGACCGGCGGCGACCAGCACCGACGGGTTCGAAGTGTTGGTGCAGGAGGTGATCGCGGCGATCACGACGTCGCCGTCGCCAATGCCGTGATCCTTGCCCGCGACATCGACGCGGGTCGGGCGATCCTTGTGGTAGAGCTTGAACAGATCGCCGTTGAACACTTCATCGACCTTCGACAGCGCGACTTTGTCCTGCGGGCGCTTTGGGCCAGCGAGCGATGGCACGACGGTGCCCATGTCGAGTTCCAGCGTGTCGGTGAACACCGGATCCACGCTGTTCTCGTCATGCCACAGGCCCTGCGCCTTGCAATATGCCTCGACCAGATCGACGTTTTCATCCGAGCGCGCGGTGAGGCGCAGATAGTCGATCGTCTTGGCGTCGATCGGGAAGAAGCCGCAGGTCGCGCCATATTCCGGCGCCATGTTGGCGATCGTCGCGCGATCGGCGAGCGTCATCGTGTCGAGGCCGGGGCCGTAAAATTCTACGAAGCGGCCGACCACGCCCTTGGCGCGCAGCATCTGCGTCACTGTCAGCACCAGATCGGTGGCGGTGATACCCTCGGCCATCGCGCCGGTCAGTTTGAAGCCGATGACTTCGGGGATGAGCATCGACACCGGCTGACCGAGCATCGCGGCCTCGGCCTCGATCCCGCCGACGCCCCAGCCGAGCACGCCCATGCCGTTGACCATCGTGGTGTGGCTGTCGGTACCGACCAAAGTATCCGGATAGGCGACGATGTTGCCGTTTCCGTGCTCGCCCCAGCTTGCCGAGGACCACACGCCCTGGCCGATATATTCCAGGTTCACCTGATGACAAATGCCGGTGCCGGGCGGCACGACCTGGAAATTGTCGAGTGCCTTGCTGCCCCATTTCAAAAATTCATAACGCTCGAAATTGCGCGAATATTCGAGATCGACATTGTCGGTGAACGCCTGGGGCGTGCCGAATTCGTCGACCATTACCGAGTGATCGATGACGAGATGGACGGGTACCAGAGGATTGATCTTCGCCGCATCGCCGCCAAGCTTGGTGATCGCGTCGCGCATCGCCGCGAGATCGACCACGCAGGGAACACCGGTGAAATCCTGCATCAGCACGCGGGCGGGGCGATACTGGATCTCGCGGTCGGAACGCTTTTCCCGCTGCCAGTCGACGATCGCCTGGACGTCCTCGGTGGTGACGGTTTTGCCGTCTTCGAACCGCAGCAGGTTTTCCAGCAGCACCTTCATCGAGAAGGGCAGGCGACTGATGTCGCCGAGTTTCGCCGCCGCGCTGGCCAGGGAATAATAATCGTACTGCTTGCCGTTCACGTCGAGCGTGGCGCGGGTTCCGAGTGTGTCCTGGCCGATGGCGGTCATGAGCGGCGGGTCCTTCCCTGTGTGGTGCCCGGACGGACGCGGCGGGGAGGCGGGGGCGAAAGCCCTCGCGCGGGCGCGTCCGGCCAAGAGCGAAATGGCTGGAGTCGAGTGCGCCTTAGCAAGCGAGGGGTTAAGGGGGAAGGGTAGGCTGGGGTGTGGGTGGACGCCCGGGCGGATTTAAAAATCAGGCAACGACACTTACGATTATGTCCCACGATGGGACAGGGCCCGGAAACCTGCCGGCAGGTAGCCGCAAAGACATGGGATTCCGACGCCACAATCGCAGGAAACCGCCCGCGAACGAAAATGAAACATCACACGAATGTATGATTTACAATATTTTACGATAATTCTGATGACAAGAAGATTGGCGTAATTCCGACCGTTACTTGTTTGACACACCGCGTCTAAAAGCAGTTTTCCAACGTGCGAGATCGGGCATCGCCCTTGACTAAATTCGGACCGTTCCACAACAGAGACACCAATTCCTTAACATTCCATGAATGTGTAAGTGAAGAGGCCGGAGCGGGGTCGCTCCGATAACAACAAGGGTGCGGATCATGAAAATCTCTAA
>NZ_JANYEK010000163.1 GCF_025363195.1 Sphingomonas sp.
GCCAAGGGCGTGCTCGGTGGCGATCTCGACTGGAGCCTGATCGGGTCGGGCGCGCTGATCGGCGTGCTGGTGATCGCGCTCGACGAAATCCTCGGCCGCACCGGCAAGATGCGCCTGCCCCCGCTGGCCGTCGGCATGGGCATCTATCTGCCGATGTCGTTGACGCTGCTCATCCCGATCGGCGCGGTGATCGGATATTATTACAACCGCTGGGCGAAAGCCTCCCCCAATCCTGAATTCGCCGAACGCATGGGCGTGCTCGCTGCCACCGGCCTGATCGTCGGCGAAAGCCTGTTCGGGGTCGCGTTTGCGGGCATCGTGGCGTGGGCCAACCGCACCGGGCCGGTGCCGGCGATCGATGCGCCGCTGGCGGTGGTCGGCGCGGGGTTCGAAACGGCGGGGCTGTATGCCGCGCCGGTGTTGTTCGTGGTGCTGATCTGGGGGCTGTACGGGCGGACGCGGGGGCTTGCGCGATGAGCACCAACGCGATTCCAACGCTTCCGATCTCGCCGCGTCCCAGAGCGCCGATGCCACCCTATAAGAGATTGCTAACTCTACTGAATTAACACAGTCTTGGCATTTTTCACGTAGCGATGCCGGGCTACGGAGAAACAACGTGATCAGACTAATCTACATTAGCACCGCTCGCCGCGAACTTTCGAAAAGCGAACTGGATACGATCCTCAGGATATCGCGGCGCAATAATCAGAGTGTCGGTGTGACAGGATTATTGATCGTGGGTGGTCGCCGGTTTCTGCAGGCATTGGAAGGTCCGGCGGACATGGTCATGGAAACCTATGAGCGGATTCGGGCCGATGACCGGCATTTCGCCGAGGTGGTGTTGAGCAAGCAGCCGATCGCGCAGCGCGGCTTCTCGCAATGGGCCATGGGCTATCAACCTGCGGCTGACCTGCATGGCGACGGACATGTTGCCGATGATGTCGCCGCGCTGATTGCGCCGATCGAAGACCCCACGCTCTATGCCTATTTTGCGGAATTCGCCAAAAAGCACGCGGCCTAGCAGCACCGGAGGCCTAAAACGCCTGGCTTCAAACCTGCGACGCGAACGTCAGGTCGCCCGGTGATCCGGCCTTACCCGGCTGCCATCTCCGCCAATATCGTGCTGATCGGGATGAACGCGAACGCCACGGAGGAATCCGCGACGCCGTAAGGCACGAACAGGGTATCCCCGTGCCGGATCGCGCCGCACGTATAGACCACGTTGGGCACATACCCCTCGCGGTCCTGATCCGCCGCCGCCAGGATTGGACGGACGGTGCGGCCGATCACTTTCGACGGATCATGCTTGTCGAGCAGCACCGCGCCGATCGAATATTTCCGCATCGCGCCGACGCCGTGGGTGAGCAGCAACCAACCCTCGTCGAGCTCGATCGGCGGCCCGCAATTGCCGATCTGCACCAGCTCCCACGGATATTTGGGTTCCAGCAGTCGCGTGCCCTCTTCCCAATGGGTCAGCGTGTCGGATTCGAGCAGGAACAGGTTTTCACCATCCTGCCGGCCGATCATCATATATCTGCCTCCCACCTTCTTGGGGAACAGCGCCATGCCCTTGTTGCGGCTCGCCGGGCCCGACATGGGCACCAGATCGAATGCGCGGAAATCCTTCGTGCGCATCAGTTCCGACTGGATCTGCGAGCCGTTATAGGCGGTGTAGGTGCCGAGCCATTCTATGCTGCCGTCATCATGCGTGAATTGCACGAGACGCAAATCCTCCAACCCCTTCGACTGCGCGGCGGTGATCGGGAAGATCACCGTTCCCGAAAGCGTGGAATCGCGGTGGCGATAAACCGTGATCGGTCCCTCTGGCATCACTTCGTCTTCCACGCCGATCGCATCGGTGGCGGTGGCGAACGGCGGTTCGGGCGCGAGCTTCAACTGGTTCTGCTGGGTTATGATGCCTTCGCGGAAAGCGACCGAGGAAATATGCCCCTCGCCCACCGCCCGCAGCGACATCAGGATGCGCAAACTGCCCTCCGGCATGCCCGACTGGTCGAAATGCGGCGTCGCGCTCGGGTTCATCAGCGCAGCGGCAGCATAACTATATTCGTGACAGAAATACGCGCCGATCAACTGCCGCTTCTCGTCGCCGATCTCGCTCCCGTCGAGATCGAGCATCGCCTCGATCTCGTCATAACGGGTCATGAACACGCGGCGGGTCTGCCAATGGCGTGCCTCGAAATCCTTGAGCACGATTTCCAACTCGGCCCGCGTTTGCAGCAAATCCATTTCAAGCACTTCGCGCACGAGACGCTCTGTGCGGCTGCCACCATTGCCAGCCCAGGCCAAATGGAACGGTCTCACAACGACCCGCGACGGATCGGCATGAAGACGCAATGCGTGATGGAACAGCTCTGACACGGTCTTCCTCGCTTCGACGCCTTCGAACGCGGCGTCGCTAGCGAGGCTAAGCGACGGCGCTAGACGGTCCTGCCACGCTTTCGACGCGCTTTGAAAGCCCAGAAATAGCGCACGAGGCCAATTGCAGTGCCAGAATCGACTCAGCGCCCTGATTTCGGTTCAATCCGGTCGGCATCAAACCATCGAAACAGCCTCCGTCGGCCATGGTCGCCAGCGGCATATCGAGATCGTTTTGGCCCAGATACCAGCGATAGGCACGGTTCGCTTCCTCGACCCAGCGCCGTTCGGAGGTCGCGTCATACGCCGCGACGCAGGCATCGACGGTCGCCTGTGCTTCCAGCGGCTGTTGATCGAACGGCAGCGGCTCCTCATAAGCGCGGCCGAAACTCTCGGTGCCAACGGCACGAAAGCGACCCTCGGGCGATGTCTGACGCGCGATGATCCAGTCGAGCGTCTGCAACCCGGACTGGACCAAATCGTCGCGCATGAGTGCGATACCGGCGCGGATCATCGCCTCGGGCAGGCGCGCATTGTCATATGCCAGCACGATCTCGAACCATTCCCATTCGGGGCGACGCGCCTCCACCAGCAAAGCGAGCAATTCGTCCGAGAAGCGCGCAAGGATCTGCTGCGCCAACGCATGGCCGGGATGCGCCTGCAGCACCGCGG
>NZ_JANYEK010000176.1 GCF_025363195.1 Sphingomonas sp.
TGCATCCTGCCGTTCTGGCAGCGCTCGCCTCCGCCAACGTGCTCGATACCGCCTATGATGGCGACGCGTGGAGCAAGCAGCTCGATAGGCGCTTCTCCGATCTGTTCGAAACCGAGGTCCGCGCGCTCTGGATGCCATCGGGAACGTCGGCCAATTGCCTGGCGCTCGCCGCGCTCTGCCCACCGTATGGCGGCATAGTCTGCCACCGCGATGCGCATATCCAGAATGACGAATGCGGCGCGCCGGAATTCTACACGCACGGCGCCAAGCTGATGCTCGGCAACGGCGAGGGTGCCAAGCTGACACCCGACAGCATCCGCACCGTGATCGACGCGATCGCCAACGACGTCCACCGGGTTCAGCCGCACGCCATTTCGATCACCAACGCCACCGAATATGGCCGCGTCTACACGCCTGCCGAGGTCGCCGCGATCGGCGCTCTGGCGCGCGAACGCGGCCTCGGTTTCCACATGGACGGCGCGCGCTTCGCCAATGCCGTCGCGCATCTTGGCTGCTCGCCCGCCGATGTCACCTGGCGCGCCGGGGTCGATGCGCTGAGCTTCGGCTTCGTCAAAAACGGCGGCATGAGCGCCGAAGCGCTGATCTTCTTCAAACGCGATCTGGCCGATGCCACGCTGATGCGCCGCAAGCGCGCCGGGCTGTTATTGTCCAAAGGGCGCTACCTCGCCGTGCAATTGCTGGCGATGCTGGAAAATGGCCTGTGGCTCGATACGGCCCGTGCCGCCAATGCCGGGGCAGCATTGTTGGCAGACGCGGCGGGCGACCGCCTGCTCCATCCGGTCGAGGCCAATGAAGTGTTCCTGCGCGTCACCGCACCCGAGGCCGCGGCGCTGCGTGCCCAAGGTTTCGACTTTTACGACTGGGCCGAGGGCGAAGCACGCCTCGTTACCTCCTGGGACCAGCCGGCCGCCGCGATTGCCCCTTTGGCGGAGGCGATCGCGGCGCTCTGAGGCTTGAAGTCCGCGACACGGCTTACCCGAAAGCTCACGATCAGTCGCCGCGCGAGACACCTGATCGCCCGTGCCGGATATGTGCGCCAATCCCCCACCACATCAGCGCCCAGAGCGCCCCCGCGGCCCAGCCGGTTAGTACGTCGCTCGGCCAATGGACGCCGAGATACACCCGACTGCACCCGATCAACCCGATCAGCAGGACGGCAACGCTCAGGATATAGACCCGCACGGGCCGCCCGCCCACGATCTGCATGAGAAGAGCAGCGAGCGTCAGATAGACGATCGCACTGCTCGTCGCATGGCCGCTCGGAAAGCTGGCCGAGGACACCTGCACCAGATGATCGACCAGAGTGGGCCGGGGCCGCGCGACGATCGTCTTGGCCACCGCCACCACGATCGAACCGCTGATCGTTCCCGCCAACACCAGCGCCATCGTCAGCCACAATCGGTTAAGCGCAAGGAACCCGGTAACGACGATCGTCACCAGCGTCAGCACCGTCACCCCGCCCAACGCCGTGATATCCACCATTGCCGCACGCACCCAGGCCGGCCCGATCGGAACCCCGTGCATGGTGCCGTGCCGCGTCCACAACATGATCGCGGCGTCGAAACGAAACTGCACGCCGCCATCGATGAGTGCACCCACCCCCGCGACCAGCAGGATGGCGATTCCGAGTGCGCCAAGCGCGATCAGCAGCCAGGATGGATGCCGGACGTTGCCGGGCACCGCACTCGCGCCATCGGCCCCCAGGGCGTATACTGGATCGTTCATTTCGGCCTCACATCTGTTGATACGCGCTCAGGCAGTGCCGCCAGATACTGCTCGACGGCGGCGAAATGCGTCGCCCAATCCGGTGCATGATAAGATTGTATCGCCTCGATCTGCCGGGTGCGTTCAGGTGAGTTCCCGCAGAAATCAACGATCGCCTGCTCCCACCCCACCGAGTCGAACGACGCGATATAGGTCGGGATATTCCCCGCAATCTCCCGGAATACGGGCAGATCCGACGCGATGACCGGCGTGCCCAATTGCAGAGCTTCGACCACCGGCAACCCGAATCCCTCGGTGAAGGATGGCATCAGCACGGCGCGGGCACCCTTGATCAGCCGGGCGAGTTCGGCATCCCCGCACCCGCCCATTTCATGCACGACCCCGTCAAGCCCAAGACCGCGATCGAGCATCGCCCGCGCATGTTCCGCTTCCCAGCCGCGCTGGCCGACGATCACCAGGCGTGGTGTGCCCGCACCCAACCGCCGGACCAGCCTTTGCCCCAAGCGCAGCAGCAGAATGTGGTTCTTGCGGCCCTCGATCGTGCCGATCGTGACGAAATAGGGCCGATCGGCGGGAATGGGCGTGACGTCGACCGGCAATTGATGCCCCGCCAGCCACGCCGCAATGCCCGGCGGGCAGGATAGATCCTGCTCGACCGCGAACCGCTGCAAATCTTCCAGCGTGACGGCCGAGTTGGCGATGATGCCCGAGGCGCTGAGCAGAGCGTTGGTCATCCGTCGCCGGTGCTTTTCCGCCTCACCGGGGCGGCAGAATTCGGGTGCGTTGATGGGAATGAGGTCATGGATGAGATGGATCGCACGCAGACCATGCCGCGCGATCCACGTCGGCAGCCCGGTCGAATCAAGCCCGGTGTGACCGATGTTCAAATATAATGCGCCAGCGCGGGGGCGGCTTGCCACACCGCGCGGGACTGCTTTAGCCAGCAGGGCGATCAGCCGCCGCCGGAAGCGCGGCCCGCCTGCGCCGAGCAACGCAAACAGCGCCTGCGAATCCACGAAGGTCAGCACGGCACGCCATTCCCGGTATTGTATGACAGCATGTCCGCGCGGGCCGAAATGATCCACATAGGCCAGGCAAACGCGGTCGATGCCGGTCGGCAACCGACCCTTCCATACCCGCCAAACCAACCGGCTCACGTCGATCAAAATGTCTGGGATCAACGGCTTATCCTGCGGCATATCGGGTCGGGCGGGTAACAAAGCGGCATCGCGATTGACGATCGGGTTGCAGCGGACGGCAGGCATCCTGTATCTATCGGCTGCTTCGCCATGCTAGGCAACTGTGGGGCGCTGTCGAAGTTCCGTGCTTGGAATTGTAAGAGAATATGCAACGGCGGATCATCCTGGCAGCATTCCTGATGTCGCTCGCATTGAACGCGGTGGCGACGGTCGCCGGGTTTTCGTTGGCATCGATCCTTGGGCTGGTATCTGGCCGATCTGGCGTCGGGCGTGGTTCACATGCTGTTCGATTATCGGCCCTGCCCGCCGGACAAAGGGCTGAACGAACTGTTTTTCTACACCGGATCACGTGAATCCGAAGACTATCTCGCCCTGGTGCGGGATCGTATGGCCAGCGTCAGCGCGTTCGACCGACTGGTATATGATTTCAAAAATCATCATCCGCGCCCGATGGCGCTTGGTCGTCGACCCGTCTGGCGGCTGATCGGATCGAGTGTCGTGCTGGCCGCGCTGCCGATGAGTCTGCTGCTCAACATCGCCGCGTGGGTGTTGCCCGTGCCCGGATGGCTGGTCGCAACGGCGTTGGCGCTGATCGTCGGTGGCGCGTTCGCGCAATATTTCCATGGGTCGCTGCACCGCGACGATAATCCGGCATTGATCGGTTGGATGCGCCGCCTGCGATTGCTGATGTCGCCACACGCGCACCAATTGCATCACGACACGCTACAGCGCGATTTCGCAACCAATTGCGGCTGGTCCAATCCGTTGATCAATCGCGTGTTCAACGCCCTGCGCGCACAGGGATATCTGGTGGATGCGGGACTGGTGCCCGGCCCCTAAAGTGCGGGTGTGGCGAGCAGCCGTTCGACGCTGCTGTCGATCAGCGTGCGGATCGCGGATTCGCTGGCCAGCCCACCGCGCACCAGGCACTTGGCATGCAGCATGCGCTTGAACGCGGCATAGAGCTTCCGGTCCGGCTTGCCCGGTGCCGACCAGAATGCATCGAGCCGCCCCTGATAGGTGACACCCGGCACGTCGTAGACCGCCTCGCCGAGCACGATTACCGGCGTTCCGACCTCGAGCGCGAGCGTGCCCGATGTGCTGTTGACGCACACCATGCCGACCGCCTTCGCGGCAAGCTTGTCGAGATCACCTCCGTCGATATGCAACACCCGGTGGCCGATGCCGCGCTGTCGTGCATGGCTGCGCAGAAAACGGTGCCAATTGCGATAGCCGCTGTCGAGTGGATGTTCCTTGACCAGCAATACGCTATCCGCAGGCGCATGGCGGGCGAAGCTTTCCAGCACGTAATCGGTGGCGATCGGCATCGATCCGAACGGCGAGTGCGCGCGAATCTGATAATCGCCGGTCAGTTGGAGCGGGAAGAGGAAATATCTTTTCCCCTGTACCGCCTGCAACGCTTGTTCGGCCTGACGGGCGCGACGCTTGGCGCGGGCGAAGCGCAGCATCCAGCCGATCCCATCCAGCGTGATCGATCCCTCGCGGTGCGATTGATAGAAGGGAAAGCGCAACTTGCCGGTGACGACATGGTGATAATGCCAATAACTGTCCCGCGCCCGGCGGCTGAATGTCGCGGTGATCGGCGGCAATTTCGGCAAGGGCGGCAAGCCCTTTGCCGCGGCGAGGATCACCTTGGCATCGCGATCGAACGAGGAATGCCCGTTCACGCCGTCACCCTCCAACGTCATCCAATCGGGGCGGATATAGCCTTCCTCGAAAACATGCACCGCCACGCCGCGGAGCTGCGCCAGCCCCAGCGCAGAACGGTGCATCGGCCGGCAATCACCGAACAGCACGAGATCGGTAATATTCTGGTCGCGCAGGAAATTATCGAAATGAAGCGGCCAAGCCCCCATCGTGCCACGAAAATCGGTCGCCCCCTCGCGCCAATCGTAACGGTCCCCGCCGCTCAGATTGATCCGGTGGATCTTCGCGCCCAGGAGCGCCAATTCTTCGGCCAGCAGGTGGAAGAACGGCCCCGGCGGCCCTTGCAGGAACAGGAAGTGGCGGCCTGCCGCCGATCGCGCAATCATCTTGCCCTGGCCCCAAATCGGTCGGCGAGCCGACTTACCTTGCCCTGCCACGTGCGCAAGACGACCAGGGGAGAGGAGATATCCGCATCCCCTGCCGCCAGCCGTTCCACCAAAATCTCGACCGGACAAGGCAGCCGCGTCACCGGATCGAGATAGCGTGGATAGAGAATCAACACGGCGGCAACGAGTTCGTCGATCGTTCGAGGCCGTCCACGCCGCGCCGGCACCACACCGTGATCTTTGGTCAGGCCCCAGCCCGCATAGAAGGGCACGCCATGCGTGACGACCTGCTTGCCACGCATCAGCGCCTCGAACCCGGCGAGTGACGTGATCACGTGAAGCGCATCGGCCGCCTCGATCGCGTCGGTTATCGCGCCGTTGCGTTCGATCGTATCGGCCAGCGCAAGCGCGTCCACCTCGGCCACGTGCCCCTTGCGATGCCCCGCTTCGACATCGGGATGCGGGCGGTAGGTTATGTGCGCGTCGGGTTCACGCGCACGGGCCCGCGCCAGCAGCTCCAGGTTGGTCATGCCGCCCCCGCCGGTCAGCACCGACCGATCGTCCTCGACCTGACCGGGAACGAGTATCCTGCGTCGCGCCTTGTCCGCAGGGGCGGAGGGGGCGATCGGCGGCGTCGCCCCGTATTTGCTCAGCCCAACGGCGATCAGTCGCGCCCGCAGTGCCGCTGCTCGCGCCAGCATCTCCGGCGCGAAATGCGTTTCCGACAGGATGGTTTCGAGCGCACTTGGCTGCGCGGAATCGAAATGTACGCCAAGATGATCGACGATCACCGACAGCGGCGGCACGCAATTGGCCCCCAGTCCTTGCGACCGGATCATGCCATCCTCGATCTCGCCGATCCGCACACCTTTTGCAGTCAGATCCGAGATCACCCTGTTCGATACGCGCGATGACCAGGCGAGCACCGTGTCGCCGGCGGCCAGCTGGCGTGATCCGCCATAGCGCACTGGCCCGGCACCGGCCCATAACAGCGCGTCCATCGTTATCCGTTTCCAGCGTGCGATGCCGTAGATCGCTTTGGGAACGCGATTCTCGTCGCGTAGCTTAGCCGCAAAATCAACGCCTGCCGAGTTCCAGCATGCGTCGGATCGAGGTGGCATATTCCGACTTGCCAAGCGCGGCGATTGCTTTGTTTAGCTGCGCTTCGTCGATAAAGCCCATGTGGAAAGCGATCTCTTCCGGGCAGGCGACCTTGAAGCCCTGCCGCTTTTCGATCGTGCGGACGAATTCCGCTGCCTCCAGCAGGCTGTCCGCGGTGCCGGTGTCGAGCCAGGCAAAGCCGCGGCCCATGATACTGACGGAGAGTTCGCCGCGCTCGAGATAGATGCGGTTGACGTCGGTGATTTCGAGTTCGCCCCGTGCAGAAGGCTTCAGGTTCGCCGCGATATCGACGACTTGCTGGTCGTAGAAGTAGAGACCTGTGACGGCCCAGTTGGAGCGCGGAACCGCCGGCTTTTCCTCGATCGACAGCGCACGCATCTGCGCGTCGAACTCGACCACCCCGTAGCGTTCGGGATCGTGAACATTATAGGCAAAGACCGAGGCACCCTCGGTTCGCGCAATCGCCGTCCTGCATAACTCGACTAGGCCGTGGCCGTGATAGATATTATCGCCGAGGATCAGCGCCGACGGGCCGCCAGCGACGAAATCCGCGCCGATGACATAGGCCTGGGCAAGGCCGTCGGGGCTCGGCTGGACGGCATATTCGATTTGCATGCCCCATTGCGATCCGTCGCCGAGCACC
>NZ_JANYEK010000203.1 GCF_025363195.1 Sphingomonas sp.
GCCAGATCGGCGCCGATCGGGACCCCTCCCTAACTCATACTTTCCAAAAGATATCAGGTAGTTGCCTCGCTCACAGAGGGGTACCGCTTTCGACGCCGAGGCACAGAATATCGGCATCGGGCCGTGTTGGACACATCACGGTTCCACTTCGCATTTTCGGGCTCAACGCCGTAGATCGTCAGTGACGGCGCGCAGCTTTGCGTATTCGATGCCCGCATTCCACGTTGGCCATGCGGCACTGTTGGCTACATGCATTCCTAAGTCGAACGCCACGGATGCTTCCTGCGCGCTGCCGGAAAATGACCAGCGCGGATCGAATTCGTCGCTCGGCTGATGATAGCGTTCGGCATTGTACGCGGCGACAATCCTGGCACCTTTCGCTGTCCCCCCATCTATGAGGTCGCGCCCGGCCCGGAATGTCAGTGCCGGAACGCCACGCTTCGCAAAGGAAAATTGGTCGGAGCGGAAATACCACCCTGCTTCAACCGCCGGTTCATCCAGCACCACAAGATTGTGCTCAGCCGCTGCGCGTCGGAGGTCAGCCTCGAGGGAAACGCGACCGCCGCCGATCAGTTCTATATCGCGAGCGGCGGGCAAAGCGACATGGGGATCAAGATTGATCATCGCTGCGGTCTTGCCGAGCGAGTATATTGGGTGCGAAGCGTAGTAATCGGACCCCACTAGACCCTTTTCCTCTGCGGTCCATGCAGCAAAGACGACGCTGCGCGCTGGACGCGGGCTCGACGCAAAAGCACGTGCCACCTCCAGCATTTCGGCAGTGCCCGTGGCGTTGTCGATTGCGCCGTTACGGATACTGTCGCCATTGACCGGTCCGTTCTGTCCGTTGGCATCCCAATGCGCGCCGTAGAGCACCGTCTCGTCGGGGCGGGTCACACCCCTTAGAAGCCCGATAACATTGCGGCTGATAACTTGGGTAACCTTGAGGCTCCCGCTGGCTGTCACGCGGGCGTTCGCCATGGGAAACGCCCGAAATTTCGAGTCTCGCGACCTGCTTTTCAACGTCGCAAGGTCGAGTCCGGCTTGGCTAAGTAGGTCTATTGCCACATCGTTGCGCAACCACCCGCTCAACATGAAATTCGGCGACGGCTGAAACGGCGCGACCGCCATCGCGGGCAGAGAGTCGCCGCTGGCGAGTTGGCGGAAGGGATAGCTGGCGGCCGCGTCCTCGTGAATCACCAGAACGCCCGCCGCACCGGCCTTCTCTGCGGCGGCAAACTTTGAGCCGACGCGGCCTACGAAGGCCATCCGTCGCCCCTCAAAGCCAAGATCTCGACCTGCCTCGAAGTCGGGGTCGTTGGCGAGAACGACGGCGATCTTCCCGTGCATATCGACGCCAGCATATGCATCCCAACCGAGCTTGGTATCGACGATGCCGTAACCGGCAAAGACGAGGGGCGCCGAAGTGAGCGCCGTATGGCCTGCATTGCGCAGCGACAACGTCGCATCACGCCCAAGCGTCAATTCTCTGCGTGATCCGGCGTAGTAGAGCGCCATTGTCGCACCCGCCTCGCGGTCGAGCCGGACAAGCGGGATATCCTGAAACCATCCGCCATGCTCCCCTCCCGGCTCGAGTCCTGCGGCTGCAAATTGCCTGGCGATGTAGGCAATAGTCTTTGCCTCGCCCAATTCGCCTGGGCCACGGCCAAGAAAGGCGTCGGACGACAGCGCCTTGACGTCCGTCTTGATTCGGTCAGCCGATATCGGCGGGGGCGGGGTGGGAGCCGCAGCGGGAGGAGCGGCAATGGCGGCAACGGCCGCGGCGGCGAAAAGGGGGAATAACATCCCTGCATCCTGCGGCCACACAAGGCTTGCTGGCAACCGTAGATGTTGTCGAGGCTCGACAATCGCGGACAAAACCAACTGCTTATGCCTTTAGGACGAGGCTTCGTCAGGATGCACCGATTGATTTTGGACAGGATTGAGCCGCGCAGGGCAAAGATGAACCCCACCGGGATCGCCCGAGGCGATTTGGTTTAAAGTTAAAGGCTATAATTCCTGTTGCCGCTCTCGAGAAACGACCGTTGTTAGATCGTCAGGGTTCCAGACGAATTTGCAGTTCGGCAAGATCTTCTGCCGGTATCGAGTTTCGCACGAGGCTGTGAAGATACTCCAGCCATACCGTATAAAATAATCGGCACCGGTCCGACGATGCGCATCCCGTAAACGAACCGGTAGAAGAGGCAGAACAGTCGGGGGTGACGGTCGATCCACTTGATAGCCAAGGTGAAGGCGCGCTTATCGGTGATCCTCTGTACACACTTGTTCTCACGTTGCGAGCGTCCAGCATAGAAGAAAACTTGCGCGGAGAGGAACGCGGCGATCCATGCCGCCAGAGCGACCCAGAAAACGTTGATCCTGCCAAGATGTGCCAGCGCGCCACCCACGACGACCCCGAGTTCCCCTTCGATCGCCGCGGACAAGAACACGCCGAACACGCCATAATGCGCTATCCAGTGGTTGATGACGTTGTCCACCCGACCTCGACTGCACCAGACCAGGCGCCTCCGCAATGCAGGATAAAAACTCTTTTCGCCCAAATCGCGTAGCGGGTAACCGGCGGCACGCCCGTTTTGTGCGCCGCAGGGGATCGTAGCTTATCAACCGATACCGGATGACGGTCTCGACCACCCCTCGGGATCCTTGTAGAGGTTTCACATGTATAAAATGATTGCCATGTCAGCCTTGCTGCTCGCGATTTCCCCCGCTGTTGCGACGGCACAGACCGGTACGTCGCCCAAGGCGATGCCACAGGAGGACATCAAGGATGCGCCGTCTGACGGCGGAGCCCCCGTATCCTATGTCGCCCGAGGGGACACCACGAAGCTTTGCTTCGAGCGGCCGACCAAGTCGAGCGCGCCCTGCGTGCTCCCCAAAGGGCGCTTCCAGCTGGAGTCCGACGTCGGCAACTGGACGGTCAGTAGCTACGCCGGTGTGCGCACCGACACGATCGAGTATGTCAACCCGACCCTCAAATACGGGCTGGGCGACTATACCGACATCGAGGCCAACATCGCGCCCTATGTGGACGTCCGCACCCGCGACGATATGGGCGTCAGCCACCTGCGCGGGGTGGGCGACCTGACGCTGCGGCTGAAGCACCGGCTGACTAACCCCAACCGGACCGTGCGCTACGCCATCGTCGGCATCGTCAAGATTCCAACCGCCAGGCTCGGAATCGGCAATCGCCAATTGGAGGGCGGCGTCACCGCCCCGGTCGTCGTGAAGCTGCAACAGGGCTTCGCGCTCACCTTCAGTCCGGAGGCCGACCTGGTCGCCGACAACGACCACCCCGGGCGGCGTCACCTGCAGATCGTGATCGCGGCCGTTCTCCAGAAGCCCATGACGTCCAGGCTCACGGCCTTCGGCGAACTGTGGACCTCCCAAAACTACGATCCGTCCGGCCACATCCACCAGTATTCGGCGGACGTCGCCGTCGCCTACATGCTCACCCCCAAGGTCCAGATCGATCTTGGCGGAAACTTCGGACTAAACCATCAGACGCCGAACGCGCAGATCATCGCCGGGCTGGGTACGCGCTTCTA
>NZ_JANYEK010000214.1 GCF_025363195.1 Sphingomonas sp.
GCCACTTTCGTCGCCCACGGTGCCGCGCAACTCGGCATCGTCGGGTCGGACGTGTTGGCGGAATTCGACTATTCGGAACTCTATGCCCCCGTGGATCTCGGCATCGGCCATTGCCGCCTGTCGGTCGCCGAGCCCGCCTCACTCGCCGCGCAGGACGATCCGCGCGGCTGGAGCCATGTGCGCATCGCGACCAAATATCCGCACGTCACCGCCGCGCATTTCACGGCGCGGGGCGTGCAGGCCGAATGCGTCAAGCTGAACGGTGCGATGGAGCTGGCGCCGTTGCTGGGGCTCGCGCCGCGCATCGTCGATCTGGTCTCGTCGGGTCGCACGTTGAAGGAGAATGGCCTGGTCGAGGTCGAAGTGATCTGCGAGGTCACCAGCCGCCTGATCGTCAATCGCGCCGCCTTCAAGACGCGCGGCGAGATCGTTCCTTTGGTCGAGGCATTCCGGCGGGCGGTTTCCTCCCCCCTCCCGCTTGAGGGAGGGGTCGGGGGAGGGCCTGTGACGGCGGGGGTTTCCGCATGAGCGCCCCTTCCCTGACTCATCCCATGAATAAGAGCGAAATCCAGTGCTAAACCTCTCCACCTCCGACCCCGCCTTCGACCGCGAATTCACGGCCCTCGTCAATGCCCGCCGCGAGACCGATGCCGATGTCGCGCGCGACGTGCGGATCATCGTCGCCAGCGTCCGCGATGAAGGCGATGCGGCGCTTGCCGCCTTCACCAGGAAATTCGATCGCCACGATCCGAACGACACCGGCTGGCGGATCGAAAAGAGCGACTGGGTCGCCGCTTATGAAGGCCTCGATCCCGATCTGCGCGCCGCCCTCGATCTCGCCGCCGCGCGGATCACCGCCTATCACGAGAAACAGCGCCCGCAGGACAGCGACGCCACCGACGCCGCCGGCGTTCGCCTCGGCGCGCGCTGGAACGCGATTGCCGCCGCCGGCATCTATATTCCCGGTGGCCGCGCGGCATATCCCTCGTCGGTGCTGATGAACGCCATCCCTGCGCGCGTCGCTGGGGTCGAGCGCATCGCAATGGTCACGCCGACCCCGGACGGCGAGATCAACCCGCTGGTGCTCGCCGCCGCGTACATTGCCGGGGTGGATGAGATCTGGCGTGTCGGCGGCGCACAGGCGATCGCCGCCTTGGCCTATGGCACGGGCCGCATCGCCGCCGTCGATGTCATCACCGGCCCCGGCAACGCCTGGGTCGCCGAGGCCAAGCGGCAATTGTACGGCGTGGTCGGCATCGACATGGTCGCCGGGCCGAGCGAGATCGTCGTCGTCGCGGATAGCCGGAACGACCCGGACTGGATCGCCGCCGACCTGCTCAGCCAGGCCGAACATGACCCGACCAGCCAGTCGATCCTGTTCACCGACGATGCCGCCTTCGCCCGCACCGTCGCCGAAGCGGTCGATTTGCAAATAGGCCAGCTTTCCACCGCGCAGACCGCGCGCGCGAGCTGGGACGCGAATGGCGCGATCATCATCAGCGCCAGCCTCGAAGAGGCGATGCCGCTGGTCGACCGGCTCGCGCCCGAACATCTCCAACTCGCCTGCGACGATCCGCAGGCGCTGTTCGACCGTGTCCGCCACGCCGGATCGGTGTTCCTGGGCCGTCATACGCCCGAAGCGATCGGCGATTACGTCGCCGGGCCGAACCACGTCCTCCCCACCGGACGCCGCGCACGCTTCGCCAGCGGCCTTTCGGTGCTCGACTTCATGAAGCGCACCAGCTTCCTGCAACTCGACGAGGCGGCGCTAGCCGCGATCGGCCCAGCGGCGGTCGCGCTGGCCGAGGCGGAAGGATTGCCCGCGCACGCCAAGTCCGTGGCGGTGCGACTGCCCTGACGCCCCTCCCTTCCAGGGAGGGGCGAAGAGAGGGGTGCAAAAATACCCGCACACGACTAAAGGGGCGCAAATGACCAACCCCAATTCCCCCACACCCACCCCCGCCCCCGCCCGTGCCCCGATCCGCACCAAGGCGCGCAGCCAGGCCCGCGCTGCCTCCCGCCTCGCCGCCGTCCAGGCGTTATACCAGCATGACATGGAGGGCACCGCCGTCACCACGCTGTTGCACGAATTCCACCAGCACCGGCTCGGCGCGACGATCGAGGACGCGGAATATGCCGAGGCCGAGGTCGATTTCTTCGACGATATCGTGAAGGGCACCGCCGCCCGCCTCGACGAGATCGACGCCACCATCGCCTCGAAGCTGGCCAAGGGCTGGAACCTCGCCCGGCTCGACAAATCGATGCGCGCGATCTTGCGCGCCGGGGTTTATGAACTGATCGCGCGGCCCGACGTGCCCGTCGGCACCGTCATCACCGAATATGTCGATGTCGCCCACGCCTTTTTCGAAAAGCGCGAGGCGGGGTTCGTCAACGGCCTGCTCGACGCGATCGCCAAGGATGTGCGCGCCTGATCGTGGCGGAGGTCGTCAACCTCCGCATGGCGCGCAAGGCCAAGGTCCGCGCGGCACGGGAAACCGACGCCGCCACCAACCGCGCGACCTTCGGCCAGACCAAAGCGGAGCGCGACCTGACCGCCGCGGAAACCCGGCGGCGCGCCCGCACGCTCGACGGGGCGAAACGCGAGCCGTGACCGAAGCCGATTTCCTCGCGCGCCTTCGCGCCCTGCCGCTGCATCCCGGCGCGCACGATCTGGCGGACGACAGCGCGACGCTCGGGCGCTACACCATCACCACCGACACCTTGGTCGAGGGCGTGCATTTCCTCCCCACCGATCCGGCTGGGTCGGTCGCGTGGAAAGTGCTGGCGACCAACCTGTCCGATCTCGCCGCCAAGGGCGCGATGCCGGTCGGCGTGCTGCTCAACTATCCGCTGCGGTCCCCGGCACAGGCGCGAGAAAGCGATTGGGACGATGCCTTTCTCCACGGCCTCGCCGAAGCGCTCGCTATATTCGATACCGGGATCCTCGGCGGCGACACCGCCTCGCTCCCGGCCCACGCCCCGCGCGTCATCACCCTCACCGCGATCGGCGAATCGCCCCGTAGCCCGTTACGCTCGGGCGCCCGACCCGGCGACGCCCTCTGGGTCACCGGCACGATCGGCGATGCGGGCGCGGGCCTCGCCATCGCGCAGGGCAAACCCGGCCCGACCGCCTTGCTCGATGCGTATCGCCGCCCCCGCCCCCGCCTCTCCGAAGGCCGCGCGCTCGCCCCATATGTCCACGCGATGATGGACGTGTCCGACGGCCTGTTGATCGATGCGCAGCGCATGGCCGCCGCCAGTATGCTCGCCGTCACGATCGACCTCGCCGCCGTCCCGCTGTCGCCAGCCTATATCGCCTTTGCCGGCGACCGCATTGCTGCTGCGACCGCGGGTGACGATTACGAACTGCTGTTCGCCGCCTCCGCCGACTGGACCCCGCCGGTGCCCGCCACCCGCATCGGCGCGTTCACCGCTGGCGCAGGCCTCACCCTGATGGATAGGGGCCGCCTTGTGCCGCTTCCCGCGCGACTGGGGTTTCAGCACCTTTCCTGACCGGGTTGCACTCTCAACGGCGGCTATATACGCTCTATTCACCCGCTGGGGGCGCGGCGCAAAGCATCGGTCCCCTCGTCAACAGTCAAGGGAGAGAGCATGCCGATCGTCTATGCGGCCATCGTCTGCGGCCTTATCGCCGTCGTCTATGGCATAATCACCAGCCGCCAGGTCATGTCCGCCAGTCCGGGCAATGAGAAGATGCAGGACATCGCCGCCGCCATTCAGGAGGGCGCCCGCGCCTATCTCGGGCGGCAATATCGCACCATCGCCATCGTCGGCGTGGTCGTCGCCATCATCGTCGCGTATTTCCTCGGTCGCGTTTCCGCCACCGGTTTCCTGATCGGCGCAATCCTCTCGGGCATCACCGGCTTTATCGGCATGAACGTATCCGTAAAGGCGAACGTGCGTACCGCCGAAGCCGCCCGCACCTCGCTACAGGGTGGCCTGACGATGGCGTTCCGGTCCGGCGCGGTCACCGGCATGCTGGTGGCGGGCCTCGGCCTGCTCTCGATCGCGGGTTTCTTCTGGTATCTCACCGGCCCCGCCGGCCACGCACCGAGCGATCGGATCGTCGTCGATTCGCTGGTCGCCCTGGCCTTTGGTGCGTCGCTGATCTCGATCTTCGCGCGCCTCGGTGGCGGCATCTTCACCAAGGCCGCCGATGTCGGTGCCGATCTGGTCGGCAAGGTCGAGGCGGGTATTCCGGAGGATGACCCCCGCAACCCCGCGATCGAGAGCAGGCCGAGGCCCGCCACCA
>NZ_JANYEK010000023.1 GCF_025363195.1 Sphingomonas sp.
TGCTCGACGCGGACGGCGCGGTGATCGATCACGCGCAAGACGATCGCGGTATCCTGTCTCCCGCGATCATGTCGTTCGATGACGAGATTGCGGCGCTGACGGAGCGGTTTCCAGATACCCCGATGCTGTTGGCGGGCATGATCGGCTCCAACCGTGGCTGGCACGAGGCGCCCTATGTTAATGCACCCGCCGGACTGGCGCAGCTTGCCGCACAATGCCTGTGGGTTGTGCCGGATGCGATTGCGATCGTTCCGGGCGTGAGCCGTCACGGCGGGGGTCGCGCGGATGTTATGCGTGGCGAGGAGGTCCAGTTGCTTGGGGCCGCGCGCGCCGGGCTGGTGCCGCCGACGGCATTGCTGTGCCAGCCGGGTACGCATGCGAAATGGGTCGATCTGGTCGATAACCGGATCGCGGATTTCACCACCGCGATGACGGGTGAGGTTTTTGCGCTGCTGCGATCAGGCGGGATTTTGGCGGCGGATCTTGGCGGCGAGGTGACGGCAGGAGCGGCGTTCCGCGATGGGGTAATGCGGGGCGCGCGTCGCGACCTGCTCGCCGATCTGTTCGGCGCACGCGCGGCGCGATTGCTCGGGGACCGCGAGATCGGCGATCAGCCATCCTATGTCAGCGGCGTGTTGATCGGAAATGACGTAGCCCCGCGCCTGGCGGCATGTCCCGCCGGTACTCTGGTCCATATCCTGGCCGATGGCGCGCTCGGCGATCTGTATGCCGCCGCCGTTGAAACACTCGGCGGCAGTGCGCGCCGCGTCGATAGTGAGGCCGCGTTCGTCGCGGGCATCGCCGCCATCTGGAGAGACCTCGCATGACCGGCCCCGTAGAGTATGTCGACGCCTTCGCGCGCTGCCCGTTGGTCGCGATCCTGCGCGGCGTGAAACCCGATGAGGTGGTAGCCGTCGGCGATGTGCTGGTCGAAGCGGGCTTTACGCTGATCGAGGTTCCGCTCAACTCGCCCGATCCGCTGGATAGTATCGCCCGGTTGGTTGCGGCGCATGGCGACCGCGCGGTGATCGGCGCAGGCACCGTGCTGACAAGTGCCGCGGTGAAGCAGGTTGCGGAATGTGGCGGGCAGATGATCGTTTCGCCCAATACCAACCCGCAGGTGATCGCGGCTGCGGTAGCGGCCGGGCTCGCATCGCTGCCCGGTTTCTTCACGCCGAGCGAGGCGTTCGTCGCGATCGAGGCCGGGGCGCACGCGCTGAAGCTTTTCCCCGCCGAGGGCGCGTCGCCCGCGATGCTGAAAGCGATGCGTGCGGTATTGCCGGCGGGCTATCCGGTGCTCGCAGTCGGCGGCATCACGCCCGACACGATCGATCCGTGGCGACGGGCTGGTGCCGCGGGCTTCGGCCTCGGTTCCGCTTTGTACACGCCGGGCGTGTCGCTCGATAACCTGCGCGCGCGGGCGGCCGCCTTGATCGCCGCCGATCGCAAGTCCACCCGTTCCGCTCCGCTTCCGCAAAAGTGACGCCATGACCGATATCAAGAGACTCCGTTCACGCGCCTGGTTCGACGACCCCTCGAACCCCGGCATGACCGCTTTGTATATCGAACGGTATATGAACTTCGGTCTCGGGCTGGAGGAATTGCAATCGGGCAAGCCGATCATCGGTATCGCCCAGACCGGCAGCGATCTCAGCCCGTGTAATCGCCACCATCTGGTGCTGGCCGAACGATTGCGCGAGGGCATTCGCGAGGCGGGCGGGATCGCGATCGAGTTCCCGGTCCACCCGATCCAGGAAACCGGCAAGCGCCCGACCGCCGGGCTCGACCGCAATCTTGCCTATCTCGGACTGGTGGAGATCCTGTTCGGCTACCCGATCGATGGCGTCGTGCTGACGATCGGTTGCGACAAGACCACGCCCGCATGCCTGATGGCGGCGGCGACGGTGAACATCCCGGCGATCGCATTGTCGGTGGGGCCGATGCTCAACGGCTGGCACAAAGGCGAGCGCACCGGCTCCGGCACGATCGTGTGGAAAGCGCGCGAGATGCTCAGCCGGGGCGAGATCGACGACAAGGGCTTCATCAAGCTGGTCGCTTCGTCGGCGCCCTCTACCGGCTATTGCAACACGATGGGCACGGCGACGACGATGAATTCGCTGGCCGAGGCGCTCGGCATGTCGCTGCCCGGGTCGGCGGCGATCCCCGCGCCGTATCGCGATCGGCAGGAATGCGCCTATCGCACCGGGCTTCAGATCGTCGAGATGGTCGCCGCCGACCGCAAGCCGTCCGACATCATGACGCGCGCGGCGTTCCTCAACGCGATCCGGGTCAATTCGGCGATCGGCGGATCGACCAACGCGCCGATTCATTTGAACGCGATCGCGCGGCATCTCGATGTCCCGCTGACGATCGACGATTGGCAGGAGCAGGGTCGCGAGGTGCCGTTGCTGGTCAACCTGCAACCGGCAGGCGAGTATCTCGGCGAGGATTATTACCATGCTGGCGGCGTGCCCGCCGTCGCGGCGCAGTTGATGCGGCATGGGCTGATCGATGAGACCGCTTTGACCGTGAACGGCCAGACCTTCGCCGATAATTGCCGTGATGCGAGTATTGAGGACGAGCGGGTGATCCGGCCGATCGACGATCCGATCCTGCCAGCGGCGGGATTCTCGGTGTTGCGTGGCAATCTGTTCGATTCCGCGATCATGAAGCTCTCGGTGATCTCGCCCGAATTCCGCGCGCGCTATCTTTCTGACCCGGAAGATCCCGAAGCGTTCGAGGGGCCGGTGGTCGTTTTCGACGGTCCGGAGGATTATCATGCGCGGATCGACGATCCGGCGCTCGGCATCGATGAACGGACCATACTCGTCATGCGCGGCGCTGGGCCGATCGGCTATCCCGGCGCGGCAGAAGTCGTGAACATGCGCCCGCCCGCGTATCTGCTCAACGCCGGTATCAACGCTCTGCCGTGCCTCGGCGACGGGCGGCAATCGGGCACGAGCGGCAGCCCGTCGATCCTCAATGCCTCGCCCGAAGCAGCCGCCGGTGGCGGCCTGGCGCTGCTCCGCACGGGTGACCGGGTGCGGATCGATTTGCGCAAGAGCACCGCGGACATGCTCTTGCCCGATGAAGTCATCGCCGCCCGCCGCAGCGCCTTCATCGCGGCAGGAGGATATGCCTTTCCCGCGAGCCAGACTCCGTGGCAGGAGATCCAGCGCAACGTGGTCGGTCAGATCGAGACCGGCGCGGTGCTGGAACCCGCCGTCCATTATCAACGGCTGGCGCAAACCGTGGGCGTACCGCGGCACAATCACTGAGGCGAGCATGGCCGATTATACGATTGTCGATCGCGGGGCGCTGCGGGATACCCTGGGTGAGGGGCTTTTATGGTCGTCGCGCGACACTGCGCTGTATTGGACCGACATCCTTGCACCCGCGCTCAACCGGCTGTCGCTGGCGGATGGCGCGATCGACCGCTGGGCGATGCCCGAGCCGATCGGCTGGGTGATCGAACGCCGGACGGCCCCCGGGTTCATCGCCGGTTTCCAGAGCGGGTTTGCCGAACTGACGATCGATCCGGTTTCGATCACCCCGATCCTCGATCCCGAACCCGATCTGCCGGACAACCGGCTGAACGATGCGAAGGCCGATACCGCTGGCCGCATCTGGGCCGGGTCGATGCCGTTCGCCGCCGATCGCCCGAGCGGTAGCCTCTATCGGCTCAATACGGATCGACAGGTCATCCGCATGGACACCGGCTATATCGTCGCCAACGGACCAGCGTTCAGCCCGGATGGACGCTGGCTTTATCACAATGATACCGGGCTGCGGCGCGTGTATCGTTTTGCGCTCGCCGCGGATGGAATGCTCGGCGAGCGTACGACCTTCATCCAATTCGCGGCCGATTGGGGTCGACCGGACGGCATGACGGTCGATGCCGAGGGTGGGCTGTGGATCGCGCATTGGGGTGGCGGGCGGATCAGCCGCTTCACGCCCGGCGGCACGCTCGATCGCTCGATCGCGCTGCCCGCGTCGCAGATCACCAACATCTGTTTCGCCGGGCCCGATCTCGACCGGATGTTCGTCTCGTCTGCGGCGGAGGGACTGGCCGACGAACCGCTGGCCGGGTGCCTATTCGAAGTGCGATCCGGTGTGCGAGGCCTCCCGCCGGGCACTTTCGCGGGTTAATCCTCGAACGGCCCCACTTCGCGCCGGTGACCAAGCAGGAACGCATCGGCGACCAGGCGGAACGGCGACAGATCGACATCGCTCGTCCGTGTCGCCAACAATCCGGCGAACCGGCGATAGAGCCGGGCATATTCCGCTTCCTCGCCGACATCGACCGCGACGCCGTCGATCGCCATCCGCGATGCGCCATGCGACAGATTCAGCGTGCCGCGATCCGTCTCGATCACGATGTCCCAATGTTGCGGCCCGCGCTGATCGAAATCGAACGCCACCGCGACCGGTGCGCCCGCGCCGTCGGTCAGCGTCAGGTCGGCGGCGATCGGCGCTGGCTTGTTGGCGGGAAACCGAAGCTCCGCGGTATCGAGCGACAATAAGCCGGGCAGCAAGCGCGTGATCACCGACAGCGCGTTGATGCCCGGATCGAACACGCCGATCCCCGGTTCCCAGATCCATGCCTGGCCCGGATGCCAGACGCGGACATCTTCTTTCCATGTGACGACGGTACGGCGGATCGTCTTGCCCACCAGCCACGCACAGGCCGGATCCACTGCGGCAGCCTCGCGCGAATGCCAAGTCGTGAACAGGACGCGATCGCTCGCCTTCGCCAATGAAACAAACCCCTCCGCTTCGCTCAGCGTCGCGGCAGGGGGCTTCTCCAGCATGACATCCAGCCCGTGATCGATCGCCTCGCGCACCAACGCCAGCCGCCCGCGCGGCGGCGTGCAGATCGATACCGCCTCGACGGTCGGCAGCGCGGCCATCATCTCGGCGATCGTGCGAAATCCTGGCACGCCTTCGGGTGGATCATGCTGCGTCACTGCTGCAACAAGATCGAACGCATCACTCGCGGCGATATGCGGAATATGCTGGTCTCGCGCGATCTTGCCGATCCCAATGAGCGCGATCCGCGTCACTGCGCGCGCCCTCGAAACGGCATCAGCGGACGCGCGGAGATCGACGGAACGGACAAGAGCTTTTCCCCTTAAAAACCTGCTTCCCATGACCATGTCGCACCCGCGAACGCAAGCCGCACGCAAGCCCGATCTCTGGCGGGTGTTCGCGCGCAGGAAAATCTGTATCGGGAGGCGCGAGACCAACATGACGGACCAGCCCATGACCTTCGATCCGATGACCTTCGATGACGTGATCCTCGGGCGGCGCAGCATTCGCGGGTATAAGCCCGACCCGGTGCCCCGCGCGCTGATCGAGGACATTCTCGCGCTAGCGATGCGCGCGCCGTCATCGATGAATACCCAGCCCTATCATTTCTACGTCATCGCCGGGGATGTGTTGAATGCGATCCGCGCGGGCAACACCGAACGCATGGTGTCGGGCGTGCCGCAGTCGCGGGAATTTCGCACCGGGGAGGCTTTTGCCGGGCCGCATCGCGACCGGCAGATCGGGGTCGCCAAGCAGTTGTTTGCCGCGATGGGCATCGCGCGCGATGACAAGGATGCGCGGCAGGATTGGGTGCTGCGCGGTTTTCGCCAGTTCGACGCCCCGGTCTGCGTCATCATCACTTATGATCGAGATCTGGCGGGCAGCGACGATACCGCGTTCGATTGCGGTGCGGTCGCCACCGCGTTGGTCAATGCCGCCTGGTCGCGCGGGTTGGGCGCGGTGATCAATAGCCAGGGCATCATGCAATCTCCGGTCGTGCGCGAACATGCCGGGATCGACGCGGATCAGGTGATCATGAAGAGCATTGCACTAGGGTGGCCGGACGACGATTTTCCCGCAAATGCCGTGGTGTCCGAACGTCGCACGGTCGATGAGGCGTCGGTGTTCGTCGGCTTCACCGACTAGCCTCGCCCGCCTTGCGTCCTTCGGCGAACAACCTGGCGAAACCCGCCGCATCGTTTGCCCCCATGGCCAGCACCGGGCCGGCGAGATAAGCCGGCGTGCCCGCGATGCCGAGGCTGAAGACAACCGTGCGCGTGTTCGCCAACTGCGCCTCGATCTCGCCGCGATGAGCCTTCAGATCGGCCTGGAGCTTGGACCAATTCCCACCCGATCGTACGACCAGTTCGCGCAAAACGGGGTCGTCGAGGGTGCGCGGTTCGCGCATCAGGCGGGCGTGCAGTGCGGGATAGATGCCTTGGCTGTCGGCGGCGATCGCGATGCGCGCGGCGTGTTCCGATAGCGGCCCGAAGATCGGCCAGTCGCGGTAGATGACGCGCACATGGCCGTCTTCGGCGATCGCCGCCTCCATCTCCGGGTTCGCCCGCCTGCACGCCGGGCAGCGATAATCGGTGAAGACGATCAGCGTCAGCGTGGGATCGCGCACCTCCTGCGAAGGATAGGCCCGGTCGCGCAACACCGCGCGCATTGTCGCATTGTCACCCAGATCGCGCCCGATCGGCACCGCGCGTCGCAGGATTTGCCCGACGCCCAAGCCCAGAAGGACGAGCAGGATGATTTGGAAGAGGTGCCTGCCACGCACTTTGGCCGCCACCGCCTATCCTCCGATCGAGGTCGCCGCGGACGAGACAGACTCTCCATCCAGCGCCAGCACCGCGAAACTGGCCAGCCAGTGGGTGCCCATATAATCGTCGGCCAGATGCGGCAGGCTGGCGGCAAGGTGCGCGGTCGCGGCCGTTCGGGCAGGGGCCGCAACCGGATGATCGCGGCCCAGCGCATCGGCGATGCCGCGCCAGCACCATGCGCGCGACAGGTTCAGCCCGTCGAGATGCGCGATCTTGCCATCGCTGCGGTCCGAGACATGCGCCGGGGCGAACAAGGTCGCGGGCAGGCCCCGCGCGGCATCGGGCAGGAAGCTATCGAACCAACACGTAAACTCGGCCGTCGGCAGCAGGCGCGCCATCAGTAACGCCTCGGTCAGCGCGGAGGAGAGGAATTCGTCGCCCCCCGGCTCCCACGCCTGACAGCCACGATCCCCGCCGAACCAATCCTGCGCGCGCTGTTCGATCAGGCGAGCCAGCGAGGAATCGTGTTGCAACGCCCAGGCATGCGCGTGGATGAGTGCGAAGCTTGTGTTGAAATGCGTTCCGGTGCGGATCGGGTAGGTCAACTTGGGCAGATGCTCGGCGAAGCGTGCGGCGAAAGCATCGGCGAGCGGGGCCAGCGCCTCGGCCCAGGGCCGGTCGGGATGCGCGCCGGCTTCGAGATGCAGGGCGAGCAGCCAGCCCCAACCATAAGGCCGTTCGAACCCGCCCGACATCGGTCGATCGAGCCGGTTCAGTTCGCCCGCCACCTTGTCCGGCACCAGCATCGCGTCGGCGCGCGCGCGGATGACGGTGGCTTCGGGCAAGTCGGGGAAGCGGCGCGCGAGCCGCAGCACCTGCCACCAGCCGTGCACGCAACTGTGCCAGTCGAAGCTGCCGTGGAAGATCGGGTGCACCTCCGCCGGGCCGATCAGATCCTCGGGGCCGGTCAACACCAGATCCAGCTTGTACGGATAGGTCTGGCCGAGATGGCCGAGCGTCAAGCGCGCAAAGCCGCTGGCGGTGCTGGCATCGAGCATCAATGGAATCCAAACCAATAAAGCAGGCCGATATTGAACGCGAGCAGCGGCAAGGCGGTGGGGATTTGCGCGCGGATCACGGCGTTGCGATCCTTCAGGTCGAGCAAGGCGGCGGGGACGAGATTGAAGTTCGCCGCCATCGGCGTCATCAGCGTGCCGCAGAACCCCGCCAGCATGCCCACCGCCGCGACCACCGCCGGGTCGCCGCCATAATGCCGGATCAGCAGGGGTACGCCGATCGCCGCTGCCATCACCGGGAAGGCGGCGAATGCATTGCCCATGATCATCGTGAACAAGGTCATGCCCAGCGCATAGACCAAAACCGCGCCGAACAGGCTGCCATCCGGAATGGCATGCCCGGCGATGCCACCGACGACCTGGCCGACGCCCGCCAGCGCGAACACCGCACCGAGGCTGGCAAGCATCTGCGGCAACACCGCCGCCCAGCCGATACTGTCCATCAGTCGCACCCCTTCGGCATAAGGCGTCGCCGGCTGCGGGCGGAACCACGCATAACCGATGGCCAGCGCGATCAGCACACCGAAGGTCAGCGCGACCAACGTCGCCTGCTTGGGGTCGACCAATGTGGGGACCGCGCGGAACAACAAGGTTCCGGCCAGCGCGGTGACCGGGATGACCAATGCGGGCAGGAACAGCCGTCCGCCACGCCGTGTCGCCTCGGCCTGGCGCTCCTCCGGACAGGTCGTGGCGCGCGCCCCGCGGTCCATCGCGCCCGGGCCCATCGCGCCCCGGCCCATCGCGCCACTGCCAGCGATCGCGACCAGACCAAGCACCAGCACGCCGTTGCCGATATCGCCGATGCGGCTGCCGAACAGGAAGCTGATCGCGATCAAGGCGTAGAATGCAGCATTGCCGAAGCGCTTGCCGCTGGTGCCGTCGATCGCGCTGAGCAGGGCGAAGGCGGCAAAGGTCAGCCCGGCGACGGTGTAGATGAAGCCGGTGCCGATCATGCCCTGCGCGCCAGCTTGCGATCGAGCAGCAGCAGGCGGAAGCCGTGGATCATGAAGGCGGCGATCGCGGTGGGGATCGCCCAGACCGACAGCTGCAGCGGTGCGATGACGATGCCATACCCGTCCAGCACGCCCTTCATCAGCAGGATCGATCCGATCGCGATGAAGATGTCCTCGCCGAAGAACACGCCGACATTGTCGGTCGCGGCGGCCATTGCGGGGATGCGGTCTCCGCCGGGGGCGAGGCCCTGGCGCTCCGCCGCCGCCTCGGCCATTGGCGCGACGAGCGGGCGGACGCTCTGGGCCGGGCCGGCGATCGAGATCAGGCCCAAAGCCGCGGTGAGCTGCCGGAACACCAGATATCCGATCAGGAGCCGACCGACCGTCGCGCCCCTCAGGCTGGCGATGGCGGTGCGCGCGCGCTCCTGCAAGCCGTGGCGTTCGAGCAAGCCGATCACGGGCAGGACGATATACACCGCGCTGATATACCGGTTTTCGTTATACGACTTGCCGAAAGCGGCAAGGATCGCGAGCGGCTGGAGTCCGGCGGCAAGGCCGGTGACCAGCGCGGAGACCGCGACCACCAGCAGCGGATTGAAACGCAGCAGGAAGCCCGCGACGATGATCGCGATCCCGGTCAGGACGAGCATGGCTTAACCTCCCCATAGCCACCGCCGCCCGGTGTTTCGATCACGAACACGTCGCCCGCGGCTATGTCCACGCCCGCCGTCGCGCCGAGTGTTTCGACGTGCCCATCGGCGCGCTCGACCCGGTTCGCCCCAAGCCCGCCCGGTGCCCCGCCGGCCAGCCCGAACGGCGGCACGCGGCGGCGGTTCGACAGGATGTTGGCACGCATCGGTTCGAGGAAGCGGATGCGACGCAGCGCGCCGTCGCCACCGGGATACGCCCCCGCGCCGCCCGATCCGCGCCGGACCGAGAATTGTTCGACCAACACCGGAAAGCGCTGTTCCATGATTTCCGGGTCGGTCAGGCGGCTGTTGGTCATGTGTGTCTGCACGACGGAGGTGCCCGCGAAACCCGGACCTGCCCCGGATCCCCCGGCGATCGTTTCGTAATATTGCCGCGTCGCATCGCCAAACGTGAAATTGTTCATGCTGCCCTGCGACGCGGCCATCGCGCCGAACGCGCCGAACAATGCATCGGTAACGACCTGGCTGGTCTCGACATTCCCCGCGACCACGGCAGCGGGATAGGCCGGGTTGAGCATGGATTCCGCCGGAACGCGCAACGTCACCGGGCGCAGGCAACCGTCGTTCATCGGCACCGGCGCGGCCAGCATCGTGCGTATCACGTACAGGCACGCGGCGCGCACCACCGGGAGGGGGGCATTGAAATTGTCGCCCTGCTGCGCGCTCGTGCCGACGAAATCGATCGTCGCGTGGCGCGCCTTGCGATCGATCGAGACGTCGACGTGGACCACCGCGCCGGTGTCGGTCTCGTAAGCGAAGTCGCCGTCCGACAGGTCCGAAATCAACGTGCGCACCGCCGCTTCGGAATAATCCTGCACATGGCCCATAAATGCGCTGACCACGTCTGCGCCATAGTCCCGCGCCAAGCTCATCAGTCCGTCCGCACCGCGCGCGCAGGCTGCGATCTGCGCGGCAAGATCGGCGATGTTTTGGTCGATGTTGCGCGCCGGATGCGGCCCGGAGGAGAGCAGCGCGCGCACCTCCGCCTCGCGCAGTCGGCCGTCCTCGACCAGCAGCACATTGTCGAGGATCACGCCCTCGTCATGGATCGTGCGGCTGTCGGACGGCATCGATCCGGGCGAGATACCGCCGATATCGGCATGGTGCCCGCGCGCCGCGACGAACCAGGCGGGAGCTTCGTTGTCGCCCACGAACACCGGGCGGATCACGGTGATGTCGGGCAGATGGGTGCCGCCTTGGTAGGGCGCGTTGAGGGCATAGACCTCGCCCGCGCGCATCGTACCCGCGCGGCGCTTCAGGATCGTGCGGATGCTGTCGCCCATCGACCCGAGATGCACCGGAATGTGCGGCGCGTTGGCGATCAGATTGCCGTCCGCGTCGAACAAGGCACAACTGAAATCGAGCCGTTCGCGGATATTGACCGAGGCGGCGGAGCGTTGCAGCGCCGCGCCCATTTCCTCGGCGATGGCCATGAACAGGCCGGAGAAGATCTCCAGCCGGATTGGGTCCGCCGCGGTGCCGACGCGGTCGCGCGCGCTGGCCTGGTCGTGGGTAAGCACCAGCGTGCCGGCCGCGTCGAGCATGCCATGCCAGTCGGGTTCGATGACGATCGTCGCTACCGGATCGACGATCAGCGCCGGGCCGGACATTGGCGTTCCGGCGGCGATTTCGGCGCGGTGATATACAGGCGTGCTGTAGACCGATCCAGCCATGAAGCTGTCGACGGTCGCGGCGGGCGGGCTGCCGTGCGCAGGCGGGCGTGCCAGCGGCGTATCGCGCTCGGCAGTGTCGGCGATCGCCTCGACCCGCAGTGTGTCGACCAGCAGTGGTGCGTCTGTGTCATAGCCGAAGCGCGCGCGATGGCCGCTGGCGAAATCCGCGCGCATCGCCGCGATCCCTC
>NZ_JANYEK010000040.1 GCF_025363195.1 Sphingomonas sp.
GGCCTTCATCACTCACGCGGCATTGCTGGATCAGGCTTTCGCCCATTGTCCAATATTCCCCACTGCTGCCTCCCGTAGGAGTCTGGGCCGTGTCTCAGTCCCAGTGTGGCTGATCATCCTCTCAGACCAGCTAAGGATCGTAGGCTTGGTGCGCCTTTACCACACCAACTACCTAATCCTACGCGGGCTCATCCCTGGGCGATAAATCTTTGGACTTACGTCATCATCCGGTATTAGCAGTCGTTTCCAACCGTTATTCCGAACCCAAGGGTAGATTCCCACGCGTTACGCACCCGTGCGCCACTAGACCCCGAAGGATCTCGTTCGACTTGCATGTGTTAGGCATGCCGCCAGCGTTCATTCTGAGCCATGATCAAACTCTCAAGTTTATGTCCGATATCATCGCAGTGGAATTCCACGATCATACCGCTCATCTCAAGGAGCCGCTCTGCACATTATCTTCAAACGATCGTCGCAGCGAAAAACGCCACAACAACCGTCCATTACGTATGGATACGTGAAGGACATATGAGAACGACTTAGCTTTAACCGATCATGCGATGCCTTGAAAACACCACAAACCGGAGCCGCCGCCCACATGTCCCTTCATCTTAAACCAACAATGTCAAAGAGCGCAAAAGACCGACGCCTTACCTAACCCCTTTTTAGTGGGGCGGTCCGGCGCCTGGCTATTTTGTGACTGCAGAAGCGAACCGTTTGGTCCGTCGCTGCGGTGACATCCCCCTACGGACGGTGTTGGATTCGGTCAAACGCTTTCTTGCACTTTTCCTACAATTTTCTCTCAAACCCGCAGAAATGCGGGGGTTTACGGCTCCTAAATACCCGGTCGCTAAACCTTGGAGAATGATCGAATCCGCCGCAACTCCCCCGAATCAGCCCGTCGAATCGCTCGGCAACCAGATTCGGAACGCCGTCATCTGGCGTTCGGGTAGCCAGATCGTCGCGCAGCTGGTGCAATGGGCCGCGACCTTCCTGGTGATTCGGATCCTCGACCCGCATGATTACGGTCTGTTCGCGATGACCGGGGTGATCCTGGTTTTCCTCAACATGCTCAACGGTTACGGGCTCGCGAGCGGTTTGATCCAGCGCGCCGAGATCGGCCAGCACGAGATTCGCCAGCTGTTCGGCATGCTGATCCTGCTGAACTTCAGCCTGGGCGCGTTGCAGTTCCTGCTCGCCCCCCTTGCCGCCGCTTATTATCGCCAGGACATCGTGGCGCACCTGCTGCGCGTGCAGGCGCTATTGTATCTCACGACCCCGTTCATTGCGTTGCCATATGCGCTGCTCAGCCGGGCGATGGATTTTCGCCTGCAAGCCCGGGTCAACATCCTCGCCTCGATGGCCAGTGCCTGTACCGCGTTGACCGGCGCGATGATGGGTCTCGGCGTTTGGACCTTGGTGATCGCGCCAATGGTGCTGTTCACGGTCCGCGCGGTGGGCATGACGATCGCGGCGAAATCTTTGGTCTGGCCGACGTTCAATTTTAGCGGTGCGGGCGACATCGCACGCTTCGGTGGAGTGATGGCGGCAGGGCAATTGTTCTGGTTCCTGCAGAGCCAGGCCGACGTGTTCATCGCCGGACGCCATTTCACGCCGCATATGCTGGGCATCTATACGACCAGCCTCTTCCTCACGCAGATCTTCGTCTCGAAATTCGTGCCGCCGCTGAACGAGGTCGCGTTCAGCGCCTATGCGCGGATGCAGCATGATGCCGATGCGGTCGGTCGCGCCTTCGCCCGCAGCGTGCGGATCATCATGGTCGCGGCCCTGCCCTTCTATTTCGGCCTCGCCGCCACCGCCGAACCGCTGGTGCTGACCATGTTGGGCGACAAATGGCGTGAGGCGATTCCGGTCGTTCACCTGCTCGCGCTGGCGATGCCGTTCATGACCTTGCAGGTGCTGCTGTCCCCGGCGTGCGATGCCCGCGGGCGACCGGGCATCGGCGTGCGCAACGGGATGGCAGGCGCGGCGGTGATGGCAACGGCGTTCCTGATCGGGGTGAATTACGGGCCCACCGGGCTCGCCATCGCGTGGATCGCGGCCTATCCGGTCTATCTCGGCATCAGCCTGTGGCGGTCGCTCGGCGTGATCGGCACCACGCTGCGTGCCCTGGGCGATGCGATCGCGCCGCCGTTGATGGCCGCATTGATCATGGCAACGACGGTGCGGCTGGTCGATGAACTCGTTCTCCCGCCCCTCCATCCTTTCGCGCGGCTGGCGGTGCTCGTCGCGATCGGCGCCCTCGCTTATGGCGGCTGGCTGCTGCTGTTCGCCCGCCCGCTGGTGCGTGAACTGATCGCGGTGGTGCGGAAACAGCCACTGGCGGGATAAAGCCTTAAGCCTGCTGGATATAACTCCGCATCGCCTCGGCATCGGCCTCGATCCGGTCGATACGGTATTTGACGAGATCGCCGATCGAGACCAGCCCGACCACCACGCCATCCTGCACCACCGGCAGGTGGCGGATCCGTCGCCGGG
>NZ_JANYEK010000042.1 GCF_025363195.1 Sphingomonas sp.
CAAGTCGCTAAAGTCTTACTTGCAGGCTTTCTTCGTCGCATTGCCGGCGAGCGAGCAATTGTAGGTCACGGTCTTGCCATTGGAGAGCTTGGCGGAAACCATGCGCCCGGTCGAAGCCGGCCGCGACGCCATTCTCGTCGCAGGCTTGGCCGAAGCGGGGCGTGCCATCGCCGCGGGAGCGGGCTTCATGGCCGTGCTCATCGGCGCGGTCTTCGCCATCATCGGTTTTTCCATGGGCTTGGCGGCCATCGGCTTGGCGACCATTGGCTTGGCGGCGGGCTTTGCGGCCATCATCGTCGCGGCGGGCTTGGTCGTCTTGGTCGTCTTTGTCGTCTTGGGCGACGTCGCGGCACTGGCAGCGCCGGCTAACAAAGCGGCGGCGGCGATGATCATCAACGGCATGGATTTCGACATAGCGGCGTCCTCATCTCTTTGCAGCGCGCTGCATCATGCCGCCGCTTGTATGGCGGGATATGCACCGCGCCGCCTGACGCCCATGTGGCGCGGACATGACAAATCCGTCATGCGGGAATTTCTGCACCGTCCCAGGCGAAGACCTTGCCACTGTCAGGCACTTTCAGCCCTTCGATCACGTCGAGCAACTGCACCGCCGCACGCCCTGCATCGAACAGTTGCCCAGGCTGTACGTTGCCCTGAAACGGCTTGGACAAGTTCGTATCGACCGTGCCGGGATGCAAAGCCACGACGATGCTCCGATCGTTGCGGCGATTCTCCTCGATGGCGAGGCTGCGGATCATCATGTTGAGCGCGGCCTTGGCAGCGCGATAGCCGTACCAGCCGCCCATCTTGTTGTCCGTTATGCTGCCGACGCGTGCCGACAATGCAGCGAAGACCGCACGATTGCCTTTCGCCCCGAGCGGCAGGAAATGCTTTGCGACCAGCGCCGGGCCGATCGTGTTGACCGCGAAATTGCGCATGAGCCACGCCGGATCGAGGTCCCGCATCGATTTTTCCGGGCCGCGCGCGCCGTCATGCAGCAACCCGGTGGCGACGATCACCAGCGTCGGGGCGGGGCCCTTGGCGACGAAGGCGGCGGCGGCGGCGATGCTCGCTTCGTCTTCCAGATCTAGATGCTGCGCGCCGCCGCGTGAGCGGGCGAAGCCGTGGACGATGTCGAACGCGCCTTCATCGACCAGCGCCTCCTCCAGCGCTGCGCCGATCCCGCCGGAGGCACCGATAACGATCGCCGCGCCGCTCATGCGCGCGTGAAGCGCCAGCGGTCGGCCGCGCTCTCGGTCGCATCGAAATGGTATCCGTCGCTATCGAAGCCCTTCATGTCCTCGGCTCGCTCGATGCGATGTTCGCAGAGGTAGCGGGCCATCATGCCCCGCGCGCGCTTGGCGTTGAAGCTGACGAAGCGCGGGCCGTCCGGGCCGGGCTCGCGGAAATCGACCTCGATTACGCGCACGCTGGTGGGCAGCTTGCCGTCGACCGCATGCCAATATTCCTGGCTGGCAAGGTTGAGGATGGTGCCCGACCCCTCGGCTGCCAGATCGTTGGCGAGCAGGGTGGCGATCTGGTTGTCCCAATAATCGTACAGACTTTTGCGGCGGGGCGCCCAGCGCGTGCCCATCTCCAATCGGTAAGGGCGCATCGCATCGAGCGGGCGAAGCAGGCCGTATAGGCCGGACAGCATCCGCACATGAGCTTGTGCGAAATCGACCGCCGTCACGTCCAGCGTCTTCGCTTCGAACCCGGTATAGACGTCGCCGGCAAAGGCGTAGAGCGCTGGCCGCTCGGGCTGGTCCATGAAGCTGCCGAAGCGATCGGCATTGAGCTTCGCCAGCGGCTTTGAGATATGCATCAATGCGCCAAGCCGCTTCTGGCTGAGATTGGCGGCTGAAGCGGCGAGTTTTTCCGCCTCCGCAGCGAAGCGCGGTTCGGTGGGGGTGACAGCGGGAATCGGCTTGTCATAGTCGAGCGTCTTGGCGGGGGAGAGCGTGGCAATCATGATGTCGGCGTTAGCGGTGTGCGGCGTGCCGGTCAAAAGGGGGAGCCGATTGCGTGTTCAATCGTTGTTCACCCGCCATCGACCATCCCATTCCTGCCCCCCAACCCTATACCCCCAACCCTATACCACCAAACTATACCAAGGTATCACCCGTCCGCTTGACCCGGCCCCGCCCGTGGCTACAGCGGAAACATTCGGTAAAGGCGCATCGGCGTCGCCCCAGCAGGAGAGTTGCTTCGTGATTACCCGGAAAACAGCGTCCCGTGCCGCTTTGGTCGCAGCGTTCGTCGTTGGCACCAGCAGCATTGCCTTCGTGATGCCCGCCGAGGCCAAGAAGAAGGAGGAGGCACCCGCCGGCCCCAAGGTCAGCGCTGAACTGCGTCCGACGATCATCGCCGCGCAGACGGCCCTCACCGCCAAGGATTATGCCGCGGCGGAAACCAGCATCGTCGCGATCGAGGCTGGCGCCAAGACCGACGACGAGCGCTATTTCGCGCAGGTTCTGCGTCTCCAGCTCGAAGCGAACAAGCTTGGCGCGAACGGCAGCGATGCGTCGCTTGCCGGCCCGATCGACGCGCTGCTCGCCAATCCGGGCACGCCGAAGACCGAGATTGCGCGCTTCACCTATATGCGCGCCAATATTTCCTACAATGCCAAGCAATATTCGGTCGCTTTGGCCGGATATCAGAAGGCCAAGGACATGGGGTACCAGACCCCCAATCTCGGCCTGCAACTGGCGCGCGCGAAGATTCTCAGCGGCGACGCAGCGGGTGGTGCCGCGGACATCGAAGCTATCGTGGCAGCCGACAAGGCCGCCGGTAAGAAGTCCGACGAGGACCTCTACAAATATACCATCACTGCCTTGCAAAAGACGACCGATGTCGCTGCGACGCAGCGTTGGACGCGCGATTGGCTATACGCCTATCCGACCCAGAAGAACTGGCACACCGCGATCTTCGTGTTCGGGTTCCAGGGCGCCAACCAGAAGCTGATCACCAAGCGCGAGCGGGTCGATCTGTTCCGCCTGCTGCGCGCAACCGGATCGTTGGCAGGCGAAAGCGAATATCTCGAATATGCCGATCTCGCGGTCGAAGTCGGTGTGGCGACGGAAAGCCAGACGGTGATCAAGGAAGGCAAAGCGGGCGGCAAGCTCAACCCGACCAACGCCAACGTCACCCGCATCTCCGCCGACGCGGCATCGCAGGTCGCGAAGGAAGGGTCTGCTGCAGCACAGGAGAAGAGTGCTGCCGCGTCGTCCACCGGACTGTCGGCGGCGGGCACTGGAGATTTCTACCTCGGCAACAACAATTACGCCAAGGCGATCGAGATGTATAAGCTCGCGCTGACCAAGGGGGGCGACAAGCTGAACGTCGATGAGGTCAACACCCATCTCGGCATCGCCTATCTCGAATCGGGCGACAAGGCATCGGCCAAGGCTGCATTCGCTCTGGTGAAGACCGGTTTGCGGGCGCAGATCGCGCAATTGTGGACGACCTGGGCGGATGCGCCCGGCGCGCCGACCGCCTGAGCTTCATTCGGCGAAAAGTGATGCAGGGGCGGCAGCAATGCCGCCCCTTTTTTTAGCCCATCCGCACCGGAATGCCGGGCAATGCCTTGGCAGTGCGGATCGTGAGCGAAGTCTTGACGCTCGCGACGTTGGGCGCGGGCGTCAGATGGGTGGTCAGGATATCCTGGAAGCTTTTCAGGTCGGCGGCGACGATCTTCAGGATAAAGTCGATCTCACCATTGAGCATATGGCATTCGCGGATTTCCGGTATCGCCGCGACATGATCCTCGAACGCTGTCAGATCGTGCTCGGCCTGGCTGCGCAGGCTGACCATCGCGAACACGGTGATCGGATAGCCGAGAGAAGCGGGGTCGAGCTCGGCGTGATACCCCCGGATCGCCCCGGCATCCTCCAGCGCCCGCACCCGGCGCAGGCAGGGGGGCGCGGTGAGGCCGACCTGTTCGGCGAGATCGACATTGGTCATGCGACCGTCGTCCTGCAGAAGCGTCAAAATCTGCCGGTCGATCTGATCGAAAGCCATTACGGAATACTCCCCGGCAACGCGATTTTTCGCGCGCCTTGTTTGAGCGGGGTATAATATAATTGCGATCGAACGCAATTGTCCCACATTGCTACGTCCCAAAATCTCCGGCTTTGCGCGGCCCCGCAGTGCGGTTAAGGAATCGTTACGAGGCAGTTTCGCACTCGGCCCCGAGGATGACGATTTGCGTTTCGACGACAGTCTCGACACGGTTCTTTCGGCAGAAATGTCGTCGTCGTTCGGTGCCCAATCGGCGTGGCGCCAATTGGTCGACCTGATCGGTCGTGGTCGTGCGGCGGCGACGCCGGCTGCCATGGCCCGGCTGCATGCGATCCGCGCCACCGTGCCGTCATCGGTGCGGGCGGCGAGTGCACGGGCGCTGGCGACCGCAAACCCACCGGCGGCTTTGGTAGGTCTGTTTATCGATGATGAGATCGCGATCGCCGCGCCGGTCTTGCGGGTGGCGACGTTGAGCAGCGCGGAGTGGATCGCATTGCTGCCCGGCATGTCTCCGCCCGCGCGCTCTGTCCTGCGCCATCGTCGCGATTTGCCGGATGAGGTGGATCGGGCACTGGCGACGTTCGGGCCGGAGGATTTCCGGCTGACGCTAGTCGAGCGGGAGGTCGTGACCTTGGCCGACCAAATCGACCCAGGGGAAGAACCGCAGGAATCCGTGGGCGAAGTGTTGGTCGAGGCCCCCGGGTTCACGCAGCTTCATCCTGCAGAAAGCGCCTTCGTATCGGTCGGCGCGGTCGCGCTGGGGCTGCCGGTGGTGGCGGAGGCGTTGCGTCAGGCAAACGAACCGAAGCTTGCTCCTCCGCCTGCGATATTGCCCGACGACGGCACCTTCCCCATCGCCGAACTGGTCGCGCGGATCGATGCCTATCAGCGCCATCGCGGCGACAATCCGCTGTTGCCTGCGAACGAAGACCAGCCCGCTTTGTTCGATATCAGGCCCGTCCAATCGCAAGCCTTCCGGTTCGAAACGGATACGGGCGGGATCGTTCGCTGGATCGAGGGTGCGGCGCGCGCGCCGTTGATCGGCCTGTCGCTCGATTTCGCGACCCAGCCGGGCAATGCGCGGGTGGATGGTGTCGCGGCGGGTGCGTTCCGACGCCGCGCTGGTTTTGCCGATGCGCGGTTGCTGATCGGAGGGCAATCCGATGCGGCGGGCGAATGGCGGATCACCGGCGTGCCGGTGTTCGATCGCGATAGCGGGCGCTTCTCGGGCTATCGCGGCACCGCTCGTCGCCCAAGGATCGACGAGACCGCGATGCCGGTGCTGGGCGCGCGCAACCCGGCGGCGGACTCCTTGCGCCAATTGGTCCACGAACTGCGGACCCCGACCAATGCGATCGCCGGATTTGCGGAGATGATCGAAACGCAATTGCTCGGTCCGGTCCCGCAAGGATATCGCGACCAAGCTGGCGCAATCCGTCGTCAGACCGCCGATCTGCTGACGGCGATCGACGATATCGATCTGGCCGCACGGCTCGAATCGCACGCGCTGGATTTGCGCGCGGAGAAGGTGCTGGTGGGATCATTGCTCGCCCAGATTGCGGGCGATCTCACGCCGCTCGCCACCTTGCGCGGAACGCGGCTGGCGATCGATCCCGGCCCCCAAGATCTTGCCATCGCCGGCGACGAGCGCGCGATCGAACGGTTGATCGCGCGCCTGATGGCAACTTTGGTGGCCTCTGGCGGGCCGAACGAGGTCATCGGCGTCGTTGCGTTGCTCTCCGGTGATGCGCAGGCGGTGCTGACCTTCGATCGTCCGGCCACGCTCGCCGCGTTCGGCAGCGAGGCGCTGATGTCGATCGACGTCGAGGCCGTCGCCGAGGTCGAAGGCGCTCCTTTGCTCGGTACCGGTTTTGCGCTGCGGCTGGCGCGTAATCTGGCCAGCGAACTCGGCGGGGCGTTGACGATCGATGCGCAACGCTTGACATTGCGGCTGCCCGCGGCCGTTATCGCACAGGTGGAGCAGGCTTCTTCCAGCTGACCGTGGCAGGGTCTATTCTTCCTTCGGGCAGGCCGGGCTACCGCGTGCCCGCGCCCGCTGCCAGCGACATGATCGACTGGCCTGAGGCGTTCGGCACCCGTTTCACCGTCACGGTCGATACCGAAGAGGAATTCGATTGGCGCGCACCGCTCGACAGTGCGAACCGCTCCGTCGCCACGACCTTCGCCTTGCGCGCCGCACATCGGCGCTTCGCCGATCGCGCTGTGCCGTTGACCTTCCTGGTCGATCACCCGATTGCCACCGATGCCGCGACCTTGGAGATTCTACGACGGTTGATGGAGGACGGGCGATCGGCGGTTGGGGCGCAACTCCACCCTTGGGTCAATCCACCGCTCGACGAGGCGATGGTACCGGCCAACACCTTCGTCGGCAATTTGCCGTCCGCACTCGAGGCGGCGAAGCTGGACGTATTGACCGAGGCGATCACGAAAGGGATCGGTGTCGCGCCGCGCATCTACCGCGCCGGACGCTATGGTATCGGGCCGGCGACGCTCGCCCTGCTGGCGGAGCGGGGCTATCGGATCGATAGCTCGATGCGCTCGGCCTATGACTACAGCGCAGAGGCAGGGCCCGATTTCACGGCCATCCTCAACCAGGCGTTCCGCTGCGGGCCAGACGGGCAGATCGTCGAACTGCCGCTGACCACGGTGTTCACCGGCGCGGCGCGATCCGGTGGCGTCGGGCTGTATCGCCCGCTCCAGCGCATTCCAAAGGGTCGGGGCGTGTTCGCCCGCACCGGCCTGCTCTCGCGCGTGGCGCTGACGCCGGAGGACATGCCGTTGGCTGATGCGCTGCAGGCGATCGCGGTGGCGGTGGGTGAGGGGTTACGCCTGCTCAACTTCGCCTTCCACTCACCATCGCTGGTACCGGGGCATACCCCGTATGTGCGCGACGCAGCCGATCTGGCGGCTTTTCACCATTGGTGGGATGTCGTTCTGACCGATCTTGACCGGCGCGGCGTGCGCCCGGCGTCGCTCGACGATCTCATCGCGGCGTCTGTCGGATGATGCGGTGGTGGGCCCGGCAGGACTTGAACCCGCAACCTAGCCGTTATGAGCGGCCAGCTCTAACCAGTTGAGCTACAGGCC
>NZ_JANYEK010000045.1 GCF_025363195.1 Sphingomonas sp.
GGGTATTTTCCCCTAATCAACGTCGCTTTCTATCGGAGTTCGAGGTTCGCATGGTCCTCCAAGCTGGAGCTTCCGGCCGCTGACCATGTCAGGAGGTTGCCGGGGTGTCGCAAGACCCCCGGCAGCCTCTTTTCATGTCTGCGGTGATGCGAATGCTGGAATGTCTTATTTTGTGAAGGATATCGGATGCCGGCAGGCGAACGATATCCTCCAAAGCAGGAAGCCGCGGGCCGCGTGCGCTGCCTATGGGGATTTCGGTTTTCGCCGCGCTATGGGGCGGGCGCACCGGCTGGCGGGACGCGCATCGGCGGGTCGGACCGTGGAGCGTAGGGGCAGGATGCAGCGTACCAGGTGCGCAGGATCGGGGCGTGAGGCGGTCGTCGGAACGATCGGCTGGGGTGCCAACGCGAGCGGCATCGCCGCCGGAAGTATACGACTTTCGGATCGCGAAGAGGGCGAGCCATGCCGGGTCATGGCGCGGTGGTCCCGGTCGATTCGGCGGCGTGTGGCGGTGCGCGGGGCTGGCGCCAGCGCTCGAAGGTCTCGATGACGACCATGTGCCCGCCGCAGCACGGGCATGGCGGGCGGACATCGGTCGGTTCGTCGTGCGCATCATCGGGCGGCGCTGCGACGCCAAGCAACTGGCGGGCGTGTTCGAGATGGCCCTTGCGGGTGGCACCGGCGAGCAGACCGTAATGGCGGATGCGGTGGAACCCGCGCGGCAGGACATGCAGCAAGAAGCGGCGGATGAACTCGTCTGTCGCCAGCGTCATCACCTGCTGCCGATCGGCGCCGGCGCGGCGATAGTCTTTGTAGCGCATGGTGACGCCGGCCTCGTCGAAGGCGAGCAGGCGACTGTTCGAGATCGCCACGCGGTGGGTGTAGCGCGACAGATAGGCGAGCACGGCCTGCGGTCCGGCGAACGGCGGTTTTGCATAAACGATCCAGTTCTTCTTCCGAACCGGTGACAGGTGCCGCAGGAACGCGCGGCGGTCGGTCAGGTGGCCGAGGGCACCGAAGAAGGCGAGCCGCCCCGCCGCGTGGAGCGCGATCAGCCGGGTCAGGAACAGGCGGCGGAACAGCTTGCCCAGCACCTTGACCGGCAGCAGGAACGCCGGCCGCGAGGAGATCCAGCGCGTGCCGTCCCGCGCGATGCCGCCGCCCGGCACGATCATGTGGATATGCGGATGGTGGGTCAGCGCCGCCCCCCACGTGTGCAGCACCGCGGTAATGCCGATGCGCGCGCCGAGATGCTTCGGGTCGGCGGCGATCGTCAGCATCGTCTCGGACGCCGCCTTGAACAGCAGGTCATAGACCAGCGCCTTGTTGTGGAACGCGAGGTCGGCGATCTCGGCGGGCAGGGTGAACACGACATGGAAGTATCCGACCGGCAGCAGGTCGGCCTCGCGTTCGGCCAGCCAGGCGCGCGCGGCGGCACCCTGGCACCGCGGGCAGTGCCGGTTCCGGCAACTGTTATAGGCGATCCGCCAATGCCCGCAGTCGGTGCAGGCCTCGACGTGACCGCCCATGACGGCAGTGCGGCAATGCTCGATCGCCGACATCACCTTGAGCTGATGCAGGCTGAGATGTCCGGCATGGCTGGCCCGATAGGCAGGTCCTGCGGCGCGGAAGATGTCGGCGACCTCGAGGGAGGTGCGCACGAGGGCTCAACCGGGGGGTGGCTTGCCCTCCATCAGCGCCATCAACCGGTCGAGCGGGCCGGTCACCGCATGGATCGTGCGCGTGGCGACCTTGGTATAGAGCGCGGTCGTCTCGAGCTTGCTGTGCCCGAGCAGCACCTGGATGACGCGGATATCGACGTCCTGTTCGAGCAGGTGGGTGGCGAAGCTGTGCCGCAGCGTGTGCGGGCTGACGCGCTTGCGGATCCCGGCTGCCTCGGCCGCCTCGCAGACGGCACGGTGGAGTTGCCGCGTCGAGATCGGGTCTGTGTAGCTGCGGCCCGGAAACAGCCAGCCGTGCGGCAGGAGGACGCTGCGCCGCTTGCCTTCGCGCCACCACAGCCGCAGCAGCTCAAGCAGTTGCGGCGACAGCATCGCGTTGCGGTCCTTGCGCCCCTTGCCCTCCTCGATGCGGATCAGCATCCGCTTGCTGTCGATATCGTCCGCCTTGAGATGCGCGACCTCCGACACGCGCAGCCCAGCGCCATAGGCAACGCCCAGCGCCGCGCGGTACTTGATGCCCGGTGCCGCTTCGAGCAGCCGTGCGACCTCCTCAACGCTCAGCACGTCGGGCAGCTTCCTCGGGCGATGTGCCAGCACCAGGCGGCGCGAAAGGTCGGGGCGCTCGAGCGTCACGTCGAACAGGAAGCGCAGCGCTGACACAGAGCCGTTGATGGTGGACTCGCTAACACCGTGCTCGCGCTGGTGGAGCTGGAAGCACCGCACGTCCTCGGCGGTTGCGGTATCGGGCGAGCGCCCGAGGAAGGCCGCGAATGCACGAACGTGGCGGACATAATCGTGCTGGGTCCGCGCGCGCATGGCACGCATCGCCATGTCGTCCAGCATGCGCTGGCGCAGCGGGGTGAAGGGTCGGTCGATCGGTTGAGTCGTCATGGCGAAGTTCCTCTCATTGAAGGAACTCCATGGTCCGCCACCGCCCCCGCGGGGCCAAACCTCAGCGCACGCGCGGTACCTCACCGCGAACACCACTGCCGCGCAGCGGCTTCGTGCTGTGGTGGACAGCGGACATTTGGCGTTACCCAAGTAATATTGCTCATGGATGGCTGAATAACGTTGTCGGGCCGACATAGCTCAAGAGTTCCGGTTGGAAAATTACTACATGCGAGAGATCGGGACGCGACCGCGACGAGTACAGCATCGCGTCCGCCCCTAAATCTCGCGCTGCGTCCGAAAATGACCAAGTCGGTGAGGACTGGTCGTCATGGTAAATATCTTGCCAAACGATTGAGGCGGCAGCGATACCGCGAATGTCGGCCACGTGCTGGACGTTAAGCCACATCGGCACGAGCATGCGATCTACGCCATCTGTCAGATATCGCTGGACGGCCACGCCCGCTCCCTCTGCCGTAAGAGATCCATAAGCCGCTATCTGTCCAGAATGATGAAAGCGACCGAATGGCGCATGTGCGGGAGTGTTGGTTTGATTGGCCAGCGACCTAGGCAG
>NZ_JANYEK010000051.1 GCF_025363195.1 Sphingomonas sp.
GGGCGAGTATCAGCTCGTCCAGAAATTCCTCGGCAATTTATGGAGCACCGACCTCGGTCGCTCCCCGCTCGACGTCGTCGCGTGGCACGGCAATTACGCGCCGTGGAAGTACGACCTGTCGCGCTTCAACACGATCGGCAGCATCAGCTTCGATCACCCCGATCCCAGTATCTTCACCGTCCTGACCAGCCCCAGCGATATGCCCGGCACCGCGAACGTCGATTTCGTCATCTTCCCACCGCGCTGGATGGTCGCGGAAGACACGTTCCGCCCCCCGTGGTTCCACCGCAACACGATGAGCGAGTGCATGGGCCTCATCACCGGGCAATATGACGCCAAGGCCGACGGCTTTCGCCCCGGCGCGCTCTCGCTCCACAACCAGATGAGCGGCCATGGACCCGACGTCGCAAGCTGGCACGGCGCGACGAAGGCAGAGCTGAAACCCCACAAGATCGACGGCACGATGGCCTTCATGATCGAAAGCCGCTGGGTCTTCCGCCCCACCGACTTCGCGCTGCAAACGAGCGCGCTGGACGAGGATTACGATCAGGCGTGGACCGGATTTCCCAAGGCGGTGTTGTCGAACGAAAGTTAATTGTAGATACAATTAATTCTTGCATACTGATCTGGAAGGGATCATGATCTTAGTATTGATATCGAGTTCGACCCCGCCAAGGACGCACTCAATATCGAGAAGCACGGTATATCGTTGTCGCGAGTTGTCGATCTGGAAACCATCGTCGTCGTCGAAGACGGCAGGTTTTCAGAAAAACGCTTCCGCTTTTACGGCACGATCGATGGCATCGCCCACTGCGCCGCCATCACGTTTCGAAATGGCGTGATCCGCGCGATCAACCTGCGCCGCGCACATGCAAAGGAATATCGACGCCATGTGCGATGATCGCCGTATCGTTTTCGATGACGACAATCCCGAATGGACCCAGGAAGATTTCGCAAGGGCCCGCCCGATCTCGGAGTTTCCCGAACTGGCCGCCGCCTTCGGCAAGGCCCGCGGTCGCCCGGTCGGCAGCACCAAGGCCGACGCCAAGGTTCAGGTCGCGCTCCGCATCGACCCGGACGTGCTTGCCGCGTTCAAGTCCGCCGGACCGGGCTGGCAATCCCGCATGAACGCCGCCCTGCGCGCCGCCATGCCCAAGCGCTCTTCACCGGCCTGAACTACCCCATCTGCCGCTTCACGCTCGCCAGCGTCGCTTTCCCGTAAGGCGGTTTCAGACCGGCCAGCTTCGCCACGTCGAAGCGCGCCTGCTTGTAGACCGCTTTGGCATGGCTGAACGTGCGAAACCCGTCATGCCCGTGATACGACCCCATGCCCGACGGCCCGACCCCGCCGAACGGCAGATCCTCCATGCTGACATGGAAGATCACATCGTCCACCGTCACCCCGCCGGAGATCGTCCGGTCCAGCACACGCCGCCGCTCGCCCGCATCGCCGCCGAAATAATATAGCCCGAGCGGCCGGTCACGCCGATTCACCTGCGCGATCGCATCGTCGATCCCGGAATAGCGCCTCACCGGTAATAACGGCCCGAATATCTCTTCCTGCATGATCGCCATGTCGTCGGTCACATCGGTGACGATATGCAACGGCATCTTGCGCGCATTCGATGCGCCGAAATCCTCGTTCCCCGGGTTAATCACCTCGACCTTCGCGCCCTTGGCACGCGCATCGTCGATCAAATCGGTCAGCCGCTGGAAATGCCGGTCGTTGACTACCGAGGTATAATCCGGATTGCTCAGCAACGTCGGATACATCGCCGTCGCCGCGTTGCGCAGCCCGTCCACCACCGCGGCCTCCTCGCTCGCCTCGACCAGCACATAATCCGGCGCGAGGCAGATCTGCCCGGCGTTCAGCATCTTGCCGAGCGCAACCCGCTCGGTCGCCTGCTTCAGATCGGCGCCCTTGCCGACGATCACCGGGGATTTGCCGCCCAGTTCCAGCGTCACCGGCACCAGATTGTCCGCCGCCGCATGCAGGATATGCTTGCCGACCGACGTCGCCCCGGTGAAGATCAGATGATCGAACGGCAGCGAGGCGAATGCCTTCCCCACCTCAGGCCCGCCCGACACGAACGCCAGTTCCTCAGCCGCGAAATACTTGCCGACGATCTCATCAAACAATGCTGCAACGCGCGGCGTGAATTCGCTGGTCTTCACCATCGCCCGGTTGCCCGCCGCGAACACGCCGGCCAGCGGCCCCATCACCAGATTGACCGGGAAATTCCACGGCGAGATAACCCCCACCACGCCCTTCGGCTGATACTCGACCCACGCCCGCGCGCCCAGCAGCCCGAGCGGAAACTGCACCGAGCGTTTGTCGCGCTTCGCCCAGCGCTCGACCGATTTGATCGCATGTTTGATCGGCGCGACCGAGGATGCGATATCGGTCAACATCGATTGCTCCCGGCTGCGATGCCCGAAATCCTCGGACAGCGCATCGCAAAAGCCTTCGGCATTGTCGGCAATCATCGCCGCCGCGCGTGTCAGCCGATCCTTGCGTGTAGCGATGGAAACGGGAAGCTCGTTCATGAACGATTCCCGCTGGGCAGCCAGTATCGCGTGCAGATCGTTCATATTCCGCTCCCTGTTGTACTCTTTTACGCAGCGCAGCCGATGATCCCCGCGACGGCCATGACCACGCCATCCTGCCCTGCCCGGTCGATCCTGAGCGTCGCATCTTTTACTGCCGCGCCGTCCTTCAAATCAGTGCGCGTTTCGATCTTCATGTCGAGCACCGCCATCACGCCCCCCCCGGCATATTCCGTCACACCGCCGAAACCATAGCCACCCGCGCCGCTCTGCCCGGTGCGCGCGACATCGACCAGCGCACCCCCGATCGAAAGACGCAATTGCGCGGGATCGGCACTCGCCATCGCGACGAAAATCGGCGTCTCACCCTTGATGAACAGATAGGCCGCGCAGCCCTTCTTCGGCAGCGCCTGTTTCGGCAGCGTGTCGATCGGCAACCCGGCAGACGGATCGGCGGCAAGAGCGAGCAGGAGCGCGAGCAACATCATTGCTGAAATCCTAGCAGGAACAACCACGCCGGGTAAGCCGCGATCGCGAGCAACGCGCCGAACGGCACGCGCGTCGCCAGATCCGCCTTGCGCCCCAGCACCAGCCCGGCGCCGACCAAAGCAAGCCCCGTCATCGCCGCCAGCAGCAACACCGCCGGCAACATCGCCCAGCCGAGCCACAGCCCGATCGCACCCAGCAACTTGGGGTCGCCCCCGCCCAGCCCCTCGCGTTTGCGCACACGCTTGTAGCCCGCACCGATCATCCACAACGCCGCGAACCCCACGACACCCCCGATCACCCGGTCAAGCAACGCAGGCTGCACGCCGGCCAACCCGCTCACCAGCCCGGCCAACGCCAGTGTGCTGGTCAGCCGATCGGGTAGCCAGAATTCCGTAACATCCAGCGCCGCCAGTGCGAGCAACAGCCAGCCGAACACCGCCCCCGTCAACCCGATCGGCCCCGGCACCACGATCCCCGCCATCGCACCGATCCACAATGCCGCCAATTCGATCTGCCAGTGTCGAGGATCAATGGTTACGCCACACGCCCGACACCGCCCGCGCGCCAGCGCCGCACTCAGCAACGGCACCAGATCGCGCGGGGTCAGCGCGACATCACACGCATCGCAATGCGACCGCCCGGCCATCACCGATCGCCCCTGCGGCCAGCGGATCACCAACGTCGCGATGAAACTGCCCAGGATCGCGCCGAGCAGGCCCAGTCCGGCCGGCCAGACAAAAAGCTCAATCATCGGACGAAGAACAGCGGAATGTCATAAGGATTGGATACGGCACACCCTTCTCGCCGTCACCCCCATCTCCCATGCGAACATCCGGACATCCGGACATCCGGCTACCACCCCTGCGTACCGGCGGTATTTGTAAAGCCGCCTGTCAGCGACTAGATCGCGCTCAACCCTCTTCCGCAAAAGGCCCCGAGCATGACCGCCCCCAATCACATCGGCGATCCCGTCGTCATCCTGTCCTACGCCCGCACGCCAATGGGCAGCTTCCAGGGTGCGTTGGCCGGGGCCACCGCCGTCGATCTCGGTGCTGCCGCCGTAAAAGCAGCGGTCGAGCGCGCCGGAATCGACGGGGACGCGGTCGAGCGCATCTATATGGGCTGCGTCCTCCCCGCCGGGCTCGGCCAGGCGCCCGCGCGCCAGGCGGCGTTGAAGGCCGGCCTGCCGCTGTCGGTCGAGGCGACGACCGTCAACAAGATGTGCGGTTCCGGCATGCAGGCCGCGATCATGGG
>NZ_JANYEK010000054.1 GCF_025363195.1 Sphingomonas sp.
CCGCGCCCATTTCCTCGGCGATGGCCATGAACAGGCCGGAGAAGATCTCCAGCCGGATGGGGTCGGCCGCGGTGCCGACGCGGTCGCGCGCGCTGGCCTGGTCGCGGGTCAGCACCAGCGCGCCGGCTTCGTCGAGCATGCCATGCCAGCCGGGTTCGATGACGATCGTCACCACCGGATCGACGATCAGCGCCGGGCTGGACATTGGCGTTCCAGCGGCGATTTCGGCGCGGTGATAGACAGGCGTGCTGTGGACCGATCCGGCCATGAAGCTGTCGACGGTCGCGGCGGGCGGGCTGCTGTGCGCTGGCGGGCGTGGCAGCGGCGTGTCACGATCGGCTGTGTCGGCAATCGCCTCGACCCGCAGCGTATCGACCAGCAAGGGTGCGTCGGTGTCATAGCCGAAGCGCGCGCGATGGCCGCTGGCGAAATCCGTACGCATCGCCGCGATCCCTCGCAACGGCACCTCGATCGCACTGTCGCTGGCGGCGGTGCGGATGTGCGCATGGGCCTCGATGCGGAGGGTCGCGGCGTCCAGCCCCTGAGCGATCAGAGCCGCGCGTGCCTCGTCGCCCAGCGTCCGTGCCACGGCCTCGATCGCGGAGAGTTGGTCGTCCTCCAACGGCAACGCCACCGTCGCCTCGCGCACGTCGCGGCGATCTGCCAGCCCCATGCCGAAGGCGGATAATACCCCCGACAGCGGGTGGATCACGATCCGCGTCATGCCGAGCGCCTCGGCGACCAGACACGCATGTTGCCCGCCCGCGCCGCCGAAACAGGCGAGCGCGAAGTGCGCCGCATCGTGGCCGCGGGCGATCGACACGGATTTTATCGCATTGGCCATCCCGGCGACGGCGATCTCGACGAACCCGGCGGCGGCTTCGGTGGCGGTCATGCGCGCGCCGGGCGTGTCGGGCAATGTATCGAGCAATTCGCTCATCCGGGCCTGCGTCGCCGCTATGTCGAGTGGGTCGTCGCCTTCGGGGCCGAAGACCGGTGGGAAGAAATCGGGCTGCAGCTTACCGAGGATGACATTGCAGTCCGTCACCGTCAGCGGTCCGCCGCGCCGGTAACAGGCTGGGCCGGGCACTGCCCCGGCGGATTCGGGGCCGACCACGAATCGCCCGCCATCGAAGCGGCAGATCGATCCACCGCCCGCCGCGACCGTATGGATGCGCAGCATCGGCACACGGATGCGCACGCCCGCCACGATCGTTTCGCTGTCCCGTTCATAGGCACCGGCAAAGAGCGATACGTCGGTCGACGTGCCACCCATGTCGAAGCCGATTACCCGGTCGAACCCGGCGCGTGCGCTGGTTTCCGCCATGCCCACGATGCCACCCGCCGGGCCGGACAGGATAGCGTCCTTGCCACGGAAGGCGTGGGCGGCAGTTAGTCCGCCATTGGATTGCATGAACAGCGGGTCGCTGTCCGGGCCGAGCGCCACCGCCAGCGTCTCGACATAGGCGCGCAGCAATGGCGAGAGATAGGCATCGACCACGGTGGTATCGCCGCGCCCGATAAGCTTGGCCAGGCGGCTGGTGCGGTGGCTGACCGCGATCTCGGTAAAGCCCGCTTCTGCCGCCAGCCGAGCCAACGCGATTTCGTGCGCCGGATAAAGATGGCCATGCATCAGCACTATCGCGATCGCGCGCATCCCGCGAATATGGGCCGCGCGGAAGGCGGCAAGCGCGGCTTCCTCATCGAGCGGGGTGATGATCGTGCCATCATTGGCGACACGCTCGGCAATTTCCAGCACGTCGCTATACAGAGGCGCGGCGCGATGAATCTCCAGTGCGAAGATATCGGGCCGGTCCTGCGTCCCGATCAGCAGCGCCTCGCCGAAGCCGCGTGTGATCGCCAGCAGCACCTCGCCGCCGGTGCGTTCGAGCAGCGCGTTGGTGGCGATCGTAGTGCCGATGCGGATGTCGGCCGGCGGCAGCGGCCCGGTCGCGCAGCCGGTCAGCCGACGCATCGCCTCGACCGCGGCATCGTCATAGCGGCCGGGATCGACCGACAACAACTTGGCGGTGACGATCTCGCCATCCGGGCGGCGCGCGACGACATCGGTAAACGTACCGCCGCGATCGACCCAAAAGCGCCAGCGGTGGGAAGGTGGGGCAGGGAAGGTGATACTCACCCACCCCTCATCCCCCGTCGGCCGCGTCGAGGCAAGGGCGGTCACACCAGGACTGCGAACCAATCCCCGCCAGTGCCGGTCAGTCGTCCGCTCCGATCAGAACCCCCGTCGCTCCGATCAGAACCCCCGTCGTAGCGTGACGAACCATTGGCGCGGCGCCCCGGCGAGCAACGTCTGGTTGTCACCGCTGGCACCATAGCCGTTGCTGCCGATGGTGGAGATGTACTGCTTGTCGGTCAGGTTGGTGACGCTGCCTTCGATCACGAGACCCTCGAACACCCCGCCGAGCCCGTGCAGCCGATACCCGATGCTGGCATCGACCAGCACCCGCCCGCCGACCGAGCGGTCGTTCAGATAGTTGAAGAAGCGCTTCGACATATAGTCGGCGCCCACACGCCCGAAGATGCTCTTATTGTCATAGACGATCTCGCCCTTGGCCATATGCTCGGGCGTATCGACCACCGTTTTCCCGGCGGTGGCGGTCAGGACTGTTCCGGCCGCGTTGCGGACATCATCCTTGTAGGTCGCCTTGTTGTACGAATAGCTTGCGAACAGCGTCAGCGGCGGGGCGATGCGATAGGTCGCCGCCAATTCAAGGCCATAGCTTTCCACGCTGCCGGCATTGTTCAGCGTCGGCGGGTTGCCGATGATCCCCGCGCCATTGGCAAAGCTCAGCAGGCGGTTGGAAAAATCGACATAATAACCGACCGCCGACAGCTGCAATCCGCCGCTGCGCAGGCGCACGCCACCTTCCGCCGTCTTCGACGTTTCCGGTTTCAGCGTGGAGCGGATCTTGTTGAACCCATCCTGCGTCGTCGCGAACGGCCCGCTGGTGGCGGCGGACACGAAGGCACGCATATTCTCGGTATAGCTGGCGAACACTTCCGCCCCGCCGCCAAGCCGGAACAGTGCGCCGACCTGCGGCAGGAACCAGTCGCGTGCCTGGATCTTGCCCGCGACCAACGATCCGGTGAGCAGATTGGCCTGGTTGCGGACGCGCATGCCCTTCCACCCGCCGTTCAACGTCAGACGCCCGAGTTCCAGGGTATCGGCGACGTGATATTGCAGCGTTTCGGTGTCGTATTTGCCGTTGAACTGGGTGAAGAACGGATCGGACTGGAAGGACAGGATGTCGCGGTTCGGCGTCGTGGCGCTGCCCAGCCCGTAGAAGCGACGGGCCTGACTGAACGTGTTGCTTTCATACCAGCCGCCGACCTCGAGCCGGTTCGCGCCATTGGTCAGCGTGATCTTGGTCAAATTGCCGGCGCGGTCGATGCCATATTCGGTCGTGCGGAACGACAATGGCGAGGCGGCGGAGATCGTCCCGCCGCTCCCATCCGGCGCACCGGCGGGCGTCCCGACATAAGGCGTGATCCACGATCCCTGGCCCTTGTTGTGGTGATAATAGCTGGTCGACACGACCGCCAGGTTCGGGGTCAGCGGCGCATCGAAGGTCACCCCGCCGAGCCAGTCGCGACGCAGGCCACCGGCATCGTAATAGACGTCGTCCTGATCTTTTATGCCGACCGGAAACGCCAGTCCGGCGCTCGGATAGGGCAGGGTGGCGGTCGCGCTGCGCGCAAGTGTCGACTGGTTGGCGTAAACCCGGCCAATCTGCAGCGCGAGCGGGTAATCGTTGCTGATATTGTCGTTGTTGAGGCCGCGCCGCGCGATGATGTCGAGGCTGAGATCCTGATAATCATCTTCGCGGCGATCGGAGAAATTGAGGAAGGCGGTAATGCTGCCCTTCTCGCCGATGTCCTTGACCAGTCTGGCATTGGCCTGGTGCTGGCGCTGCTTGCCATATCCCTTCCACTTGTCGGTCGTAAGGAAGCCGTAACTGATATAGCCCTTTAGCCCGCCGCCCAGATCGCCACTCTCGGCGCGCACGAATGCCCGGATCGTATTGTCGCTGCCATAGGTGCCGGAGGCGACCAGATCGGCCTTGTCCGACGGCGCGCGGCTCGTGAACTGGATCGTGCCGCCAAGGTTGCTGGTCGATGCGGTGCCAAGCGCGCCCGCGCCCTGGGCAACGGTGGTCGAGGCGAGGTTTTCGGAAATGCTGGCGCGGCTGATGTGCAGGCCATTGACGTTGCCATAGCTCATGTCGCCAAGCGGGACGCCGTCCAGCGTGAAGCCCAACTGGTTCTGGTTGAAGCCGCGCAACGAGATGCGCGTCGACCATTCATATGCCCCGAAGGCATCGGCGGACTGGAAGTTGACGCCGGGCAGCTTGGCGATCGCTTTCAGCGGCGAGGTACCCGGGGTCAGCCGTTCGAGATCGATCGCGGTCACCGTCTGGACTTGCCGGCTTTGGCCAAAGCCGAGCACGACGATATCGCCCGCCTGTGCCTCCGTACCGTCGGCACCGGCCTGTGGGGCGGCGGTTTCGGTGGGCATCACCGTCTGCGCCTGGTCCTGTGCGACAGCGGCCTGAGCCACCAACAAAGCCACCGGTGCAACACCGACCAGCCAAATACGTGCAATCACGATACGTCCCCCGCGGCGCCGATTGCGCCCTGCGGCGGCGGGTACTGGCGGATCGTTACACCAGTGCGACAATTGCGAGACCGGGTGATGACAGCGCGGAATTAGCGCGTGCATCACCGCCATGCGAAAGCACACATGAAAGTGGCAGCAACGCATCCCCTCAAGAATTCGGGTCAGCACTCATCCTCGACGCTGCCTGCCTCCGTTCCTGGCCTTAAGCAGTGCATTTTGACCGGATACAGATTGTGCTTCCGGCCCCCCAATCGCCTTCACCGCCTGAAGTTCTGGGAAGGGCCTAACTTTCAGCCAGCACCCGGCGGCGTAGAGGATGCGCACGCTCGGTTTGGTTTGGTCCGATTCATGGGGATTCAGCTTCAAGCGCCAGACACCAAAAAGCCGCTACCCTTTCGAGCAGCGGCTTTTCGTTCGCGTGACGAAGCGAAGTTTAAGCGTACGAGACGGTCGTCTTGACCTTGCGGCTACGGGCGGCGGCGCCGATCATGCCGAAGCCAAGCACCATGAGGCCCCATGTTGCGGGCTCGGGAACAGCCGAAATGGCCTGCGTGAACGCAAACTGGCCGGTATAGTCCGACGGATCACCGCCCGAAACCGCACTGTGCGCGCTGACGTTATCGGCCGGGCTACGATCCCAACCGAAGCCGGTCAGGGTATATGTGGTATTCCCCACCGTAGCGCTGGTGCCGCCGGTGAACGTGCTGCCGACATACTGCCCCGAAATCGTTGCACCATCAGCGAAGATCAGCGTCAACAAATACGACGGATCAGAATTCGCCGAAGTTCCGCCCGGGAAGCCGTCGCCGGCGATCGAGTAGTTGTTGCTGCCGATCGTCGTCGGTGCTGACGTGAAGTTATCGGTCGGGTTGATGATGTTGCCGAACGGACGGACCAGAAACAGGGCGTAAAAATCGTCGGCGGAATTGGTGTTCCAGACCGTTCCGCTGGGGCCGGTAACCGCTGCGCTCACGAGGCTCGCTGCGTTCGCGCTGCTGCTGAGGGCAATCGCTGCAATCCCCGCCAAAAGATATTTTTTCATATTCTTTCCAATTACCAAATTTAAAAGTTACCCGCATCGCAGGTCGCGATCCTCTCGCTAAGAACACCGCGATTTGACAACGATTTAGATACCGATGAGCGAAAGCATATCTCGTGCAAATCCGAGTTTTGAGCCATTCCCATGGTTAATAAAAACCCGGGTGTAAGCGTGAGCGACAGGGTGCTCTAACCTCATAAGATAACGGATAAAATTATGGCGTGGGGGCAACAGGCGAAAATCGTTCTCGTTCCGTGAAATCTGAGCATGTTTCTGGTGGAACGAGCGGCCGGCTTCGATCGATATGCCGACCCCCCATCCGGCCAAAACTTTTCTGCTCGGTTATGACAGGCGACCCATACCGCACTCCAACGAGCTTCGTGCCGAAAGGCCTCGCTGCCGCATCGCGATGGTTCAGGCTTCCGCAGTGAACAGCGCGTTGAGCGGGATGCCTTTTGTCGACAAGGCTTGAGGCGCACACACAAGTATTCCCATCGGCCCCCTATCGGGAGGCGCGCTACGGAAGCAGCAGCGACGCATCCCCGTAGGAGTAGAAACGGTAGCCATTCTCAATGGCATGAGCGTAAGCCGCTTGCATCCTTTCCCGTCCCATCAGCGCCGAGACCAGCATGAACAGGGTCGAACGCGGCAAGTGGAAATTGGTCATCAGCCCGTCTACGCCCTTGAAGCGATAGCCCGGTGTGATGAAGACCGCGGTGTCGCCCTCGAACGGGCGGACCAAACCGTCTTCGTCCGTGGCGCTTTCGATCAGGCGCAGGCTGGTCGTGCCGATGGCGATCACTCTTCCACCCGCGGCGCGCGTGGCGTTCAGGCAATCGGCGGTGGCGGCATCGATCCGGCCCCATTCGGCATGCATCTTGTGCGCATTGGTGTCCTCCGCCTTGACCGGCAGGAAGGTGCCCGCGCCGACATGCAGCGTCAGCGTGGCGTAGGCGATCCCCGCCGCGTCCAGCTTGGCGATCAGGTCCGGGGTGAAGTGCAACGCGGCGGTCGGGGCGGCGACCGCACCTTTCTCCGCTGCGAACATCGTCTGGTAATCGTCTGCGTCTTGGGCATCGGTTGCGCGTTTGGCGGCGATGTAGGGGGGGAGGGGCATGCGGCCGGCGCGTTCGAGTAATATTTCGACTGGTACTTCACCGGCGAAGGTCAGCAGGAAACTGCCGTCGTCCGCTTTGTCCGATGCGGTCGCGAACACGTGCTTGCCGAAATCGATCGTGTCGCCGTCGCGCAGTCGCCGCCCGTTCCGGACGAAGGCGCGCCATTCGCGTGGCCCCTCGCGTTTGTGCAACGTGGCGCCGATCTTCGCGTCTCCACGAATACCCTCGAGTTGCGCCGGTATCACGCGGGTGTCGTTGAACACCAGCAGGTCGCCGCGCCGCAACTGGCCGGGCAGATCGCTGACGGACAGGTCGCGCGTCCCGGCCGCGTCCAGCACCAGCAGGCGCGCGGCATCGCGCGGCACGGCGGGACGCAGCGCGATCCGCTCCGAAGGCAGCTCGAAATCGAACAGATCGACGTTCATCGCAAAGCCCCCGCCCATACGGGCGGGGCAAGGCTCACTTGGGCTTCGCGGCCGGGGCGAGCTGCGGCTTGATCGGCGTCTTCGATATGGTCGCGGTGCCGGGCAGCTTTACCGGCGGGCCGAGTGTCGTCGGCGGCGTGAACGGTGCGGCGACATAAGGGGGCGGCGCATCCGCTGCGACATAAGCGTGCAGGATGTGCGACGGGTTCGTCGGAGGCTCGCCCCGTTCGATCGCGTCGACATATTGCATGCCGCCCAGCACGCGACCGAATACGGTGTATTTCCGATCGAGGCTGAGACGCGGCTGGAAGACGATGAAGAACTGGCTGTTGGCGCTGTCTTCCTTGTCGGAGCGTGCCGCCGCCACCGCGCCGCGCACGTGCGGCAGGTAATTGAATTCGGCCTTCACGTCCGGCATCGACGAGCCGCCGGTGCCATCACCCTTCGGGTCGCCGCCCTGCGCCATGAAACCGTCGATCACGCGGTGAAAGGCCAGGCCGTCATAGAAATGCTGGCGGGTCAGCGTCTTGATGCGATCGACCATCAGCGGTGCGACATCCGGACGCAACCAGATGACGACGCGCCCGCCGGTCGACAAATCGAGATAGAGCAAATTCTGCGGATCGGTCGGGGATGCTGGTGGCAGGCGCGGGGTAACCACCGTCGGAGCTTCGACATGGGTCAGCGCCTTGGGCTTTTCCGGCCCCTTCTGGGCCATGGCCGAGCCGGCCAGCACTACGGCGATCAATGCGCCGGCAGAAGCAAACATTCTGGTAATTGAACGCATCATATCCCCGCGAAAATTCCGACGTGTTGGCAGCCGTCTAAAGCAAATCCACGCTTGCGCCAACGTGAACGACGAGTTGTTCGAAAATGCGGAAAAGGGCACAGTTTGGCGGGGGGAGCGGGCAGGCACTGCTCACCGGCAACAGCGTCAACCGCCCTTGCGGCCGATCTCGGTTACGCGCGCGACAACCTCGTCCGATACCAGAGCGGGCACGAACTTGTGGATATCGCCGCCATACAGCGCGATTTCCTTGACCAGTTTGCTGGCGATCGGCTGCAGCGCGACATCGGCCATCAGGAACACCGTCTCGACGCGCGGATTGATCTGCTGGTTCATCCCGGCCATCTGATATTCGTATTCGAAATCGGCGACCGCACGTAGGCCCCGGACGATCACGCGCGCACCCTGCGCCTCGGCAAAGTCCATCAACAGCGAATCGAAGCTGACGACGGTGATGTCGCCGTCGACGTCAGCAACCTCGCGCCGCACCGTCGCCATGCGTTCCTCGACGCTGAACATCGGCGATTTGGACGCATTGGTGGTCACGCCGATCACCAGCCGATCGACCAGCTTCGCGCCGCGCCGGATGATATCCATATGGCCGAGCGTGACCGGATCGAACGTGCCGGGATAGACACCGATGCGAATGGTCATGGGTGTTCCCCTTGTGACGATATCGTCAATGATCCCGCGCCATCACGAAGCGGGCAATGTCGCGCAACAGATCGGCCTCGGGGCCGTAGCTCGCCAGATGCGCGATCGCCTGATCTACCAGCATGCGTGCCTGTTCGCGCGCACGATCGAGCCCGAGCAGCGACAGGAACGTCTCCTTGCCGGCAGTCTCGTCCTTGCGCAGCGCCTTGCCGGCCAGCTGTTCGTTACCCTCGACATCGAGAATGTCGTCGGCGATCTGGAAGGCCAGGCCAAGATCGCGGGCATAGCCGCGCAAGGATGTGCGGCCCTCGATCGGCAAACGTCCGAGGATCGCCCCGGCCTCGACCGCGGCGGCGATCAGCGCGCCGGTCTTCATCGCCTGCAATCTTGTGACGGTCGGCAGGTCGAAACTGGATTTCTCCGCCTCCAGATCCATCATCTGTCCCCCGGCCATGCCATTCGGGCCGGAGGCGCGCGACAGATCGGCGAGCAGCTCGACGCGAACAAAAGGGTCGGCATGGGTCAGCGGATCGGCCAGCACCTCGAAGGCCAGCGCGTGCAGGCAATCCCCGGCCAGGATCGCGGTCGCCTCGTTGAACGCCTTGTGCGTGCTGGGCTTGCCGTGCCGCATATCGTCATCGTCCATCGCGGGCAGATCGTCATGGATCAGCGAATAGACATGGATACATTCCAGCGCGAGTCCGGCGCGTCCGGCACAATCCCGGTCCACGCCGAACAATGTCGCGGTGGCGCCGACCAGCATCGGGCGCAGGCGCTTGCCCCCGCCCATCGCGGCATGGCGCATCGCCCGGTACAGATCGGCACGGGGATCGTCTGGGATCGCCAGCAGGGCATCGAAGCGGCGATCGATGTCCGCAGCGACATCGATCAAGGCGGCTTGCAAAGCGGGGGAAGCGGCACTCATCCGATCAGCCTGCCGCAAACGGCTGGGTGCCGGCGGCGCGGCCTTCGGCATCGGTGCGGATCGCCTCGATTCGGGTCTGCGCCGCATCGAGCCGCTCCTTGCAGCGCAGTCGCAGCCGATCGCCCCGCTCGTACAGCGCGATCGCGCCTTCCAGCGGCTCGTCGCCGGATTCGAGTCGACCGACGATCGCCTCCAGCTCACGCAATGCCGCCTCGAACGACAGGTCTTCGATAGGAATATCCATACCGCCCGCTATGGCCTGTGGGGGTGAACGGGGTCAAGGAGATGAACAGGTTCGTGTGCACGTCCTGTCGAGTTTGCGTTCGGATGCGGACCGGTCGATAGGACCAGCATGTTCACCAGCATCAACCCCGCAACCGGCGCCGCCGGAGAGAGCTTCGCCGAATTGACGGCGGACGAAGTCGAAACCCGCGTCGCGCGTGCCGCCACGGCCTATAAAACCTGGCGCGCGACCGATTATGAAACGCGCACCGCCTTGCTATCGGCCATCGCCGATCAGTTCGACGCCAATCGCCAGCGCCTCGCCGAGATTGCGGTGCGCGAAATGGGCAAGACGCTGAAATCCTCGCTCGCCGAGGTCGAGAAATGCGCGATCGGTTTCCGATATTATGCGCAGGAAGGGCCGGGCATGCTTGCCGCGCGCGACTTCACCACCGCGACCGGACCGGGCACCGCGCGCTGGTTGCCGATCGGGCCAGTGCTGGCGGTGATGCCGTGGAACTTCCCGTATTGGCAGGTCGTCCGCTTCCTCGCGCCGACGATCATGGCGGGCAATGTCGGGCTGCTGAAGCATGCCTCCAGCGTGCAGGGCGTCGCGGCGGCGATCGAGGAGATGGTGATCGCCGCGGGCGCACCCGCGGGCGTGTTCCAGAATCTGGCGATCAAATCCGACAAGGTCGGCGCGCTGATCGCCGACGACCGCATCGTCGCGATTACGCTGACCGGTAGCGAGGGCGCGGGCATGAAGGTCGCCGAAGCGGCGGGACGTGCGCTCAAGAAGGTCGTGCTGGAACTCGGCGGGTCCGACCCGTTCATCGTCATGCCCTCGGCCGATCTCGACCACGCCGCCAAGACGGCGGTGACGGCGCGCATCCAGAATACCGGCCAGTCGTGCATCTGCGCCAAGCGGATGATCGTCCATACGGATGTCTATGACGCGTTTCTGGGGAAATTCTCGGCGGGCATGCAGGCGGTCAAGGCCGGCGACCCGATGGAGTCGGCCACCGACATGGGGCCGCTGTCGAGCGAGGAGCAGCGCCGGACGGTGCTCGACCAGATCGAGATGATCCGCAAGGAGGGCGGCAAACTTCTGTTCGGCGGTGAGGCGCTGCCCGGAAAGGGGGCCTATATGTCGGCCGGAGTGCTGGTCGATGTGCCGACCGACCATGCCGTTGCGCAGGAAGAGATGTTCGGTCCCATCGCGATGGTGTTCCGCGCCGACGATATCGACGCGGCGATCGCGCTGGCCAACGACGTCCCGTTCGGGCTCGGCTCCTCGGTATGGACGAACGATCCGGCAGAACGCGAACGCTTCGAACGCGAGATCGAGGCCGGTATGACGGCGGTCAACCAGATGCTCGCCAGCAGTCCGGAGGCGCCGTTCGGCGGTATCAAGCGCTCGGGCCATGGCCGCGAACTCGGGCCCTACGGTCTGCACGAGTTCATGAATTTGCAGACGATCGTGGGGTAAGCGGTTTGGCGGGCGTCATCCGACGCCAAGGTCTCGCCTGCAGCTGGTTAACGGTGGGATCCCCGGTCGAACGGATTCGGCGTCGGTCTCAGCCCTGGCCGAGAA
>NZ_JANYEK010000105.1 GCF_025363195.1 Sphingomonas sp.
GAAGGGGCGGCCCGGGCGAACTATGTCGCCAGCCTGGGTGGGGGATCCAACGACCCGGCGATGCCGGCGAAGATCACCGCCTTCGCCGCGAAAAATCTGCCATCTGATGCGCGGGGCGGGGCGGCCCGCGTGGTCGCCGGCATGGCGGCGCGGCGTGAGACGACCGAGCGGCTGCGCCCGGCTGTCACTGCCTGGGTGGGCGGCTGAACCGGATCAGTCGACCCGCTTGAGTCCGGTGGCGCAGGCGTGCGCCTTCTCGACATAATGCCGGGCGGAGAGACGGAGCATGGCCTCCGCATTTCCGTCCAGCTCCCTGATCGCGCGGGCGGGGCTGCCAACGATCAGGCTGTGTGGAGGAAACACCTTGTCCTCGGTGACCAGCGCACCCGCGCCTACGATGCAGCCATCGCCGATCGTCGCCCGATTGAGCACGATCGCGCCCATGCCGATCAGCACTCGATCACCGATGGTGCAGCCATGCAGGATGGCGTGATGGCCGATCGTGCAATCCTCCCCCACGGTCAGCGGCGCGCCGGGATCGCTATGGCACATCGCGCCTTCCTGTACGTTGCTGCGTGCGCCGATCAGGATCGGGGTATTGTCGCCCCTGAGCACCGCGCCGAACCACACATTGGCATCCTCAGCGAGGCGCACATCGCCGACCAAATCGGCGCTCGGCGCGATCCAGGCACCGGGTGCGAGCGCGGGGCGTTTCCTATCGATTTCGTATTGCGGCATGCGCGACTCTCCTGAATTCGCCGCTGTCTAGGGCTTGAAGAGGGTGCCGCCAACGCCGAAGGGTGCGGGCACTGGCGACGATTACCTCATTGGTTTTTTGAAGGCATGGCAACACTCCTGACAACACGCTGTCAGGAGGGGTATGAAAATAGGCGCTTGTTCAACACAACCAGGAGCAAGCCAATGACGACCGCACCCCAAGGGCAGATTGTTTTTACCGAAATCCCCGCGACCGATCCCAAGCGGGCCTGTTCATTTTATGAGACCCTGCTGGAAGGCCCTCTTGCCGAAGATACTGGTGGACCCAATTCGATCTGGATGTTTCCGTATGCTGAAGGCGGTGCCCCTGCGGGACATATCTATCCCGGAAAGCCCGCCAAGGACGGAGAAGGCATGACCGCGCATTTTGCTGTGACTGGCGAACTGACCGAAGCGATGGAGCGGGTGAAGAAAGGCGGTGGCGAGGTCGTGTCCGACGTTATCCAGATCTATGTCGGCTCGTTCTTCTATGCCAGGGATACTGAGGGCAACTCGCTCGGCATCTTCAAATACAAAAACTGATGCGCCGCGCCGACCGCCTTTTCCAGATCGTGCAATATCTCAGGGGCGGTCGGCTAGTTACGGCGCGGGTTTTGTCCGAACGGCTGGAGGTTTCCGATCGGACGATCTACCGCGACATCGCCGACCTGCAATCGACCGGCGTGCCGATAGATGGGGAGGCCGGTGTCGGCTATGTCATGCGTAGCGGCTATGATCTGCCGCCACTCATGTTTACCCGCGACGAGATCGTCGCGCTGGTTGCGGGCATTCGGATGGTGAGATCCTGGGGCGGGATCGGCATGTCCCGCGCCGCCGCCGAAGCCCTGGTGAAGATCGAACTGGTTTTGCCCAAGGCAGAGCGCGAGCGGGTTGCGAATACCAGCGTGTTTGCCCCGCCGATGCACTTGACCAAGGACGTACGTGAACGGATTGATCTGGTGGAAAAAGCCATCGAAGCCCAAGATATCCTGCGCTTCGGTTATGCGGATCGACTGGGCGCGAAGACAGAACGCCGCGTTAATCCGCTCGGTCTCTGGTTCTGGGGCAAAGTCTGGACGCTGGTTGCGTGGTGTGAAACCCGCGAGGATTTCCGGATGTTCCGACTCGATCGTACTACAGGGTTGGCGCTCACAGGTGAGCAGTTCAAACCCGTCGCCGAGCGCTCGCTCGCCGAATGTTTGCGCCAATATGAAGCGCGGTATGGGCCGCAGCGCGGACGCCCTGCTTCCGCTCACGCCGCGGCGGACATCGGCCCCGCGATCATGTCCATCACCGCGCTGCCTTCTACGGGGCGGCTGAACCAATAGCCCTGGATGCTCGAACAGCCCTGGCCCCGGAGTTCGTTCAGCTGGTCGCGGTCTTCCACGCCCTCGGCGGTGGTTTCCATCTTCAACGCCTTGGCGAGATCGACGATGGCATGGACGATCGCGGCCGAGCTTTCATCCTGCGCGACCATGTCGACGAAGGACTTGTCGATCTTGATCTTGTCGAACGGAAAACTGCGCAGGTAGCTGAGCGAGGAATAGCCGGTGCCGAAATCGTCGAGCGCGATGCGCACCCCCATGCCGCGTAGCATGTGCAACACCTGCAACACGCCGGTCTCGCCATCGAGGAAGACGGATTCGGTGATCTCGATCTCCAGCCGGTTGGCGGGCAGGCCGCTGCGGGTCAGGGCCTGGAAGATGATGTTCGAAAAGCCCGAATTGCGGAATTGCAGCGGCGATACGTTCACCGCGACGCGGACATGATCCGGCCATTCCGCCGCCTGTCGGCAGGCCTCGTGGATCACCCACTCGCCGATCGCGACGATCAGGCCGGTTTCCTCGGCGACGGGAATGAATTCCACTGGTGAGACATTGCCGCGCGTCGGATGTTCCCAGCGCAGCAAGGATTCGAAGCAGCCGATACGATCCTTCTCCAGATCGAAGATGGGCTGGTAGTTGAGCCGGAACTGGCCGGTCAGGATCGCCTCGCGCAGATCGAGTTCGAGCTGACGGCGTTTGCGCGCGGCGGCATCCAGCGCGGGTTCGAAGAAACGGAAAACGCCGCGACCGTCCTGCTTGGCACGGTAGAGCGCAAGGTCGGCGCTTTTCAGCAGCAAATCCGCATCCCGGCCATCGCCCGGCCCGATCGCAATGCCGATGCTGACACCGGTAGCGATCTGGTGCCCATCGACGAGAATCGGCTTGCGGAACCGGTCGACGATATCCTGCGCCAACGCGCGCGGGCGATCATCGTCCAGCTTTCCGGCCAGAATGATGGCGAATTCGTCACCGCCGAGTCGCGAGACGGTGCCGTCTTTCACCAGATCGTCGAGCATCAGCCCGACCTGGCGCAGCAGTGCATCGCCGATCGGGTGGCCAAGCGTGTCGTTGACGCCCTTGAATCCGTCCAGGTCGAGGCACAGCACCGTCGCCTTTTCGCCCATCTTCGGTGCGCGGATCAGGGCCGCTTCCAGTTGCTGGCGGAAATAGGTGCGGTTGGGCAGTCCCGTGAGTGAATCGTGGAAAGCGAGATGCGTGATGCGATGTTCGCGCTCGATGATGCCGGCGGACATGGTGTTGAAGCTTTCCGCGAGGCGGGCGATCTCGTCCGAACCCTCGACCTTCAGTTCGGCGCGAGACCCTTCTTCCAGCGCCTTGGCGGCAGCGTCCAGAGCGGCGATCGGGCCAGCGATGCCCCGCGCGAGGCGACGACTGCCGAACAGCACGAGGATCATGCCCAGCACCCCGGCCAGCGCCATGCCGATCTGAAGCGACTGATAGGAGGCCAGCGCCAGGTCGAGCGGATAACTGAGCAGCAAAGCTGCTTCGGGTGTTTTCCCCCGCCCGGCGAGCGGGATGGCCAGAGCAAAGGATTTGCCGCCAGGGAGATCGAGCGTTGTCGGAGTCGCGCCGTTCGAGGCGATCGCGCCGGCAACGAAATCGTCGAGTTCGGTGTCGGCAAGGGCTTCATGCCCGGTCGACACCCAATGTCCGCCAGCGCCACGGTGAAGCATCGTTGCGGTCAGCGGGATCGCCGACAGGCGTTCAAGCGCGCCCATCTCGTTGGCATCCAGCGGCACGGCGAAGACGACCCGGCCGATTTCGACCGGAGCCAGGATCGGCGCGACGATCAGGCGGTAGGTGCCGGCGTGCGTGGCGATCACCGCATTATTGGTACCATTGGCGAATTTTGAGGGCAGGGCCGCGAGCGCGGCGCGCAGATCCTTGGGGCCAGCGCCGATCACGTCGCCGCTCATCTCGATGACGAAGGCGTTGGCGACCCCGGCGCGTTCGCGCAGGTTTGCGACGGCGGACAAGATGGTCGGGCGATCACCGCTGGCCACCGCGGTGCGGAAACCGAAATCGCGGGCGAGCACATCGGCCGACCCGGTGAGTGATTTCGCGCGCAATGCCCAGATGCGATCATAGACCGTGCCGCTGGTCGAGAGTTCCGCGCGCACCGAAGCCTGGGCGTGGTGGCGGATCATCACCTGCGCGACGACGGCCACGACGATCAGCGCCAAGGCGAACAGTCCGGCATACAGCACGGCAAGCCGTGTCCGCAGGTGTCGGAAATCGAACATCCGCGCGATCCGCGGCGCAATGCTGGCGGCGCGGGTCATTTGGCCTTGATCGTGTAGGTATTGGTAAAGCCGCCGGCGGCAATCGTCGCGGGCTGGGCCAGGATATTGTCCGGCGCGTGGATCGAGGGGTGCCAGATGCGCACCGTAACGCCGCCCGCCGGCAGATTCGGAATCGTCGCGTGGCCGTTGACGTCGGTCTGTATCGCGAACGGCGTGTCGACCACCAGAATGAACGCGCTCATCTGATCATGGATGTTGCAACCGAGCGCAACCGTGCCGGTATGGTCGAACAGCACGCTGCGTGTATCGTCCTTACCGTATAGCTTCAGGTCGAACTTCTTCGCCTTCGAAAACGAATATACGTGGTGGCGGACCTTGTCGAAATTGGGAAAGGTCACCGTCGATCCCACCGGCACGATCAAAACACGCGGATCGAATTGGATGTTACGCTGGGTCATCGCATTGCCCCAGGTGAACTTGATCGGCGCGGCGGGTTTTTTCGCGGTATCGATCAGCACGACCGCGCCGGCCAGCGGTTTTCCGTCCGCAGCACGTACATCGATATTCGCCGTGGCAGCGTGCGCCGGTACGGCGATGACTGTCAAAATGGATGCAAGTGCGCGGATCATCATCCCCGGCTCATAGCGCCCGGAGGCTTTCCGAGAGGTAAAGCGATAATTTACCGAAAAATAACCAAATGGAACCATTTTGGGTTAGAAAATCCGGTGGAGTTCCCCCTCAAATGCGTTTGAAATTCCTGCTGGGATGGTTGGTGACCGCGCTCCTTTTTGCGTTCGCGACACCGGCCCAAGCGGGCGAATGGCGCCAGGGGGGGAAGATGTTGTTGACCGGCGGGGTGAGCAGCATCGAGGGCGCGGCGGGTGGCGGCCTTGCAACCTGGTCGTTGATCGCGGGGAACGAGACCGATGCCGGTATCGGCGCGAAAGTGCATGCCACCTATGTCGCTTTGCCGGATTTCAATCTGGCCAGCGCCGGCGTAGCGATCGGGATCAAGGATCGCGTTGAACTGTCGTACGCGCGGCAGAGTTTCGACACGCGGAAGGCGGGTGCTGCGCTTGGTCTCGGAGCGGGCTTCAAATTCGGCCAGGACATCTACAGCATAAAAGTCAAAGTTGCCGGTAATGCTCTGTACGATCAGGATAAAGTTCTGCCGCAAATCTCCATAGGCGTGCAGTACAAGCGAGCTGACAAGGCACCGATCATCGCGGCCGTGGGTGGCAAGCACTCCAGCGGTACCGATTTCTATATCGCGGCGACCAAGGTAATCCTTTCGAAGTCGATGGTCGTCAACGCCACCGTCCGGTTCACCAAGGCCAACCAGTTCGGCCTGTTGGGTTTTGGCGGTGACCTCAGCAACGCCTACAAGCCGCAGTTCGAAGGTTCGGCCGGCATGCTGATCAAGCGCAACCTGCTGGTCGGCGCAGAAGTGCGGACTCGCCCCAACAACCTGAGGTTTGCGCGCGAACAGCGTGGGCTGGATGTGTTTGCCGCCTGGTCCATCTCCCGTCATGTCGCGATCACCGCAGCCTATGCCGATCTTGGCGATATCGCTACGGTGCGACGCCAGCGTGGTGCCTTGCTGTCGTTGCAAGGCAGTATCTAAGCGGAGCCGAAATTCAGTGGTCAACATTCTTATCGTCGCCCTGCTGGGCCTGCAGGCCGCCCCACAGACGGTGCAGGAGGATCCGGTCGATCCCTACACGCAGAGTAACGCGAATGCCGGGGCGAAGCCGTTTGCCGGGCAGGGCATGTTGAATGCGTTTCACGGTAAAGCGGGCATCGCGCGGATCGTGGATAATCTGGTAACCCGTAGCGTCGGCGATGCGCGCATTTCTGAAATCTTCAAGGGGCAAGACATGGTCCGTCTGCGCCGCACCTTGAAGGAGCAGTTCTGTTATATCCTGAATGGCAGCTGCGACTATACCGGGCGCGATATGAAGTCATCGCATAAGGATCTCGGACTACAAGCGGCCGATTTCAATGCCTTGGTTGAAAACCTTCAGATTGCGATGCAGCGCGAGAAGGTGCCGTTTTTCGCGCAGAATCGCTTTCTGGCCAAACTTGCGCCGATGAAGCGGAAGACGGTCGTCCGCTAAAGCGGACGCAGAGCGGTCTCCCGATTACGCCGATCGCCGCTTTGCGACGAGACGACGGAATGATGCCAGTGCGCGTCTCGGCGCTGTTTCCTGCAGAACATGCTATCGCGCACGGTCGTGAGCCCGGCGGTGCAATCGGCGCGCGTGCTTGAGGATCGCGCGTGGGCCGAGGTGAGGGCGGATGCCCTCATGGCGTAGGTGTTGCGCCCGACGACGACAATTGTTGAAAAAAATAACTATATGATATCAATAGATTGTTGCGGTCATCTTACAATGGTTCTGCGGTTTCTCATTGCCGCGGGAATGATGGCGTCTACGTTGCGGTCGGGCGGCTCGGTCCGCATTCTCACTGCCTTGTGCGGTCTGGACGGTCATTAACCCGTGCATGGTGCCTTGCCGATCGCGGGGCCGATACTTTCGTCGACAGCTTCGATGATATCGGTCCGTTCGCACAGCTAAATACTTAGCCGCGTTTCGCGCCGGTATGTTCTGGAGGGCGGCTGGCGGGGCACTGGCCTAAGCGCGGTATCGGCCTAACCCCGCAGCCAGCTGCCCTCGCGGAACCACTTCGTCACGATGTACTTGGTGCCCTGTACGACCGGCATGCCCTCGTGCAGCGTCGCCAGGTTCGGGCTGCCATCCGGATTCATGTTGTTCCACGCGAGCAACAGGCCGCGCTTCGGAGCGACGCGGATGCCGGCCTGGGGGAACCAGGTCGCGCCGCCTTCGCGCACGTCGTTGAGGTAGATCATCGCCGTCCAGGTGCGCTGCCCGCCCGACTCTACCACCTTGTCGTAATAGCTTTCGCCAGCGTGGAAATAATCGTGATGGGCGCGGAATTGCTGGCCGGGGGCGTAGCGCTGGCCCTGCATCGTCTCGCCGTGGCTGGCGTCGATGCCGAGCAATTCGGCGATCGCCTCGTCGGTCGGGCGTACGTCGGGCGACCAGCGATCCATGTCGCAGCTTTCGCTGGTGCGGAACTGGGCGTCGGGATTGGTGCTGAGCAAGGTGGAGGGGCGGCGGCTGGCGTCGATCAGCGTGATCAGCCTCGCACACTGCACGGGAGTGAGGAAATCCTGATGGTAATAGACTTGCGCGACATCGATTTTCGCACGTTTGACCGCCGGATTCGCTTCGAGGCGGCGAGCGACGGTTTCACCGGCGAGGCGGCGGACGGGCGAGGGGACCCCGGCTTTTTGAGCGACAGTCATGACGGCGCGCACTGTGCCGCCGATGCCCCAAAAGGCAAGACCCGTCGGATGTTATCCGACGGGCCCGACCCTGACGAAACCCATATTTACCAGAAGAGATCATACACCGTGTCGACGACTTGCCCGGAATAGATATCGACCAGCAACGCATCGTTGTAATAGCGCACCCAGCGATACGGGCCATAGGCCTCCGGCAACCCGTAATAATAGGAATCGCTGATCCAGTAATTGTTGCGGAACAGGCCTGCGCTCAGCGTAAAGCCGATGTTGAAGCGACGATACCCATAGTTCCAGCCCGACGGTGCGTAATAGCGCGGCAGGTGAAAGGCGCTGCGATCATATTCACGGCGTCGATTCCAGTCGTAGCGATCATCGCGGCGCCAGTCGCGGTTCCACGCGCCATGATCGTTGCCGCCGCGATCGGCATAGCGGCTTTCGCTGCGGTGCGAATCGCCACGCAAGTCATTTCCTCGCGTTATGGTGACGCCGCGGTTGTCGTTGCCGCGCCAGTCGTTGTTGTGATTCTGACCCCGATTGCCGATATCGTCGCGGTTGCCCCGATAGCCGGGTGTACCCGGCACCTGGCCATCATTGCCGCCGCGATTGCCGCGCCATTGGCCGGTGTTGCCACCACGACCATCCGGGCGATTGCCGCGGTTTTGATCGGAATTGAATTGAGCTTGCGCCTGTGCCTGGGCTTGGGCCTGGGCCTGTGGTTGTTGAGGCTGGGGGCGCGTGGCGTAGAAATTGTGGCGCGCATTGTCTGAGCCGCCATCGAGGGCATTACCGAAGCGATTGCCGCGGCCTGGCCCGGCGCCGTCAATGGAGCCGCGATCGAAGCGAGGTTGCCCTGCGCGGGCCTGTTCGGAGCGGGCTTGTTCGGGGCGGGCCTGTTCGGGGCGGGGCTGTTGGGGGCGGGATTGTTCGGGTCGGGCTTGTTCAGGCTGGGGACGCTCAGCGCGAGCGGCGGCGCGCGCTTCTATTCGAGCCTGACGATCACCGCCGCGATCAGCGTCACCTTCTTGCGTGCGTTCCGTGCGTTGCGCCAAGGCAGCACCCGGTATCAAAGCCGTTGCGGCCATGAGGGCGGCCAAAAGGGAAATACGCATCGACGTTTCCTTCGTAACGCCGGAGCAGAGAATCGCCCGGTCGATAGACGCGGTGTGCACTATTGCTGCTGAGCGGATCCTGAATTGTATTGTCAGCGATCAGAAAGGATTCGTTACTTGGTCGCGTCTTTGGAGGGCGTCAGTGCGGGCACGCGGCGAGCGGCATCAGCTGGGTCGATGCCGGGCGGGGCCCCCGCTGCGATCGTCTCGTCGCCGCGTTCGACGCGGGCTGCCGCCAGCACCGCCTCGACAATGCGTGGATAGGTGCCGCAGCGGCACAGGTTGGTGATGCCGAGACGGATATCGTCCTCACCCGGGTTGGGGTGCTTCTTCAGCAGCACCGCCGCGGCCATGATCATGCCGGGGATGCAAAAACCGCATTGCGGTACGTTGTGGGCGATCCAAGCGAGTTGCGCCGGATGATCGCGTTCGCGCGACAGGCCCTCGATGGTGGTGACAAAGCTGCCCTCGATCGCGCCGATCGTCGCCTGGCAGGATCGCACCGCCTCGCCGTCGATATCAACCGTGCAGGCGCCGCATTGCCCATCGCCGCAGCCATATTTCGTTCCGGTAAGGTTCGAAGCATCGCGCAAGGCCCAGAGCAAGGGCGTGTTTGGATCCATGCGATACTGGACCGGCTGGTTGTTGACGGTGAAACGGGTCATGCGAAAGACCTTAGGCTAAGGGGGGTGCTGGCGAAACAGGCTTTCGGGGTTGGGCGGATGGCGAGGCTAAGGTGCGGCCAACCGCAGCAATCAGCGCGCCGTAAAAGCTCGATATTCCAGCATTCTGCTGAGGTAAGCTAGGAAACAGTAGATGAAATGCTGGCATCTCAAATCCAACAATTGAAGCGGGTGTCACCCGGCTACGATGTGAAACGACCCGTTTCGTATCGGACGATTGCGTGGGCGGCGGTGCGTGGCGATATCGTTGCGCATGACCCTTCCCACATTGTTCATCCCGCATGGCGGCGGCCCCTGCTTCTTCATGGATCCGGACGGCGGGCCGCCCGATCCGATGTGGCGATCGATGCAGGACTATCTGGCCGGGCTGATCGATTCCCTGCCCGAGCGGCCCAAGGCCATCCTGATGGTTTCGGGCCATTGGGAAACCAAGCAGGTGACGCTGAATGTCGGCGACGGGCATCCGCTGACGTACGATTATCACGGGTTCCCCGCGCACACGTATCGTCTGCAATGGCCTTCGCACGGAGATGCTGCGGTGGCGCGACGGGCCGCGGCCTTGCTTGCCCTCGCGGGCTTCGCAACCGCCGAGGATGCCGTGCGCGGTTGGGACCACGGCGTCTTTATCCCGATGATGGTGGCGGTGCCGGGGTCGGACATTCCACTGGTCCAGATGAGCTTGCGGGCCGATCTCGATCCGGCGGCGCATATCGCGATCGGGCGGGCGCTGGCGCCGCTGCGCGATGAAGGCGTGCTGATCGTCGGATCGGGGATGAGCTTCCACAACCTGCGTGCGCGGGGTCCGCAGGTGACGGCCGTCGCGGATGAATGGGATGCGGCGCTGACGGCGGCCGTGACCGATCCTGATCCTGTGCGACGGGCAGCGCGGGTTGCGGCCTGGGAAAACATGCCGCACGCACGCTTCGCGCATCCCGAGGCAGAGCATCTGTTACCGTTGATGGTGGCGCTTGGCGCTGGCGGCGATGATGTGGCGGTGTGCGATTACCGCGATCACGTGATGGGCTGGACGGTTAGCGGGTATCGGTTTGGATCGCTGTAACCTTCGACTGATATCGCGCGAAATGTCTGTGCGGGATGTCTTTACGGGATGTCTTTACGGGACAGCGCCAGCGCGGAGCTGTCTCGGCTACGCTCTCACCGTGATACGAGTAGAGGAGAGCAGTTTTTCGCATGGCGATGCAGTGGAGCGATGCGATGATTCAACGTCGACAATTCACCAACATTCTGTTGACCGCACCAATTCTGGCGGCGGGCTGCTCTGCCGCCCAGCCAGCACTGCCAGTTTCGGGCAAGATCGGGTTTTCGTACTTGCCCGGGCTGACCAGCAAACAGCCACTGATCCGGCCCACCGGTCGCGCCATCAAGGTTGGGTTCGCGATCAATCCGGGCGTTCAGGTGATCGATCTGGCAGGGCCGTGGGAAACCTTTCAAGATACCTATGCCTCGCCCGACGCGGACAGCCCGGCGTTTGAGATGTTTACGGTATCGGAGACGATCGCGCCGGTTCGTGCCTCGGGCGGGTTGATGATGGTGCCAGATTTCTCGATCGACACCGCGCCAGCGCCTGACGTAATCGTCGTACCACACTTCGCACAGCCCAATCCGGCTTCGCGTGAAATGACGGGTATTCACCACTGGATCAAGGAAATGCACGGACAGGCTGCGTTGACCATGTCCGTATGTACCGGCGCGTTTCAGCTGGCCAAAACGGGCCTGCTCGACAATATTCCCATGACGACCAATCAACTGGCATCGAACAATTTCGCCAAGGCATTTCCCGAAATCGACCTGCGCCGGGGGCGGCGCTTCGTCGAGGCGGGGCGCATTGCGACCGCTGGTGGACTTAGCGCGGGAATTGATCTCGCATTGCGGGTGGTGACCCGCTATTTCAGCGCGGATCTGGCGCAACAGACTGCCGATACCATGGAATATGTCGGGACGGGGTGGAGGGCCTGACGCGTGCGCCGTCAAGTCGTTTGAGTTCGAAATTTAGGAGAGTGCGGCCATATTCCGTGCGGTCAACTCCCGGCTGAAGCACGCGAGGCCGGAGCTCGCGTGCAAGCCGCCTCAATCCCGCCAGCTGGTGTCGATCTTGTCGACCTTGCGCACCATCGCGGCAAAGTCGGCTTCGCCGGGCTTGGCGCTGGCTTGCGCCATGTAGAGATCGCGCTGGTGGACGTCGATCACGTCCTGTTCGACCACCAGTGGCTTGCCCATGCTGAGGGTGGCGAGCTGGATTTCGCAGGCG